>JBOGDK010000044.1:0-18591 GCA_050701795.1 Micromonosporaceae bacterium
TCGTCGAACTGGACGACCTCAAAGTCCACTTTCCGATCAAGCGGGGCATCCTGCTCGACCGCACTGTCGGCTACGTGTACGCGGTCGACGGAGTTTCCCTGTCGATCAAGCGCGGCCAGACGTACGGTCTGGTGGGCGAATCCGGGTGCGGCAAGTCGACGTTGGGACGCGGCCTGCTGCGCCTGGTGGAGCCCACCGACGGGCAGATCCGTTTCGACGGAATCGACGTACGCGCCCTGAAAGGCGAACAGCTGCGCCTGCTGCGTCGCCGGATGCAGATGGTGTTCCAGGACCCACTGTCCAGTCTGGACCCACGGCAGACCGTCGAGTCGTTGCTCACCGAGGGCCTGAAGGCACACGGCCTGGGAGGCAACGGCGGTTCCCGAAAGGTGATCACCGACGCGCTGGACGCGGTGGGACTCCCCACCGGGGGGCTGCGGAAGTATCCGCACGAGTTCTCCGGCGGTCAGCGGCAACGGATCGGGATCGCCCGTGCCCTGGTGCTCGGGCCGGATCTGATCGTCGCGGACGAGCCCGTGAGCGCGCTCGACGTATCGATCCAGGCTCAGGTGATCAACCTGCTGGAGGAGTTGCAGGGCGAGCGGAATCTGACGTACCTGGTGATCGCGCACGACCTCGCCGTGGTACGCCACATCAGCGACACCGTTGGCGTGATGTACCTCGGTGGCCTGGTCGAAGAGGCCGACAGCGACGCCCTGTACGCCGAGCCGCTGCACCCGTACACCAGGGCCCTGATGAGCGCGGTGCCGGTCCCGGACCCGGTGGTGGAGGACGAGCGGGAGCGGATCCTGCTGCAGGGTGACCTGCCCTCGCCCGCGAACCCGCCGTCGGGGTGCAGGTTCCACACCCGCTGCCCATGGATGCAGCCCACCCGCTGCAAGGACGAACGTCCCGAGCTGCGGGAGTTGGCGTCCGGTCACCGAGTGGCCTGCCACTGGGCCGAGGACATCCGGGACGGGAAGATCCAGCCGCACGAGGTCGAAGCGGTCCTGGTCGCTGGCGGCGACATCCAGGCCGGTCCGGAGGTCCTGCAGGAAGAGGCGTTCACCGCGGGCACCCTCCGCCCCGGCTCCCCTTAGCGGCAGTTCGACCGACCGGCGACACAGACCGGTGCCCGGCCGGGATGCGGCACGGGGCACCGGTTTGCTGGTGCGGTGTCTCAGCAGGTGCCGAGCATCTCGCCGAGTGCGGATTTCTCGGCGTCGGTGATGGTCAGCTGATAGTGGTGCTTGACGTCGATCCACCAGCCAGCGTAGTCACACCAGACCTCCGTGTTGGTCGGCCGCCATTCAGACGGGTCCTGGTCGCCTTTGGCCCGGTTGCTGCCGGCGGAGACGGCGATCAGTTGGCCACGTTCCAGGTCGTTGGCGAACGCTTCGCGTTCCGCGTCGGTCCATTCGTCGGCGCCGGAGCGCCACGCGTTGGCGAGTGGTACGACGTGATCGATGTCGAGCTCGCGCGGTTCGTCGAACCAGCGGTCGTCGTACCCGCTGTACCACCGTCCCGCGGTCGGCGCGCAGGACTCGTCGACCGCGACGTCCTCGCCGTCCCGTTCGAGGACGACTTCACGTGTGGTGCAGTTCTCGCCCTGGCTGCTCCAGTGTGGAAACCGCTCCCGGTCATACCCACGCATGCTGCCTGCGGCGGCGACGGTCAGAGCCGCCAGCTGGTCATGTGAGTCTTCGGTGGACGGCGGTTTCGGCATGTTCCCGGAGCCACTCGGGGGTGGAGTTCCGGGCTTTCCGGAAGCGGCGTGCCCGGGACGTACGTCGACATCGATGTCCACGACGCCGCATCCGGCGGTGGCGAGGGCGGCGGCGAGGGCGGCGTTGAGCAGCACCGCGCTGAGGATCGTGGGGTGGGGGATGGTGGTGATGGCGGGGGCTCCGGGATCGGGGTGGGGTGCTGCCCATCATGCCCGGGTCCCAGCGCGGCGTGGGCCCCGGGACACTCCGTGCCGCGGCCAGCGCAGCGGCCCGGGAAGGGGAGTGGGAGTCAGGTCGCGGTCTGCGGGGTCCACCCCTCCGAACCAGGTGGTACGGCGCCGCCCCGCTCCAGAACGCCGAGCACCAGCCGGTGTATCGCCTCCACCGCGGCCGGATCGGTGGCGGCGGCGGTCGGCAGGGTGATCTCGCCGCCCGCGACGGCGTACCACTCCTCGGCGCCTTTGTACTGGATCTTCAAGGTGACGGCCCCGGAGTCGGAGACCTCGGTACGCAAGGTCAGCTCGCCGGTGACGACGCCGACCTCGGGGGTCATGACGCCGCCAGGGCCGACCGTGAAGTCGGAACTATGAGTCAGCACCTGGACATCATGTCGTACGACAGCGGGTGCGGGCGCCTACTGGAGCTGAACATGCCGGCGCCCGCGTCGCCAGGGACGCGGGCGCCAAGCTCCTGAGCCGTGTCCGCCCAGACCAGGATCTACCGAGAACTCCCAGGTCAGTGGCTTCTAGCAGTAGCTCAGCATGCTGTACAGGGCGGACTTCTCGGAGCTGGTGATGGTCAGGGAGTAGTCGTACTTCACATCGATCCAGTGTCGCGAGTAGTAGCACCACCAGTTGGTGTTGGAGGGGCGCCACTGTGACGGGTCCTGGTCGCCCTTGGACCGGTTACTGGACGCCGACACCGCGATCAGCTGGCCGCGGCTGAGGTCGTTGGCGAACGCCTGGCGCCTCGACGTACTCCAGTACTTGGATCCGGAACGCCACGAGTTGGCCAGCGGCACCATGTGGTCGATGTCCACGTCGGACGCGCTGTAGAGCCACACCCGGTCGTAGACGCTGTACCAGCGGCCGCTGTCGGGATAGCAGTCAGAACCGACCACGACGTTGGTGCCGTCGCGTTTCAGCACCACTTCGCGGGTGTTGCAGTTGTTGCCCTGACTGATCCAGTGCGGGAACTTGTCGCGGCTGTAGCCGTCCATCGACAGCGGTGCGGCCACCCGCAGCGCCGCGAGCTGGTTGTAGGACTCGCTCACCGACGGTGGGTTCGGTGGGTACGCGAGTGCCTGCCCCGCCGTGCCGAACAGGGTCGCCGCGACCAGAGCGAGGACTAACAGGAGCTTTCGCACGATCCTCACCTCTCCGGGTAGGAAGAGTTGTTGGTACGGATCGTGCGCTATCGGCGGATTGTTTCGCTAGGTATGCAGATGGTCGAGATTGTTAACAAGGGTTGTCCCGCGGATGCCTCCGGATCCGGTCCACGAGGCGACAGTGGACCCGGATCATGAGACGCGGATGGCGAGTCTCATGGTTCAGGCCCACTGTCGCCATCCCCGGCGGGGGTCAGGGGACGCGGTTGACGGCGCTGGTCACCGCGCGGAGCGATGCTGTGAGGATGTTCGGGTCCACGCCGACACCCCAGAAGACCTCGCCCGCGACGTCGCACTCCACGTACGCCGCGGCGGTGGCGTCGCCCCCGGAGGAGAGCGCGTGTTCGGCGTAGTCGAGCACCCGTACGGTCACGCCGACGGCGGACAGGGCGTGGGTGAACGCGTCGATCGGGCCGTTGCCGATCCCGGTGACCTCGCGCGGTACGCCGTCGACCACCACGTCCGCGGTGACCTCAACCTTGCCGTCCACCGTGGACGTCGTGTAGCCGTCCACCGCGACCCTGCCGTCACGCAGGTACTCGGCAGAGAAGATCCGCCACATCCGCTCCGGAGACACCTCGCCGCCCTCGGAGTCGGTACGTGTCTGCACCACCCCGGAGAACTCGATCTGGAGCCGGCGCGGCAGGTCCATCTGATGTTCGGTCTTCATCACGTACGCCACGCCGCCCTTGCCGGACTGCGAGTTCACCCGGATCACCGCCTCGTACGACCGGCCCACGTCGCGAGGGTCGATCGGCAGGTACGGCACGCCCCAGGTGTGCTCGTCGACCGGTACTCCGGCAGCGGCGGCGTCAGAGGCCAGCGCGTCGAGGCCTTTGTTGATCGCGTCCTGGTGCGACCCCGAGAACGCGGTGTACACGAGGTCGCCCGCGTACGGGTGCCGTTCGTGCACCGGCAGCTGGTTGCAGTACTCGACACCGCGCCGGATCTCGTCGATGTCGGAGAAGTCAATCTTGGGATCCACGCCCTGGCTGAACAGGTTCAGCCCCAGCGTCACCAGGTCCACGTTCCCGGTGCGTTCCCCGTTCCCGAACAGGCATCCTTCGACCCGGTCGGCGCCGGCCAGCACCCCCAGCTCGGCAGCGGCCACGGCGCAGCCCCTGTCGTTGTGGGGATGTACGGAAAGCACCAGGGCGTCCCGGCGGGGCAGGTGCCGGTGCATCCACTCGATCGAGTCGGCGTACACGTTCGGGGTGGCCATCTCGACGGTCGCGGGCAGGTTGACGATCAGCTTCCGGTCGACCGTCGGCTGGATCACCTCGGCCACTTCGCCGCAGACCTCGACGGCGTACTCCAGTTCGGTCCCGGTGTACGACTCGGGGGAGTACTCGTAGTAGATCTCGGTGTCGGGGAGCTGCTCGGCGTACTTCAGGCAGAGCCGTGCCGCCTGCGTGGCGATGTCGGTGATCCCGTCGCGGTCGAGTCCGAAGACCACCCGCCGCTGCAACGTCGAGGTGGAGTTGTAGAAGTGCACGATCGCCTGCTTCGCGCCCCGGATCGCGTCGAAGGTACGCGCGATCAGCGGCTCCCGGCACTGCACCAGCACCTGGATGATCACGTCGTCCGGGATCAGGTCCGCTTCGATCAGCTGCCGGATGAAGTCGTAGTCGGTCTGGCTGGCGGCCGGGAAGCCGACCTCGATCTGCTTGTACCCCATCCGGGTCAGCAGGTCGAACATCCGGCGTTTGCGTTCCGGTGACATCGGGTCGATCAGCGCCTGATTACCGTCCCGCAGGTCGACCGCGCACCACTGGGGGGTGGTGTCGATCCGGCGGCTCGGCCAGGTGCGGTCCGGAAGATCAACAGAAAACTGCTGGTGGTACGGCTGGTAGCGGCCGTACGGCATCCGGCTCGGCTGTTGTGCGAACTGTTCCAGGCCGCGTGATGTGGGGGCGGTGGCAGGGGGTTCTACGGGCGTGTCCGTGGCGTCCGGCACGAAAATGCTCCTTCGTCATGTGGGCGCGGGTGAGCGCTGCCAGTGCGGGTCTGCTGGGAAAGTGGACCGGCGGACCGGGTCGAATCGACCAGATGGCCCGGGCGGCGTGCCGCAACTCCGCGACGAGGTGCCGGCCTAGAGGGCCTCGTCGCGGCGGCGAAGGAGCAGGGCCGTCCACATGACGCTGGCCACGCTACGTGACGCCCTCCGATTCTGGGAGCCTGATCTCGGAAACTGAGACGTCTCGCACGTTCCAGGTGGACCTGGCTCGCTACGGTCAGGTCCACCGAGGCGCTGGCGTAGGCGTCCGTTGCCTGGCGCGCTGTCGCTACTTTGAGGTCGTGATCCGACCGGAATCGTCTGAGCGACTCGTGGTGCGTACCGACCGCCAGGCGTTGCTGCGTCTCTACATCCCGATCATGGTGGTCGGGCTGATCTCGGTGCTGCTGACCACGGGGTTCGGCGTGGTGGTGGCGATGCTGCTGTGGTCGATCGACCTGACCTGGCAGGCAGTGCTGTTTCCGCTGGTCCTGGTGGTGTCCGCGATCGGCATCTGGGTGTACAGCGGCCGGCTCTACCTGTCCCGGTTGCGGATCGACATAGCGTGCGTGATCGACCGTCGTGGCGTGCGGCTGGCCGTACAACAGACTGGTGGTTCGGTCTTTCTGCCGTGGGAGGTTCTGGCGCCGGTGACAGGGGGGAGGCTGGCGATCCGGCTCCGGTTGCGCCCCGGTGTCGGAGTCGACCACCCGGGTATCGAAGGGCTCGACCATCCGCGGATACGTCGCGCGCTGCTGCGTACCGGGTTGCGACTCGGATACAAGGGCCTGACCGTGGACAAGGCCACCATCGCGGGCGCTATCTGGCACTTCTCCGGCGGGAGGGTGACCGTCGACTAGCGGCGGCGCCCGGCCCATCGGTCACGGCGACGTACTCGGCGTCGGGCTCGGCGGTGCTTCGGTGCCCAGAGCGCGACCGTCAGTGACTGGACCGGGCAGGCTGATCGAGGTCCCCGGCTTCGCCACCCCTCCCGCCAGCACCAACGTACGGCCGCCGAACCGGGCACCGGTCAGTACGCCGTCCGCGTGGTAGCAGTAGATCCCCGGGTCCATCGGCGGCGCGAGTGCGGCGGCGTTCGGCTCCACGGAGAAGCAGTCGCCTTTCGGCACCGACAGCGAGTTGTCCTTGTCCACGGACAGCGCCTGCTTGGGGTCGCTGAGTACGTCCAGCCAGTCGGTGAACGGGTGGTGCACCCGGACGTCGTACCGGGAGGGGACCCCGCGGCGGGCGTCCGCGATCTTGACGCAGCTCACCGCGCCCCCGAGCGCGCACTGGTAGGTGCCGTCCGTGGTGCCGACGACCGCCACGTCCTGTGCGCCACCGTGCGCGCCACCCGGTACGTCGATCCGCCAGCTGCCGTCCCGTGCGATCTCCACGGCCACCGTACGGTCCTGCCGCCCGTTCGTCCGTAGCGTGTACCTGGCGGCGTACCGGGCGTCCTTGGCGGCGGCCACCCGCGCCGCGAGCCGCTGTGCCGGGCTCTGTGGAGGTGCCGCGGTGGTCGATGGCGGCGCCGTGGCGAGCGGCTCAGCACCGCCACAGCCGCCGAGGGCGACCGCGGCGGCGAGCAACATGCCCACCAACAACGTCGGCGCCGATGGGGCCGGTGCGTGGCGATCATCGCCGGCCCGGGGGCGGGGACTCTGGGGCACCGGGTAATTCTCGCTGGCGGATATGCGGTACGTCGGGGAGGCTCGCCGGGTAGGGGTAGTGCAGCAGATCGTCTTTCCGGCAATCGGGTCCGGGAGGACCGGCCGGCGACGGCTTTGACAACGGTGGCGGGCGCTAACATCACCGCCTGAATCGGTCGCTCGAATCAGATCTACGCAACAGGCCCTCATCGCGACACTGGCGTCGTGGGACAGGTCACCGGCGCATCGGGTCACTGACCCGCGTGCGGGGCCCGGGTCGGTACCCTGGCCCGGGACTCAGTAGGCCGGGATGTCTGTCTTATGGCAGATCCGGCGTGACGTAAGGAGCCCAGTGGCGCTCGTAGTACAAAAGTACGGCGGTTCCTCGGTATCGGATGCCGAGCGCATCAAGCGGGTCGCGGAACGTATCGTGACCGCGCGAAAGGCCGGGCACGACGTGGTTGTCGCCGTGTCCGCGATGGGCGACACCACCGATGAGCTGCTCGACCTCGCAGGCCAGGTGAGCCCGCTGCCGCCCGGGCGGGAGCTGGACATGCTGCTCACCGCGGGCGAGCGGATCTCGATGGCGCTGCTCGCCATGGCGATCCACAACCTGGGGTACGAAGCGCGCTCGTACACCGGCTCCCAGGCCGGGATGATCACCACGTCGGTGCACGGCAAGGCCCGGATCATCGACGTCACGCCGGGGCGGATCCGTAACGCGCTCGACGAGGGCGCGGTGGCGATCGTCGCCGGTTTCCAGGGTGTGTCCCGGGAGACCAAAGAGATCACCACGCTCGGCCGCGGTGGTTCGGACACCACCGCGGTGGCGCTGGCCGCCGCGCTTGAAGCCGACGTCTGCGAGATCTACACCGACGTGGACGGGGTGTACACGGCCGACCCGCGGATCGTGCCCAACGCCCGGCGGATCGGTGAGGTCACGTACGAGGAAATGCTGGAACTCGCCGCGTCCGGCGCCAAGGTGCTGCACCTGCGCAGCGTTGAGTACGCCCGGCAGACCGAGCTGCCGATCCACGTCCGCTCGT
This sequence comes from Micromonosporaceae bacterium, assembly GCA_050701795.1. Classification (GTDB taxonomy): domain Bacteria; phylum Actinomycetota; class Actinomycetes; order Mycobacteriales; family Micromonosporaceae; genus WHSM01. The sequence continues at coordinate 7,809 of JBOGDK010000044.1, forward strand.
CGTATTCCAACAAGCCGGGCACCATTGTGACCGGGTCTGTGGAGGATCTTTCCGTGGAGCAAGCGATGATCACCGGGGTCGCTCACGACCGCAGTGAAGCCAAGATCACCGTGCTCGCCGTACCGGACGAGCCGGGCGAGGCGGCCCGGATCTTCCAGGCCGTCACTGACGCCGAGATCAACCTCGACATGATCGTGCAGAACGTTTCGACACATGGCAGCTCGCGTACCGACATTTCCTTTACGCTGCCCAAGAGCGACGGTGCGGCGGCGATGGCGGCGCTGCAGAAGGTCAAGGAATCCGTCGGGTTCCAGGGGTTGCTGTTCGACGACCATGTCGGCAAGGTGTCCCTGGTCGGCGCCGGGATGCGATCCCACCCCGGGGTGGCGGCGAAGTTTTTCGCGGCGTTGGGTACGGCGGGCGTCAACATCGAGATGATCTCGACCTCGGAGATCCGGATCTCGGTGGTCTGCCGGGACACCGACCTCAATGAGGCGGTACGCGCCATCCATGACGCGTTCGAGCTCGGCGGCGAAGAAGAAGCGGTTGTCTACGCCGGTACCGGAAGGTGACGAGAATGGTCGAGAAGACCAGGTTGACTGAAACGACACTGCCGTCGCTGGCGATCGTCGGCGCGACCGGAGCCGTGGGCACCGTGATGCGCGAGCTGCTGTCCAGCCGGGAGAACAAGTTCGGCGAGATCAAACTGGTGGCCTCTGAGCGTTCCGCCGGGCGGAAGCTCCAGGTACGCGGCGAGACCCTGTCCATTCAGGCGGTGGCCCCCGAAGTGTTCGACGGGGTCGACATCGCGATGTTCGTCAGCACCGACGACATCTCCCGGGAGTACGCGCCGATCGCCGCCGCCCGGGGCGCCGTAGCGGTGGACAACTCGCAGGTGTTCCGGATGGACCCGGACGTACCGCTGGTGGTGCCGGAGATCAACCCGGAGCAGGCGCGGAACCGCCCGAAAGGGATCATCGCCAACGCCAACTGCACCACGTTGACCATGATCGTCGCGATCGCCTCGCTGCACCGGGAGTACGGTCTGCGCGAGCTGATGGTCTCGTCGTACCAGGCGGCCTCCGGTGCGGGTCAGCTCGGTGCTGACGTACTGCACGACCAGCTCGCGAAGGTCGCGGGGGATCGTTCGATCGGCAGCCGTCCCGGCGACATCCGGCAGGCCGTCGGCGACGAAACCGGCCCGTTCCCGGCGCCGCTGGCGCTCAACGTGGTGCCCTGGGCGGGGTCGTTGAAGGACGACGGCTGGTCCAGCGAGGAGCTCAAGATCCGCAACGAGTCCCGCAAGATCCTCGGGTTGCCGGATCTGAAGGTCGCCGCGACCTGCGTACGGGTGCCGGTGGTGACCGGGCATTCGGCCTCCGTACACGCGATCTTCGGCAGCGAAGTGACCGCGGACGGGGCGCGGGGCGTACTGCGGGGTGCGCCCGGGGTGATCCTGGTGGACGACCCGGCCGCGGGCGAGTTCCCGACACCGGCGGACGCGGTCGGCACCGACCCGTCGTGGATCGGCCGGATCCGGCGTTCCCTGGACGACCCACGCGCCCTGGACCTGTTCGTCTCCGGCGACAACCTACGCAAGGGCGCGGCGCTCAACACGCTCCAGATCGCCGAACTGGTGGTCGACGAACTCGGCTGACCGGCCGACAGCGACCCCTGCCCTCGCGGGCGGGGCGCTGTCGGTTCAGGCCAGGTTGGCGTCGACGACGATCTCCGGTACGGCGGCCAGGGCGCGGGAGACCGGGCACGAATCCTTCGACGCCTCCGCGATCTTGTGGAATTCGGCGGCACCGATGTTCGGCACCCGCGCGGTGGTGTGCAACTCGATCCGAGTGATCGAGAATCCGCCCTCGTCCTTGGTGAGATGCACGTCTGCCCTGGTCTCGACCGACTCCGGCGGATAGCCGGCCTTGGTGAGGTCGCCGGAGAACTTCATCGAGAAGCAGCCCGAGTGAGCGGCGGCGATCAGCTCTTCCGGGTTGGAGCCGGCGCCTTCCTCGAACCGCGACGAGAACGAGTACGGCCCCTCGTACGCGCCGCTGTCGAGCCGCATCGTGCCGTTGCCTTCGGTGAGGGTGCCGTTCCATACCGATGAAGCACTGCGCTTTGGCATCGTGATCCTCCTGGGTACGTCAGTCGTCTCTGACGCTAACGCCACAGTGGGAGCAACAGTCGGCATCTGCTCAGATCCGGTCAAGCCAGCCACACCGCACTAGCTGCCGGAGCCCGGGAGGCGATGCGGATCGGCCTTGGGGATCTCGATCGCGGGCCCCCCGGCGGGGCGCGCCTCCTCAAGGAACTCGTCCGTGGTGAGCCTGGTCGGTTCCAGCACCCGGTGCAGGAACTCCCTGGTACGCGCTTCGCGAGGGGAGCCCAGCACCTCGCTCGGCAGTCCTTCCTCGACGATCTGGCCGTCGTCCATGAAGATCACCCGGTCGGCGACCTCCTTGGCGAAGGCCATCTCATGCGTCACCACGAGCATCGTCATTCCCTCGCTGGCGAGCTGCCGCATCACCGAGAGCACCTCACCGACCAGCTCCGGGTCCAACGCGCTGGTGGGCTCGTCGAAGAGCATCAGCGCCGGTCCCATCGACAGTGCCCGGGCGATCGCCACCCGCTGTTGCTGCCCGCCGGAGAGTTTCGCCGGGAACTCGTTGATCTTCTCTCCGATGCCCACCCGGTCCAGGTTCTCCCGGGCGATCCGGTCGGCCTCGGCGGCCGAACGCCTGGCCACCGTCATCTGGGCGATGGTGCAGTTCTGCAGCACGGTCAGGTGGGGGAACAGGTTGAACTGCTGGAACACCATGCCGATGTGTCGGCGTTCCGCGTCGATGTCGCAGTCGCGGTGGGTGAGGTCGACGCCGTTGACGCGTACCTTCCCGCGGCTGGGCCGTTCCAGCATGTTGACGCACCGCAACAGCGTCGACTTGCCGGAACCGGACGGCCCGATCACGCACACCACGTCCCGCTGGGCGACAGTGAGATCGATGCCTTTGAGTACGTGGAGCCTGCCGAAGGCCTTGTGCAGACCTTCGACCTCCACCACGACGTTGTCAGTGTCCGTGTCAGTCATCAGCGTGCCTTCGCGGCCGATTGCTCCATGCGCCGCACCAGGACACTCAGCGGCAGCGTGATGATCAGGTACGCGAACCCGGCGGCGACCAGAGGTGTCAGGTTCGCTGTCGAGTTGGCGAGGTCCCGGCCGAACGACGTCAGCTCGAAATTGCTCACCGGGATACCGATGACGAAGACCAGTGAGGAGTCCTTGACCAGCAGGATCAGCTCATTGGTCAGCGGCGGCAGCACGATCCGGAACGCCTGCGGCAGGACGATCTTGCGGGTGGCCAGCATGGCCGGCATGCCGAGCGACCGCGCCGCCTCCACCTGCCCCTTCGGCACCGCCTGGATCCCGGCCCGGATGGTCTCCGCCATGTACGCGGCGGCCACCAGCCCGAGCGCCAGCCAGACGGTCCCGTACGGGTCGTACGGGATGCTCATGCCGGGGATCGCCAGCGGCAGCAGCGAGAACGCGATGAACACCACGATCGCCGGCAGCCCCCGGAAGAACTCGATGTACGCCGAGGCCAGCCACCGGTACGGCCCCACCGGGCTGAGCCGCATCAGCGCCAGCACCGTCCCCGCGACGAGCCCGAACACGAAGGCGCCCACGGTGTAGATGACCGTGTACCACAGCGCCCACCCGATCCCGGTGGTGACGGATTCCCTGATCAGGTCGCCGCGGAAGAAGACGCTGGCGATCTGGCCCCAGTCGGCGGCGAATATCGCCACGATGACCAGGATCGCGAAGGCCAGGTACAGCGCCAAACGGACGAGCAGAGCCCGCTTTCGCGGGCTCAGCCGTCGTGTCGTTGAGGTCTTCGTCGCGCTCACTGCTTCGGCTCGACCCCGAACCACTTCTTGTAGATCGTGTTGTACGTCCCGTCGCTCTTGGCCTTCTCGAGCAGGCTGTTGAACTTGTCGAGCAGCTTCTTGGCGTTGGGGTCGTCCTTCTTGGTGGCGAAGCCGTACTGCTCGCCGGTGTCGAACTCCGCCACCACGGCGGTGTCCGGGTTGTCGTTGACGAAGTCGTACAGCACGCCGTTGTCGTTGATCGCCCCGTCGACCCGGCCGGACTTGACCGCGTTGGTCAGCAGCGCCAGGTCGTCGAACGGCACGATGGTGAAGCCGAGCTTCTTCGACTGCTCGGTGCCGTACTCCTGACCCGTGGTGTCCTTCTGGACGCCGACCTTCTTACCCTTCAGGTCTGCCAGGCTCTTGTACGGCGAATCCTTCTTGACCAGCAGCACCTGGGTCGCGTCCATGTAAGGGTCGGTGATCCCGATCGCCTTCTCGCGCTCCGGGGTGATCGTCATGGCGCCCATGCCCATGTCGCACTTGTTGGCCGCGAACGCCGCTCCGGATACCACCTGCTGCCACTCGGTGTGCACCACGCCCAACGTGACGCCGAGGTCGTCGGCGACCATGTTCAGCAGGTCGACGTCGAATCCGACAACTTTGCCCTTGTCCTTGTATTGGAACGGCTTGTACGGCAGGTGCGTACACACCGTGAGTTTTCCTGATTTGACGAGACTGATTCCTCCGGCCTTGCCGGCGTCCGTGTCCTCGCCCCCGCCGCCACAACTCGCAACAGTCATGAGCAGAGCGGCCACAGCCGCAGCGGCGCCGAGACGGCGCTTCGGCCGAGCAGTGAAGGTGTTCATTGCGAACGCTCCTCGACGCTGGTGTATGCGAAAGCCCTCGATGCGGAGCATGGTGGCACACTCCGTTCGCAGATGTGGTGGCCACCGACAAGCTGAACGAGGATCGTTAGATCGCATGTCCCGATCGGCGTGATTTCTCCGGTCGGAACGCCCATGGATGCGCTGCCCGCGGCTCAGCCAGTGGGGCCGGCGAGCGGCGCGGAGGTCTCCACCGAGGTGGCGGTTCGCCCGGTTGCCAGTGTGCAGTCAACGTGTGGCGACTCCGCCGGATTGTGGGGTCTTCGGAGAAGTGCAGCACCTCGCCCGGTACGGGTCGCATCTGGTCCTCCTCCGGGCGCGGCCACTGCGGTGATTCCGCCGCCCCTGCCACCGGCGGAATGACCGCAGACGGGCAGCCGCGGAGCCGCGCCGACGGGGCGTGACCGGGCATGCCACGATCGGTGCCGTGGGTTCCTCTCGACGGCGGCAGCGACGCAACCAGCGGAGACAGCGGCGGCGTACCCCGCAACGCCTGCCGCCGGTGCCCGGCGATGCGGTGTTGCGCTGGATCGCGGGGATCGCCACGGTCGCCGCCGCCACGGTGGTCACGTACTGGGCGTACGAGTGGGCCGACCTGTACGGGCCGGGCGTGCGCCCGTACCTGGACCGTGCCGAGGACGCGCTGCGGGACGACGGTTACGGCATCGTCGTGTTCTGCCTGGCAGTGGTGCTGATCGGTGCGTTGCTCCACGCGCCCATCGCGGTACGCCGCGACGCCGACATCGGCCAGGCCCTGCTCGCGGTGCTGGGTTTCGTGGTGTTCATGCTGGTGGTCGCGTGGTTGGCGACCTTCCTGGCACCGGTGGCTCCGGAGCCGGACTCCAGCAGCGGGCGCGGTGATCCGGGTGCCTTGTACGGCGCCACACTGGTCAGTCTGCTGGGCACTCCGGCGCTGCTGGTCGTTGGCGGGGCCGTCTTCGTGCGGCGGCGTTCCGGCCAGGGTCTGGCGGGCCTGATCGGGGGTGCGGGCCTGATCGGGGGCATGGTCGGGGTGGCCTGCCTGACCCTGCTCGCTGCCGTGATCGTGGTGCGGTTGCCGGCCGTACGCGCCTCGGTACCGCCGGGTGGTGGCGCCTTCCTCGTCATCGGCGCCATCGCCGTCGGGGGCTTGTCCGTACTGGCCGTCGCGGTGGCGGCGTCCGGACTGCTCAACCGGGGCCTGCCGGTGACGGCGATGCGGCGGAAGGGTGCGAGCGCCGTCGCGCTGCTGGGTGTCGCCGGCTACTTCGGGGTGAGCGGGCTGCTCGGTGCGCAGCTGGGCTGGATCCTCCCCGGTTGGCTGGTGTCACTGCTGGCGGTTCCGTGGCTGGTCGGCTCCGGCGTCGGGATCTCATGGTTCTTCGCAAGGCTCGCACGGCGTACCCGCAGCCGGCCGCGGCCGGCTGACCCGGTGGTGGCCGACGCCGGCTGACCCGGCGGCACAGAGTTGGCAATCCGGGACCTGTCCATTCATTCGTTCAAGGCTTGTACACTATTCGCGCCGGCCCGGCACGCAGGCGGACCTGGGCGACGCAAGCCGGGACGGAGCAGGGAGAACGTATGGCGGGTGAGACCCCCGGATCGCAGAGCGCACTGCGGGAGGCGAACCAGCGGCGGTTGCTGCGCGCGATCCGTGGTGCGGGTTCCCTGACCCAGGCGCAGATCGCCCGTGCGACCGGCCTGTCCGCGGCCACGGTCTCCAACATCGTCCGCGAGCTGCGGGACGCCGGCACCGTGACGGTGGCCCCGACGTCCAGCGGTGGTCGCCGGGCGCAGAGCGTCTCGTTGGCACGGGACACCGGGCTCGCGGTCGGGGTGCACGTCACGGCGGACCACCTCCGGGCGGCGGTCTGCGACATGGCGTACGAGGTGCTCGCCGAGGAGCGGATCCCGTACGGGGCCGGCTTGTCCGCCGAGCGCGGGCTACGGCGTGCGGAGTGGCTGGTGAGCACGCTGCTGCGGCAGGCGCGGGTCGACCGTACGAAGATCCGTGGGGTCGGGGTGGCGCTGCCTGGCCCGGTCGACGCTGTCACTGGTCACGTCACGGCGGGCACCGTACTCACCGCCTGGGAGGGCGTGGACGTGGCCGGCGAGTTGAGCGAACGGGTCAACCTGCCGGTGGAGGTTTCCAACGACGCGAACGCGGCCGCGTTGGGCGAGCTGATCTGGGGCGCCGGCCGGGACTGCACTGAGCTGGCGTACCTGAAGCTGTCCTCCGGAGTCGGGGCGGCGCTGGTGATCAATGGCGAGGTGTATTCCGGCGCCGCGGGTCTGGCCGGCGAGTTCGGCCACATCACGGTGAACGACCAGGGTCGGATCTGCCGGTGCGGGAACCGCGGATGCCTGGAGACGGTGGTGGGCGGTCCGTACCTGCTGGATCTGCTGCCGCACCGGCCGGACGAGCCGCGGCCCGACCTGGACGAGCTGATCGAGGCGGCGATTGATGGCGACCTGGGCTCCCGCCGGGTGATCGCCGACGCTGGACGTGCGGTGGGCTCCGCCGCGGCGGTGCTGTGCAACCTGCTGAACCCGCAGCGTCTGATCGTGGGCGGCGAGCTGGCCGCCGCGGGGGGCCTGCTGCTCGAGCCGATTACGGAGATGTTGGCCCGGCAGACTCTGCCGAAGGCCGCGGCGATGGTCCAGGTGGTGCCTGCTGAGCTGGGAGATTCCGCGGCGGTACGCGGAGCGCTCGGCACCGTGGTGCGTTCCATGACCTCGTTTGACGAAGAAGCCCAGCTCGCCTAGATCCCGGGCGCATCCCGACCCTCGTCCCGACCCGGAACCGCACCCGGATCCGTTTCCGACGGTGGACCGGAAACGCGAAACACGGCCGAGCGTGTCTCGCGAAATGGGTCCACTGTCGAAGCCAGGGGCGGGCGGCCATTAGTTTCGATGTCGAAGTGATAGGGAGGCGATTTCGGTTTTTTGTCTTCAAGCCTTGACGGCAAGCGTCCGGGCGGGCTTCACTCTCCGGTAACCGGCTGGGCAGGCCGGCGAACCTGGCCAGGAGGCTTGTATGCGGCTCACCACGACCACCAGACGCGGGCTCGCCGGGCTCGGCATCGCGGCGCTGATGTTCGGTACGGCAGCGTGCGCGAACCAGAACGACACCGGCGCCGGCGGTGGCCAGTCGACCGACAAGGGATTCAAGATCGGTCTGCTGCTACCCGAGTCCAAGACCACCCGGTACGAATCGTTCGACCGGCCGCTGATCGAGGCGAAGCTCAAAGAGTTGTGCGCCAAGTGCGAGGTGCTCTACCAGAACGCCGACCAGGACCCGAACAAGCAGCAGTCGCAGGCCGAGGCGATGCTGACCCAGGGGGCGAAGGTGCTGATTCTCGACGCGGTGGACGCCAAGGCCGCGGGCGGCATCGTCAGCCAGGCCAAGGAGCAGGACGTGCCGGTGGTGGCGTACGACCGGCTCGCGTCCGGACCCGTCGACTACTACGTCTCGTACGACAACAAGAAGGTCGGCGAAACCCAGGGCAAGGCGCTGCTGGATGCCCTGACCGAGGCCGGCGACCCGAAGAGCGGCGAGATCGTCATGATCAACGGCGCGCCGACCGACCCGAACGCCGCCGACTTCAAGGCCGGGGCGCACTCCGTACTCGATGGCAAGGTCACCATCGGCAAGGAGTACGACACCCCAGACTGGTCGCCGGACAAGGCGCAGCAGGAGATGGAGCAGGCCATCACCGCGCTCGGCAAAGACAAGATCATCGGGGTGTACGCCGCCAATGACGGCACCGCGGGTGGCGCGATCGCCGCGATGAAGAGCGCCGGGTTCGACAAGCTTCCCCCGGTGACCGGCCAGGACGCTGAGCTCGCCGGGATCCAGCGAATCCTGGCTGGTCAGCAACACATGACCGTGTACAAGGCGATCAAGCCGGAGGCCGACATCGCCGCTGAGATGGCGATCGCGGTGGCCACCGGGAAGAAGTACGACGGCAAGACGACCACCAAGAACAACGGCGACACCGACGTACCGTCCGTACTCCTGGATCCGGTTTCCGTGACGAAGGACAACATCAAGGACACGATCATCGCCGACAAGTTCTACACCGTCGACCAGATCTGCACCGCCGAGTACGCCAAGGCGTGCAAGGCGGCAGAGCTGTCCTGATGCACCCCGCTCCGCCCGGCGGTCGGCGAGGGATCTCCCGGCCGCTGGGCGGCACTTCGCCACGCGCGTTATCGGGTGAAAAGCATCGAATGGTGAAGGAAGGTCCAGGCGGCATGATGGCCAGATGACGAGGAGGTGGGCGGTGTGACGGCACCCGTACTGTCGCTGTCCGGGATATCGAAGCGGTTCGGGGCGGTGCAGGCGCTCGCCGACGCCGAGCTGGAGGTCAACGCCGGCGAGGTGGTCGCCCTGGTGGGTGACAACGGTGCAGGCAAGTCGACGCTGGTGAAGGTGATCGCCGGGGTGAATCCGGCCGACGATGGCGAGATCAGGTGGGAAGGCCGCCCCGTCACCATCTCCAGGCCGCACGACGCCACCACACTCGGGGTCGCCACCGTCTACCAGGACCTGTCGCTGTGCGACAACCTCGACGTGGTCGGCAACCTGTTCCTGGGCAACGAGACGGTCCGGTTCCGGGTGCTGGACGAGATCGCGATGGAGAGCCGGGCCAGCGAGCTGCTCGCCAGCCTCTCGGTACGGATCCCGAGCGTACGGGTGCCGGTGGCGGCGTTGTCCGGTGGTCAGCGACAGTCCGTCGCGATCGCCAGGTCGCTGCTCGGCGAGCCCAAGGTGGTGATGCTCGACGAACCGACCGCCGCCCTCGGTGTGGCACAGACCGCCCAGGTGCTCGACCTGATCGAACGGCTCCGGGACCGAGGCCTGGGCGTGATCCTGATCAGCCACAACCTCGCCGACGTGAAGGCGGTCGCGGACCGGGCGGTGGTGCTCCGGTTGGGGCGCAACGCGGGTGACTTCCGGATCGGTGAGGCGACCCAGGAGGAGATCGTGCAGGCGATCACCGGCGCGTCGGACAACGCGGTGTCACGCCGGAAGGCCCGTACCACGGTGGCGGAGGTCGGAGAATGAGCGAGCGTCAGCGAGCGAGTCATTTGTGGCTCGTGGCGCGCCGCAGCGAAGCGAGGCGGGGCATGAGCGAGCGTCAGCGAGTAGATGAGCGAGGCTTGCGAGCGAACCAGGGCACCCGGCATTGGGTGCAGTGCGCATGTGCCTCATGGCGCGCCGCAGCGAAGCGAGGCGGGGCATGAGTGTCGTGAAGAGCGCCGGCGGTTCGGCGGTGGCGACCGACACCGCCACGGCCCCCGGTTCCGGCCGGCCGGCTCCGGCGAAACTGCTGCGACGTGCCAAGCGCCGGCTGCGTGCGGGTGAACTCGGGTCGTGGCCGGTGATGATCGGTCTGGCAGTGATCTGGGTCGTGTTCCAGAGCCTGAACGAAAACTTCCTGACTCCGCAGAACCTGTACAACCTGACGTTGCAGATCGCCGCCGCTGGTGCCATCTCGGTCGGGATCGTCATGGTGCTGCTGCTCGGCGAGATCGACCTGTCGGTGGGCTCGGTGTCCGGGCTCGCGGGTGCCTCGCTGGCGGCGCTGACGGTACGCGGCGGCTTCTCCGACCTGGTCGGCATCGTCGTCGTGATCGGGATGTGCGCCCTGATCGGGGCCATGCACGGACTGATCGTCACCAGGATCGGAGTGCCGTCGTTCGTCGTCACCCTCGCCGGGTTGATCGGCTGGCAAGGGCTCCAGCTGTACATCCTCGGCCCCCAGGGCACGATCAACTTCCCGTACGAAGGGTTCGTCGCCGCGCTCACCCACACCAGCCTCACACCTGCGTCGGGCTGGGCGATCGGGGCCGTCGTGGTGGCCGGCTACCTGGCCGCCGTACTGCTGGATCAGCGGCGGAGACGCGGTGCGGAGCTCCCCCTCCGACCGGTACGACAGGTGGCGCTGCGGGCCGTGTTGCTGGCCATCGGAGTGGCGATCACAGTCGCGGTGCTCCACGCGTGGCGGGGTGTACCGCTGGCCCTGGTGATCCTGGTGGCG
>JBOGDK010000045.1:0-18434 GCA_050701795.1 Micromonosporaceae bacterium
CCGCGTACCCGAGCAGCGCCGACATCAGCCGTTCACCCCGATGCCCTTGAAGTAGTAGCCGTCCAGCGTCGGGCGCAGGTTCACTCCCTCCAGGGATGACCGGACCGCGTACATGGTGCTGTTCCAGGACACCGGCAGGATCAGGTGGCTGCTGCTGCGTGCCAGCTCGGCCTCCTGGTACAGCCTGACCTGCTCCTCGGCAGTCTCGGCGGCGTTGGCCTCGGTGACCAGCTCGCCGTACTTCTTCGCCTCCGGGCTGGCGTGCTTGTCCCGCAGCGCGGCAAGCTGGGCGTTCATCTTCGCGGGGTCGAGCTTCTTGTCGTTCTGGATCTTCTGGTACCGCGCCCAGACGTCCGGCGGCAGGCTGAACTCGGCGAGGAACTGCGGCCCCCAGAGCACTCCCGCGTAGTACGGCCAGGTCACGTTCCCGGAGAAGGTGCCGTAGTAGAAGCCGGCGTAGTCATCCGGGTGCACCTGCCAGCGCTTCTCCACGTACACCCCGGCCTCAAGGGTGTCGGCCTTCACCTTGACGCCCAGCTCCTCCTGCCAGATGTCCACGATGGCGTCGATCGCCGGGGTGGAGGTGCCGGCCAGACCGGACATGATCTTGATCTCCGGCAGGCCCTTGCCGTTCGGGTAGCCGGCGTCGGCGAGCAGCTCCTTCGCCCGCGCGATGTCGGTCTCCGTCGCGACCTTCGCGTCCCACCCGGGCAGCGAGCCGGGCAGCAGGGAGGGCCCAGGCTCGGCGCCGGGGATGTTCTTGGCGACCTTCTCCCGGTCCAGTCCGACCGACAGCGCCTCCCGCACCTGCGGGTCCTGCAGCGCCTTGTTCTGGCTGCGCAGCAGCGCCAGGTAGGCCACCACGTTCGGCGAGGTCTTGCGGACCGCGTTCTTCAGCTCAGCGTCGGCGTCGAACCGGATCACGTCCTCGGTGTTGAGCATGGTGATGTCGACCTCGCCGTTCTCGTACCCGACGGTCGGCAGGTCACCTTCGATCAGCCGGATGTTCACGGTGTCGAGGTGCACGTTCTCGGGGTCCCAGTAGTGCTTGTTGCGGGTCAGCGTCATCCGGGAGTTCTTCACCCACCCGTCGAGGTTGAACGGACCGTTGCCCACCCAGTGCTTCGGGGTCTGCCAGTCCTTGGGGTGCTTCTCCACCGTGTCCGGGTGCAGCGGCAGCATCGACGGGTGGGTCAGGCCCATCAGGAAGTCGGGGTTGCGGGCGGCCAGAGTGAAGGTCAGCTCACGCTCGCCAGTGGCCTTGATCCCCACTTCGGACCAGTCCTTGAGCGCGCCGCCCATGTGGTCGGCGGCGCCGGCGATCCCCAACCCGGGCTGGAAGGAGTTGGCGCCGAGCGTGACGCCAGCGCCCTTTCCGGGGGTGAGCATCCGTTTGTAGGTCCACTCGAAGTCCTGCGCCGTGACCGAGTCGCCGTTGGACCACTGGGCGTCCTCACGGAGCTGGAAGGTGTACGTGAGACCGTCCTCCGAGGCCTGCCACTTCTCGGCGACGCCCGGCACCACGTCCGTGCCTTCCTTGTTCTGCAGCACCAGGCCCTCCAACAGGCCCTGGGCCGAGGCCCACATGCCGTTCGTGACGACCTGCGGGTCGAGGATGGGGAAATTTGTGGTCTGCACGGTGATCGACCCGCCACCGTCGCCCTCGGCGTCGGCCTCCCCGAACAGGGTGCAGCCGCTGGCCGCCAATGCCGTGGCGAGGGCCATCGCCACCACTCTGGCCCCCCTGCCGCGGCCGCTTCCGCGGCTGGTTCTCGTCATTGCCATCATGTCCTCCAGTTCCAGTTGTGACTCGTCATGTCCTTAGCTCGGCGATGCGGCGCCCCCGCCCCGCCCGTCGTCGCCTCCGTCGTCGTCACCCGCGCCGGGCGAACCACACGAGGTTCGCCACACCCATCAACATGAAGCCGGACAGGAACGGGTAGTCTGGGGTGAGCCCGCTGCTGTCGTACATCGCCTCGCAGTGGGTGAAGACCTCCTCGTCCCAGGTCGCGATCGGCATCCATCCCGCGGCGACGAGCTCGTCGGAGAGCACCCCGGTGCGGAAGGAACCGTCGACGTTGAACCAGACCGTCGGATCGCCGTTGGGTTCGAACGCGCGAAGCTTGCGCGTGAACGTGTTGGCGAGGCGCCGCATGTCCCTGCCCGTGAACCCGACCCGATCGCGGAACGCCTGGACCGCGAAGTCGACGCTGAGGTGCGCGTGGCTGATGTCCTCAATCTGCCGGGCACTGGACTGGGACAGCCGGAACTCCGACACGTCGTCGGCCTTGGTCCAGCCGTTGAACACCCGGCCCCAGGTCGGCCAGTAGTGCCAGGTGTACGCCTGCTCCGGGTCGACGGTGAGCTGGTTGCGGAAGGTGCGCGCCAGCTTCGCCACACGGTCGGCGTGGCTCGACTTGCCGGTCACGGCCGCCAGGTGCAGCATCGCGCGCCCCGGCGCCAGGAACTGATTGGCGGGCTGCTCGGCGCCGTCGAAACCACTGGGATTGCCTTTGGCGAAGACGTACCAGCCCTCACCTCGGTCGTTCTCCCGCCACTCCTCGTCGTGCACCGCGAGGGCGGCTTCAGCGGCATCCACGTAGTTCTCGGCCTTGGCGCGCAGCACACGGTCCTGGCGGAGCGCCTGGCTTTCCAGCACCGTCCTGGCGAACCATGCGATGGGATGCACGATCTGCCCGGTGTGGACCCCGAACACGGCGGGAAGCGAGCGCATCGGGAAGGCGCCGTGCACCGGGGCCGCGCCGGCGCCGGGACTCTCCCGCAGGTCCTTCACGGTGATCGAGTTGGAGGTCGGCCACGCCGCATGCACCCGCGTGAGCACGTAGTCGGGGCTGGCCGGATCCATGGACAGGTTGTCGAAGTCCTCAGTCACATCGAAGTTTCGATGGGTGACGGTGAGCTTGAAGCGGTCGGCCGTGGCGCCCGCGGAGACCGTGACGTCGATGTACGGCTCCACCTCGGTGGGCTTGAGCCTGAGCATCCGCTCGATCGGGGTCCGCGCGCTGCGCACCTGCAGGATCGGGCGCCCGGACGCGTCGGCCAGGTCGACCGCACCCATGGTGTACGGGTATCCGCTCCGCCACGCCGGCAGCGACAGCCCGCGGTAGTCCTTCACACCACGCACGCTGTCGCGGGTGGCCAGCACGTTGTCGATGTGATCGACGAGCTCGTGGAGGTGGCGCACGTCCCGGGTGGCGTCGTACATCCGCATCATGCCGACCTGGATGTACGACTGGCCCCAGGCCAGGGCGCCCAGCCACTCGTTCAGGTCGGTCGACTGCCCGACCCGGTCCTCGCGCCGCTGGAAGGTGCGGTGGAATTCGTCGAAGGTGGCCGGGTCGGTGTAGTCGAAGGCCGCGGCCCGGGCCGCGGCCGGCCCGAGCAGTGGCCCCACACTCGCGCCGATACCCACTGCGGCGCCCGCGCCGAGCAGCAGGCGCAGCGTGTCCCGCCGGGTGGCGCCTGAGGCCCCGGCCGGCGTGGCCGGCTCGCCATGCTTCATCGGTCCCCCTCCGGGGATGAGTCAGGGCGCGGCGGCATCGGGCCGACCAGCCGGTGGTCGCCGGGGGCGCCGAACCACGCCAGGTTCGCGACGTCCAGGACGTTGGAGCCGAACCGGTCCGTCGCCGGATCCACCTCGATCCGCTGGAACGTCTCGTCAACGTGCTCGAAGATCTTCCGGTCGAAGACAGCCAGCGCCATCCAGGCGGCCGAGATCGTCTCGAACGCCCGATTGCCGGTGACCCCGGTGGCGTCGACGTTGCTCCACACCGTGGCGCCGCCGTCTGCGGTGCGTGCCGCCACGTTCCGGGTGAAGGTGCGGGCGAACCGCGCCATGTCCTTCTCATCGAAGACCACGTGATCCCAGAACGCGCGTACCGCGAAGTCCACGTCGATGTGCCCGTGGCTGGTGTCCTCGATCTGCCGCGCGCCGCTGTACGACAGCCGGTACTCGGAGACGTCGTCCGCTTTGGACCAGCCGTTGTAGATCCGCCCCCACGACGGCCAGTAGTGCCAGGTGTACGCGCCGCCGGCGTCCAGCGTCAGCTCGTTCTTGAAGGTGCGGGCCATCCGCCGGGCCCGGTCACGGTAGAGCGGGTCTCGCGTGATCGCGGCCAGCTGCAGGATGGTGCGCGCCGGCGCCAGGAACTGGTTCGCCGGCTGCTCCGCCCCGTCCGCGTACGGCACCGGCATGCCGCGCGCCGACTGGTACCAGCCCTCACCCTTGTCGTTCTGGCCCCATTCCCGGTCGTGCACCGCGATCGCCGCCTCGCACGCCTCTACGTAGCGGCGGCCGGTGGCGGCGTACCGGGCACGCAGCGCCGGGGTCTCGTGCACCAGCCGGGCGAAACTCGCGATGGGGCTGGTGATCATGCCGGTGTGCACCGCGAAGATCCCCTGCTGCGACGCCATCTGGTACGTGCCCGCCGCCGGCGCCGGCCCCGCCGCGGGGTCCGCCCGCAGGTCCTTAGCGGTGAGCAACAGGTCGGTCGGCCAGGCGTCGTGCAGCCGGCGCACCGCGTACGACGGGCTCGCCGGGTCCATGCTGAGGTTCTCGTGCCGCTCGGTCTTGTTCACGCCCCGATGCGCCACCACCAAGGTGAAGCTTCCCTCGGCGCCGGCGACCACCTCCACGTCGATCAGCGGCTCGACCTCGAGCGGCTTGCTGCTGATCCGCTGCTCGATCGGAGTCTTCACGGTGCGGACCTGCAGCACCGGCCGGCCTGCCGCGTCGGCCAGCTCCACCGCACCCGCGGTGTACGGGTATCCGCTCCGCCACGCCGGCAGCGACAGCCCGCGGTAGTCAGCGACCCCACGGGCGCTGTCGCGGGTGTCGAGCACCGCGTCGATGTTGTCGACCAGGTGGTCGAGATACCGCGTGTCGCGGAACGCTTGGTACGCGAGCACCAGACCCTGCAGCACGTACGACTGGCCCCAGGCCAGGGCGCCCTGGTTGTCGTTCGGGTCGGTGGCCTGGCCGAGCTGGTCGGAGCTCTCGAACTCGCGCAGGAACTGGTCGAACGCGGCGCGGGTGTCGTACTCGATGTGGCCGGCGAACGCGGGCCGGAGGCCGAGCAGCGTGCCCGCGCCGAGCGCGGCGCCGGTTCCCAGCGCGATCCGGAGCATCTGGCGTCTGGAGGGACCGGCTCTACCAGCCGGCGGCACTGGACTCGTCATGGAACTCTCCGAGGGTTGGGGCCGCCTGGCCCGAGGTCGGCGGGGGGTCGACCACGGCCGTCGCGGCGGGGTGAGAGGGGGTGGTGGTGCTGCGGATCGCCCGGCCGGGGCGACGGCCGGTGAGTTCGCCGTCCTCCATGACGAACTCGCCATTGACCATCACGTGCCGGATCCCCGTCGACCGCTGACGTGGCGCCTGGTAGGTCGCGGTGTCAGCGATCGTGTCGGGGTCGAAACACACCAGATCGGCGGCGTGCCCGGGGAGCACCCGGCCACGGTCGGCGAGCCGCAGCCGCCGCGCGGCCGATCCGGTCAGGTGCGCGACCGCGGTCTCCAACCGCAACGTGCCGCGCTCCCGTACGTAGTGCCCCAGGTAGCGGGGGAAGGCGCCCCAGGCCCGGGGGTGTGGCCTGGCGCCGACCAGGATGCCGTCGCTGCCCACGGTGTGGGCCGGGTGCGTCATCAGACGCTCGACGTTCTCGGGGTTGCCGACCTCGAACAGCGCGGTGGCGCCGAGCTGGTCGTCACAGATCAGCTGCAGGTAGACCTCGCTGGGCGCCAGTCGGCGGCGTTCGGCCAGCTCGGCGACGGTCGCGCCGACCGCGCCGGGGTCGGTGGCACGGCTCAGCCCGGCGACCCGGACCGCGGCCCAGTCCACGGGCACACCGTGATTGCCGTCGGACCCGACCTGCTCCAGCTCGTGCCGCAGCCGGGGCCGCAGGGACGGATCCCGCAACCGACGCAAGGTCGCCTCGTGCCCACCGGCCTGCGCCCAACTCGGCAGCAGGGCGTGCAGGTACGACGAGCCCGCCAGGTACGGGTAGCTGTCGAAGCTGATGTCGACGCCCTCCGCGATCGCGTTGTCGATCAGGTCGATCAGCTCGCCGGCCCGCCCCTGGTTGACGGGGTAGTTCAGCAACGCGTGCGCGAGGTGCAGCGCGACCCCGGACCGCCTGGCGATCTCGATCTGCTCGGCGTACGCGTCCAGGGCGCCGCGTCCGTAGCTGCGATGGTGCGGGCAGTAGTAGCCGCCGCGCGCGGCCACCACGGCGCACAGCGCGACCAGCTCGTCGGTGTCGGCGTACATCCCCGGGGTGTACGTCAGGCCCGCCGAGAGACCGAGCGCGCCGTCGGTCATGGCGCGGTCCACGATCTGGCACATCCGCCGCAGCTCCTCGGCGGTGGCGGGCCGGTCTTCGGCACCTGCCACGAGCAGCCGCACCGTGCCGTGCGGGACGAGATAGCCGGCGTTGACCGGCGCCCGCCCGCGCAGCAGCCGCAGGTACGCCGCGACGCTGCGCCACGGCTGGTTCAGCAGCTCCGAGTCACCGTTCCAGCCGGCCAGTTTGCGGCGCAGCTCCGCCAGCGCCGGCTCGTCCGCGGGGGCGTAGCTCAGGCCGTCCTGGCCCACCACCTCCAGGGTCACGCCCTGGGTGATCTTGGCCTCGTGCCAGGGGTCGGTGAGCAACGCCAGGTCGGAGTGGGAGTGCATGTCGATGAACCCGGGCGCGATTGCCAGCCCGCGGATGTCGCACACCGGACCCGTCGCCCTGCCGGCGCGGCTGATCGCGACGATCCGCCCGCCGTCCACGGTCACGTCGGCCCGGTACGCCGGCTCGCCGCCGCCGTCGACGACCGTGCCGCCCGCGAACGTGACCGCCATGCGAACCTCCCCGAGCCGGTCAGAAGAACATTCGGTAGAGGTCGACGACGGTGTCGGCGTCGTCCACGATCGGCAGCACCGACCAGCGATCCAGGGCGAGGCAGGGATGGGAGATCCCCATCCCGATCCAGTCGCCGACGGCGAGCCCATGCGACGCCGGCAGCCGCAGGTACGCGTGCTGGTCGTTGAGGTCCACGATCTCGGTCCCCGCGGCGTCGAGTTCGCCGCCGGCCGCGGTCTCAGTCCCCGCGCCGCCGAGCCCCGCGGCCCGGATCCGGAACGGTGACGGGAATCCCTCTGAGAACGGAGCGTCCCGCTTGCCGAAGTTGAGGATCGCCAGCTCCGGCTCGGGTCGGGAGAGCACCTGCGCCCACAACTCAAGCGCGGGACGCTGCGGCGCGGTGCCCGGCAGGACTGGCGTCCCAAAGGGAGACAGCTCGGTGTAGAGCCCGGAGTCATGGGTGGCGTAGCAGCTGCACCGCAGCGCGAACCGCACCGGCGCCTCGAGGTTCCATCCGCCAGCCAGCTCCTCGACGGCCTCCGGAAAGAAGATGCTGCCGCCGGCGGTCACCAGGATCTCCGGCAGCCCGGCGAAGTGCCTGGCTTCCGCGATCGCCACGGCGGCGGCCCGGACGTGGCGCAGCATGGCGCGGACCGTGCCCACGCTGTCGGGCGTGCGGTCCCGTACCAGGATCCCCTCGAAGCCGGTGACGCCGACCAGCCGCAACCGGTCCTCGGCGGCTGCCGCGGCCGCCACCTCGACGGCCTGGGCGACGTCCCGGCAACCCGCGCGGCCCCCGGGTGTCGCCACCTCGACCAGCACGTCCAACCGGCCCGCGGCATGCCGCAGCCCGTCGGCGAGCAGCCGCACCCCGGCGAGGGAGTCCACGTAGCAGATCAAGCGTCGCTCCGGGTCGGCGATGTGCCGCGCCAGCCAGGCGATGCCGGCGGCGTCCACGATCTGGTTGGCGATCAGGATTCGCGGGATCCCGTGCCGGTGGAACACCCGGGCCTGGCTCACGCTGGCGGCGGCGACTCCCCAGGCGCCGCGCCGCAGTTGCCTTTCGACCAGTTGCGGCGCCATGGCCGTCTTCCCGTGCGGGATCAGGGTGACGCCGCGCTGCGCGCAGTAGTCGTCCATCTGGCGCATGTTGTGCTCCAGCGCCGAATCCCGGGCTGCCAGTAGCGGGCTGCCGAAGTCCCCGCCGAACAGCGGCCGGCGTTGCCGGGCTGCCTCGGCGAGGCTGTGGCCGCTCAGCGTGGCGCCAAGCTGGCGGAGGTGGTCGCCCACGGTCTGGCCGGCCGGGTCGGCGGCGAGCTGGAAGGACTGGGTCGGCGCGACGGTCATCGAGACGCTCCCTCGGAAACCTGGCTGGTCAGGGCCTGTCCCACCCGCGCGGTGCAGGCGAGCGGCATCAGGCCGTGGTGGTAGAAGTCGGCGCCGGACACCCGCTGCTGGCGCAGCGCCGCGAGCTTGTCGCGGAGTCCGCTGACAGACACGCAGTCCGGCCAGGTGGGGCGCAGCGCGCAGCGCAATTCGGCGCTGCTGCCGATTGCTTTCCGGTACGCCGCCAGCTCGTCGCCCAGACGGCGCGGATCCCGGGTGTAGCCGAGCACCAGGTACCGGTCAGCGGACTCCGCGACGCTGGCCGGGTCCAGCCCGATGGCCCAACCCTTGGTGGCCGCGAGCGGGCCGGTCAGCTCCCCGGTGAGGAATCCGCTGCCACCGCCGGGGTCGATCACGGTGAGCGCGGCGCCCGAGCCGGCCAGCGCTTCGGCAACCTCCGCGACCAGCCCGGTCACCACCCGGCTGCGAAACTCCAGGAACGCCCCGAACTCGCCGTCCAGCCGCCTGGCGAGCCCGTCCCTGGTCAGCTCTTCCGGCTCGTGCTGCTCGGACGCCCCCGCGAAAGCCGCGTCCACAGCGGCGCGGCAGTGCCGGACCACGGCGTCGATGTCGATCCCGGCGGCGCTGGCCCCAGCGCGACAGTGAGCGCAGAAGCACAACCCGAGCGCGAACTCGGCGAACGGGTCGAGCCTGACCAGGTAGCGCTCGTGGTGGTAGCCGTGCCGCAGCCTGTGGTAGTGCAGCGATTCCGCGACCAGTGAGTCGCAGCCGTACCGGGCCAGGTCGCGGGCGAGCGCCACGGCGTACCGGCGCACCTGCGGGTTGGCCGGGCACAGCGAGGTGAGCTGCGGGTCGCCGTACAGGGTGCGTTGCGCGCACTCGGGATGCGCCGTGCCGGCCCGCGAGTTGTGCAGGAACACCACCCAGGCGTGCAGCGACGCGCCGCGCTGCCGGGTCGCCTCCCCCAGCTCGGCGAGGGGGTCGGCGTCCCCGATCTCCGCAGCGGTCACCGGGCTGATCACCGTGTCGCGGTAGTGCTCCGGCCGGGGTTGGAAGTAGCAGACCCCCCCGGTCAGGTAGCGCAGCTTCCGGCTGGTCGCGTGGGGGAACAGATCCCTGGCGGTGTGGTACGCCGCGGCGACCGTCACCCCAGTCACCTGCCCCTGGTCGAGGATGTGGTCCAGCGCGACCTCGGTCCCCTGGTCGGAGAAGTCGGTGGTGAACGCGAACATCGAGGTGTCCATGGCGGCGTTCGGCCTCATTGGCCTGGCAGGGCGACCGGAGCCACACCGGTTGAGTGGAGGAACCCGTTCACCACGACGCCCTGGGAGCACGCGCCAGCCGGCGCCTGTCTCCGGCGTGGGGGGGCCTCGCCAGCGACCGCCTCGACCATGCCCTCTCTCATCCGAGTTGTCCTTCCCTCGCCGCTGGCCCGGCGGTCAGGCCACCGTCGATCACCAGTTGCGCGCCGGTGACGAAGCTCGCCTCATCGGACGCGAGGTAGAGGGCGGCGGCGGCGATCTCCTCGGCCGAACCGAGCCGACCCACCGGCTGCCGCGCGATCAGCGCGCGGCGGCGCGCTTCGCGGTCGTCGGCCTGATCGAGCAGGCTGTTGACCCAGGGGGTGTCGACCGTCCCGGGGCAGATGCTGTTGCACCGCACGCCGGTGCCGGCGACCTCGACCGCGACCTGCTTGGTCAACGCGATCACGGCGCCTTTGCTCGCGCAGTACGCCGCGCGGTGCGGCAGCCCCACCAAGCCGGCGGCCGACGCGGTGTTGACAATCACGCCGCTGTGCTGGCGCAGCATGTGCGGCAGCACCGCTCGGATGCCCAGGAAGACGCCACGCACGTTGACCGCGAAGACCCGGTCCCACTCCTCGACGGAGCAACTCAACACTGTGCTGGTGGAGCCGATGCCGGCGTTGTTGCACAGCACGTCCACCCGCCCGTGGGCCTCGAACGTTGCCGTGACCAGGCGATCGACGTCGTCCGGGACCGACACGTCGGTCTTCACCGGCATCGCGTCCGCCGGCGCTCCGTCCAGCTTCAGGTCCGCCGCCACCACCTCGGCGCCGGCGGCCAGAAACCGCTCGGCTATCGCCCGTCCGATACCGGATCCGGCGCCGGTCACGATGACGACCTTGCGAGCCAGAGTGCCCACGAACCCGCGCCTCCTGTGCGTTGCACGCTGCAGCATCTTCGATTTATGGTCTGACTGAAACCCAACATCTTGCATGCCCGAAAGTCAAGCATGAATACAACTGCCACCACCCCACTGGACACTGAGAGCGCAGTGCCGTACCTGCGCGACCGCGGTCTGATCGACCCGGACCAACCCGCGCGGTCCCGCGCGCTCCCCGGCGGCGTCAGCGCAGTCACGCTGCTCGTCGAAGCAGCCGGCCGGCGTCTGGTGGTGAAACAGGCGCGCTCCCGGCTCACCGTGGCGCGGGAGTGGCGGGCCGACCCGGCCCGGATCGCCACCGAAGCCGCCGCGATGTCCACGTACGGAGCGATCACCCCGGAAGCGGCGCCTGAGGTGGTGGACATCGACCCGATGCGCCACGTGTTGACGATGACCGCGGCCCCGGCCGCAGCTCGGCCCTGGAAGGAGGACCTGCTTGCCGGCCGGACCGACGCAGCGGTGGCTGAGACGTTGGGCGAGGTCCTCGGCCGCTGGCACCACGCGACCAGGCATCATCCCGAAGTCGCCCACCAGTTCCGCGACGACCGCACCTTCATGCAGCTGCGCGGTGAGCCGTACCACCGCGCGGTGGCGACCGCGTTGCCGAACCTCGCGACGCCCGTCCTCGAATGCCTGGACGAGCTGCTGGGCCAGCGCGAATGCCTGGTGCACGGCGACTTCTCACCCAAAAACGTCCTGGTGGGGATCACCACGCCCTGGGTGCTCGACTTCGAAGTGGCGCGCTACGGCGCGCCCGTCTTCGACCTGGCGTTCATGCTGAGCCACCTGCTCCTCAAGGCGACACACCTGCCCCGTTGCGCCCCGCGCCTGCGGGCCGCCGCGGCGGGATTCCTGACCCGGTACGAGCACACCAGCGGCTCAGTGCCCGCGGACAGCCGCATCGCCGCCCACACCGGGTGCCTGTTGCTGTCCAGAGTCGTGGGCAAGTCGCCCGCCGAGTACCTGACTTCGGCGGAGCAGAGAAGAGTGGTAGACCTCGGCGCCGCGCTGCTCACTGGCGCCGTGCACACCATGGACCTCGTGTGGTCCGCCTGCTGAGCGGGCCGACGCGCCGCTTCCGACGAGGTGCCTCCGGGTACGGCGCGTCGCCATCGTCCCGGTGCGCAACCACACCGCCCGATCATGAGCCGACGCGGTGTGTCGAGCGGACTAACCGGCCGGGTTGAGTGGGGACTCCGCGCGCGCGGCGACTTCACGGATGAGTTCGACACGGGAGCGGAGCTGGAGTTTGGCGAGGATATTCGACACGTGCGTCTGCACGGTGTTGCGTGACAGGAACAGCTCGGCCGCGACCGCCGGGTTGGACATGCCTTCGGCCACGAGCCGTGCCACCCGCTGCTCGCTCGGGGTGAGCGCGTCGTACCCGGTTTTCGCGCGGCGGTGCAGGCTGCGTGGGCCGCGTCGGATGCCGTGCTTGCGCAGCCGGGAGTCGACGCGCCTGACGTCCCAGGTGGCGCCGAGACCGTCGTAGATGCGTACGGCGTCGGTCAGCGCCCGCCTCGCCGGCGCGATCTGACCCGCCTCGGCGTGGCGTGCCGCCGCTTCTTCCAGGGCGAACGCGGCTCTCGGCATCCAGCCACCGGCGCGGGCATCGGCGGCCACGGCGAGCAGCGCGGCCGCGTCACCGTCCAGCATCGCCTGACAGCACCGCTCCGGGATCACGGTCTCCGGCGTCCTGTCTCCGGCGTCCTGTCGCCGGCGTCCCGGCACGCCTGCAGCGCCGTCCGCGCCGTCGCGGTGTCCCCGGCGGCCAGCGCGGTACGCACCAGCTCGGGCAGGTGCCAGCAGAGGTTGTTGCGGATCGGCCCGGGCGGCAGTTCCAGCCACAATGCCCGGAGCCGGGTCGCGGTCGCGTGATCACCGGCTGCTTCGGCGAGCAGCGCCGCGGCGTCGATGGCGTACGTGGTGTCGATGTCGGGTTCGAGGGACTCGATCGGGAGGGTGACGCCGGCGGCCCACAGGTGGGTGCGGGCCCGCTCGGGTTCGTCACGGTGTATCGCGATGGTGGCGGCCAGGGCCCGGCCGTCGCGGACGGAAACGGTGTCGAGGAACTCGGCGGCCACGCTGGCCTCGCGTACCAGCGCCTCGTCCCAGTCGCCGTGCACGAAGCTGATCTCCGCTGCGCTGGCCAGCAGCTGCGCGGTCCGGTACGTGCCGATCCGGTCGGCGAACACCAGCGCCTCGCGAGCCGCCTGCTCCGAAGCTTCGCTCTCGCCCGCCGCGGTAAGCCCGAGGAGCCGCTTCTCCACCAGCAACATGCGCAGGTCGATGGACTCGGGGTCGTCGCCGAGACCGTCCAACGCCTCCTCGAGGTAGGACTCCTGTGAGGCCCCGGAGAGCGCCCACAGGCACAGCAGGGCGTACCCCGCGGCCAGAGCGTCGCCGCAGCTGCGGGCGTCGGCGAGCGCCCGCCGGGCCGCCACCTCCGCCTCCTTCTCACGATCCAGGTACGTGTGAGCCATCCCGAGCCAGGCGGTCAGTCTGGCCCGCCACACCACCGGCAGCCGCTCCTCGCCAAGTGCCCGCCCGAGCGTCTCGAGCGCGTCCTCGAACCGTCCGGTACGCCCCGCCGCACGGGCCGTGTAGAGGCTCATCCGGGCGGCCCGCTCGACGTCGGTGAACGACAGTGGCGCCGACCCTGCCGCCTCCAGCAACTGCTCGTCGCGCCCCAGCCAGTACAGCAACTGCGCCAGACGGCAGGCCAGCTCTTCCGATCGAGGGTCCTCGCGACCTGTGACCTTCATGGCCCGGCCCAGCAGATCCGCGGACACCTGCGGGGCGGCGGACAACCTCGACTCGGGGATCGAGGTGAGCCACGTGGGCACCCAGTCGTCCAGCGGGTCCGGCACGGCCAGCAGATGCCGCGCCACCCGGCGAGGGGCGCTGCCGGCCTCGGCGAGCTGCCGGGCGAAGCCGCCGTGCAGCGCGATCCGCATCCCTTCCGGCATCTGCTCCGCGATCACCCGCCGGATCAGGTCGTGCCGGAAACTCACCCGGGCGCCAGACCCACCGAGCACCCCGGCCATCACCGCCTCGGCCATCACGTCGACCAGCGTGACCGGAGTACGGTCACAGACGGTCGCGAGTTCCTTGACGTCGAACTCGTTACCCAGCAAAGCCGCCAGGCGTAGCACCTCCGCGGTCGCCCCGGTGAGCGACTGCAGCCGGTGCGCGATCACGGCAGACAGCGACGTCGGCGTCGTGTCAGCATCTCCTCCCAGCTCCGCCTCGCCACCCGCGACCGCGATCCGGCCGTCGAGCAGCAGCGCCCGCACCAGCTCCCGCACGTACAGCGGGTTGCCCCCGGCCCGCGCGAGCGCCTCGGTGAGGCGTGGGCCGGGCTGGCCCGCCACCAGTTCCGAGGCCAGCCGCGCCACATCGGGCTCACCGAGTGGCGCGAGCTCGATCACCGTGTCGTCTCGTTCCCGGACCATCGCCCGCAGCTGCGAGACCACCGCCCGGACCGGCACCGGACGGCACGTGCCGACCAGCAGCAACGGCACCTGCCCGGCGATGCGCGTCAGGCGGTTCTACAACAGCAGACTCGCCTCGTCCGCCCAATGCAGGTCCTCGAAAACCAGCGCGACCGGCCCCGACGAAACCAGCCGATCCACCACATCCAACATCCGCTCACCCGCGGCGATAACCGGGTCGAACGTGCCCACCAACGCCTCACCCCGCAGCAACTGCGCGATCTCCCGCCTAGCGGGGTCCGGCGAGCGCATCGACACCTCAAGGCACTCCGCCGCCACCCGCAACGGAAACGGCGTGCCCAACTCATCCGCCGCACCACGTAGCACCGTGAACCCGGCATCACCCGCCCGATCACAGACCACGTTCACCAACGCGGACTTACCGATCCCCGCCTCACCCTCGACCCACACCGCGCCACCCCGACCGGTGGCCACCTCCGACACCACAGCAGCAAGCACCGACACCTCGGCATCCCGACCCACCACCGCCGGCGCCGTCAACCTCGTGACGCGGTCCATACCCAGATCATGGCGCAAATCCGGATGCTCAAGGCCGCGGCAACCTCAAGATCTCCACAACCGGCGCGGCCGCCGTGTGGCCGAGCCGTGGAACCGAGCCGTGGAACCGAGCCGTGGAACCGAGCCGTGGAACCGAGCCGTGGAACCGACATCACCGACGGGGTCGGCGGGGTGGACCGTCTCACCGGCGTCCGGGCAACCCCGTGAGGCTGAGTTCACCGCCGACAACACGGTGGCGACACACCGCGGAAACACCACGTGCCTAACGTCCGCCCGAAACGAAGCCACCACCTACGAAAGGCACGCCGTGCTCACACGATCGCTCGGACCCGGCCGCTGGATCGACCAGTGGGATCCCGAGGATGACCACTTCTGGCACACCACCGGGAAGTCGATCGCCAGGCGGAACCTGGTCTACTCGATCCTCGCCGAGCACCTCGGGTTCTCGATCTGGCTGCTCTGGAGCGTGGTGGCGGTCAGCCTGCCGGCCGCCGGACACGACCTCTCCGTGGACCAGCTGTTCTGGCTGGTCGCGGTGCCGAACCTGGTCGGATCGTTGATGCGGATCCCGTACACCGCGGCGGTGGCGCGGTTCGGGGGGCGGAACTGGACCACGGTCTCGGCGGGGCTGCTGCTGATCCCGCTCGCGCTGATGACCTGGTGTGTCAGCGCCCCTGGGACCCCGTACTGGATGTTCCTGATGGCGGCGGCCACGGCGGGCTTCGGCGGCGGCAACTTCGCCTCCAGCATGGCGAACATCTCGTACTTCTATCCGGAGCGGCACAAGGGAACCGCGCTGGGCCTGAACGCGGCCGGCGGCAACATCGGGGTCGCGGTGGTCCAGTTGCTGGCGCCGCTGGTGATCGGGGTCGCGCTGGTCGGCGCGGCACAGGCGCCCGGCGTGCACCTGCAGAACGCACCGCTGCTGTGGCTGGCGCCGGTCCTGGTCGGCGCCGGCTGCGCCTGGCTGTTCATGGACAACCTGACGGTGGCGAGGGCGACGCTGTCAGAACAGCTGTCGGTGCTGCGGAACAAGCACACCTGGGTGATGGCGTTCCTCTACATCGGCACGTTCGGCTCGTTCATCGGGTACTCAGCCGCGTTCCCGCTACTGGTCACGTCCCAGTTCCCGGGGATGCCGGCGATGCACCTGGCGTTCCTGGGGCCGCTGCTGGGCTCGGTGGCACGCCCGTTCGGAGGCTGGCTGGCCGACCGGGCAGGCGGCGCCAAGCTCACCATGTGGACCTTCGGATTCATGGCCGCGGGTGTGATCGGGGTGCTGATCGCGCTGGACACCCGGAATTTCTGGTGCTTCCTGGCCTCGTTCCTGGCGTTGTTCCTCACCACGGGCATCGGGAACGGATCCACGTACCGGATGATCCCGGCGATCTTCCGCGCCGAGGCGCTACGTTCCTCGGGGCTCACCGAAGACGCCGAACCCGGCGAGGCGCCACAGCAGGCGCTGCTGGTCGGGCGCCGGTCGGCGGCCGCGGTGATCGGACTCGCCGCCGCGATCGGCGCCTTCGGCGGTTTCCTGATCCCACGCGGATTCGGGATGTCGATCGCCGCCACCGGTTCCCTCAACACCGCCCTGTACGTCTTCCTGGGCACGTACGCGGTGATGGGCGGCGTGACCTGGTGGCACTACCTGCGGACCCGTTTCCTGGTGGCCCGGTCTCCGAGCCTGGCGTACGCCGGGGTGTGAACCGTGCCCGACACAGCCGTCCGAGGCGGGGACCCGGTGTTCCCCGCACCGCGGGTCGAAGGTGAGGGCTTCGTAGCAGCGTCGAAACAGTCGGTTATCGGCGCCGAAACCGCCGCCCGCCACTGTCAACCCATGTCCGATGCAGCATCCGCGCAGGTCACACCGCGGCCGAAGGCGACGGGTCCCGGGGAGGCTTCCCGGGACACAGCAGCCGAGCCGCGGGGGCGCCTGTCGAGCGGGCCGGCGCCGTCGGTCGAGACGCACTGTCCGTACTGCGCCCTGCAGTGCGGCATGACATTGACCCCCGCCGGCTCCGGCGATGCAGGCGGCGCGGGGGGCGGCGATGCGGGGGGCGGCAGCGGGGTTCGCCTCGACATCATGCCCCGGGACTTCCCGGTGAACCAGGGCCGGCTCTGCCAGAAGGGCTGGACCGCCGCGGAACTGCTGAACACCCCGGAACGCCTCACCACCCCCCTGGTACGACGAGGCGGCGGCGAGCTCGAACCCGCCGGCTGGGACACCGCGCTCGACCTGGTCGCCGACCGGGTACGGCAGATCCAGACCGACCACGGTCCCGGCGCGGTCGCTGTCTTCGGCGGAGGCGGGCTCACCAACGAGAAGGCGTACGCGCTGGGCAAGTTCGCCCGGGTGGCGCTGCGTACCCCGAACATCGACTACAACGGCCGGTTCTGCATGTCGTCCGCGGCGGCGGCCGGGGTCCGGGCATTCGGGATCGACCGGGGGCTGCCGTTCCCGGTTTCCGACATCGCGGCGGCGGACGCGATGCTGCTCGCCGGCGGCAACCTCGCGGAGACGATGCCGCCGATCATGCGGCACTTCCGGCCGGAGGCGCTGATGGTGGCGGATCCACGGCGTACACCCACGGCGGCGCAGGCGGCGCTGCACCTGCCGGTCACCCCCGGCACGGATCTGGCGCTGGCACTCGGCCTGCTGCACATCGCGATCATCGAGGGATGCCTGGACACCGCCTACATCGAGGCCCGGACCAGCGGGTTCGCCGAGGTGAGGGCGACCGCGATGGGGTACTGGCCGGAGCGGGTGGAACGGATCACCGGGGTCTGTGTGGCGGACCAGCGGCGCACCGTGGAACGGCTGGCCGGCGCCAACCGGGCGATGATCCTGACCGCACGCGGCGCCGAGCAGCACAGCAAGGGCGCCGACACCGCGACCGCGTTCCTCAACCTGGCGCTCGCCCTCGGGCTACCCGGCCGCCCCGGCAGCGGGTACGGCACGATCACCGGCCAGGGCAACGGCCAGGGAGGACGGGAGCACGGTCAGAAGGCCGACCAGCTACCCGGGTACCGCATGCTCGACGACCCGGCCGCCCGGCAGCACGTCGCCACGGTCTGGGGCGTCTCCGCGGACGACCTGCCGCCGCCCGGACTCAGCGCGTACGAGTTGCTCGACGCGATCGGCGCCGGGACCGGCCCCAGCGCGATGCTGCTGTTCGGCTCGAACCCGGTGGTGTCGGCGCCGCGGTCGGGGCACGTCGCGGAACGGCTGCGCGCCCTCGACCTGCTGGTGGTGAGCGACTTCGTGCTCTCCGAGACCGCCGCTCTCGCCGACGTGGTGCTGCCGAGCACCCAGTGGGCTGAGGAAGACGGCACCATGACCAATCTGGAGGGTCGGGTGATCCGGCGCCGGGCCGCGGCCACTCCCCCACCGGGGGCACGCACCGATCTGTGGATCCTGCATCAGCTCGCCGCCCGGCTCGGTCACGGGGAGAAGTTCCCGACCGACCCGGAGACGGTGTTCACCGAGTTGGGGCGGGCGTCGGCGGGCGGGCCGGCGGACTACGCGGGGATCACGTACCACCGGATCGAGGCCGAGGACGGGGTGTTCTGGCCGTGTCCTGACCGGTCGCATCCGGGCACACCGCGGCTGTTCACCGAGCGGTTCCCCACCCCGGACGGCAGGGCCAGGTTCACCCCGGTGGAGTTCCGGGCGGTCGCCGAGGACACCGACCGGGAATTCCCGATCTACCTCACCACCGGACGAGTGCTCGCCCACTACCAGAGCGGCGCCCAGACCCGGCGGATCTCACAGCTGACCGCGGCGGCCCCCGAGTGCCACGTCGAGCTGCACCCGGATCTCGCCACCCGGATCGGAGTCACCGACGGTGACCCGGTCACGGTGAGGAGCCGGCGCGGATCGATCACGGCGCCGGCCCGCGTGACCAGCGACATCCGGCCCGACACGGTGTTCCTGCCGTTCCACTGGGAGGGGCCCAACCGGCTCACCAACCCGGCGCTCGACCCGACATCCCGGATGCCCGAGTTCAAGGTCTGCGCTGTGTCGGTG
>JBOGDK010000046.1:0-18411 GCA_050701795.1 Micromonosporaceae bacterium
GTGTCCGGCTCACGCAAGAAACTCACCCTGGAGCTGGGCGGGAAAGCCGCGAACATCGTTTTCGACGACGCCGCACTGGATCAGGCGGTCGAAGGCATCGTCAACGGGATCTTCTTCAACCAGGGACACGTCTGCTGCGCCGGGTCGCGACTGCTGGTCCAGGAATCGGTGTACGACGAGCTGCTCGGCAAGTTGAAGCGGCGGATGGCGCTGCTACGGGTCGGGGATCCCCTCGACAAGAACACCGACATCGGTGCGATCAACTCCTCGACGCAGCTGGACCGGATCCGGGCTCTGTCGGAGATCGGGGAGTCGGAAGGGGCGTCCCGGTGGACGGCACCCTGTCCGTTACCGGATCGTGGCTACTGGTTCGCACCGACGATCTTCACCGGGGTCTCCCAGGCGCACCGGATCGCCCGGGAGGAGATCTTCGGGCCGGTGTTGTCGGTGCTGACGTTCCGTACCCCCGCCGAGGCCGTGGAGAAGGCGAACAACACCCCGTACGGGCTCTCCGCCGGGATCTGGACCGAGAAGGGGTCCCGGATCCTGTGGCTGGCCGACCGGCTGCGGGCCGGGGTGGTGTGGGCGAACACGTTCAACAAGTTCGACCCGTCGAGCCCGTTCGGCGGTTACAAGGAGTCCGGTTACGGCCGCGAGGGCGGCCGCCACGGCCTGGAGGCGTACCTTGCCTGAGAGCACGCGGCTCGGCGTCCGCAAGACGTACAAGTTGTACGTGGGCGGTGGGTTCCCCCGCAGCGAGTCAGGACGGTCGTACGTGGTGACGGACGCGAAGGGGCGCTTCCTGGCCAACGCGGCGCTGGCCAGCCGCAAGGACGTACGGGACGCGGTGCTGGCCGCGCGGAAGGCGTTCGGAGGCTGGTCGGGGCGTACGGCCTACAACCGGGGCCAGATCCTCTACCGGATCGCCGAGATGCTGGAGGGCCGCCGGGACCAGTTCGTGTCGGAGGTGAGCGCCGCCGAGGGGGTCTCTGCGAGGAAGGCCGAGCCGCAGGTGGACGCGGCGATCGACCGGTGGGTGTGGTACGCCGGCTGGGCCGACAAGATCGCCCAGGTGTACGGCAACGCCAACCCCGTCGCGGGGCCGTACTTCAACCTGTCCTCGCCCGAGCCGACCGGTGTGGTCGGGGTGGTCGCGCCGCCGTCCTCGTCGCTGTTGGGGCTGGTCAGCGTCGTGGCGCCGGCGATCGTCACCGGCAACACGGTCGTGGTGCTGGCCAGCGAAACCCGCCCACTGCCGGCGATCACCCTGGCCGAGGTGTTGGCGACGTCCGACCTGCCCGGTGGGGTGGTCAACCTGCTCACCGGACGCCCGGCGGAGACCGCGCCGTGGCTGGCGGGCCACATGGACGTCAACGCGATCGACCTCACCGGCGTAACCGAGCAGGCAGTGGCCACAGACCTGGAACGCGCCGCCGCGGAGAATCTGAAACGGGTGGTACGTCCCACCGCGGACACCGACTGGCACGCCGATCCCGGCACCAGCCGGCTCACCAGCTACCTGGAGACGAAGACCGTCTGGCACCCCAAGGGCGCCTGAGCCCTTCATCGCCACCACCGGGCCGTGGCGGTGCCGGGCGACACCGAGTGCCGGGCGACTGCTGGAGCCGGGGCGACGGCGGTGCCAGATTCCGCCGATTCGCGGAGTACGCCGGGGCGTGCCCCACCCGACCGCCTCGGGAGTCTAGGGTTTGCGGGGGTCCGGATTCCGACGGCCACCACCTCAGATGAGATTTCACGGAGGACGTAATGGCTCGCCACCGCGCTGACCAGCCCGAGGACGACGTGGCCGACGACAGCCGCGCCGACGACCAGGTCAGCGACAACGACGACCACGAGGCGGATGCCGACGACTCTGAGCGCCCTGCCGCGGTCGAGAAGTTCTGGAAGAAGGCACAGGTCGAACCCGTCGAGATCGCGCTGCCGCGGGGAGTTGGCTACACGCTGCGGGCGTACCGGATGAGCGACACCTTGGCAGCGGACGAGCCCGAGGACGCCGCTGACGAGCTGGACGACGAAGACGAGACGGACCAGACCGAGACCGGGGACGCCGAGACCGCGAAGCCTACGTCCGGCAAAGCGAAGACGTCCGCGGCGTCGAAGCCGTCAAGCCGCCGACGCGTTGACGAGGACGTCGACGAAGACGACGAACTGGATGACGAAGACGACCTCGATGACGAGGCGGATGACGACGAGCTCGACGACGAAGACCGCGACTCCGACGAAGACGACGAAGAGGAAGAAGAAGAGGACGACGAAGAGGACGAGGAACCGGAGCCGGAGGAAGTGCCGGTGTTCCTCACCCAGGATCGTCGCCTGTTGCTGTTCCGCAGCCCGGAAGGCCTGGTGAAGTTCGTACGGTCCGGCGAGCAGAACAGCATGCAGGACCTCGCCGAGTGGGACGACCTGAGCCGGGCGATCACCGTCGATGATGTTGTCGTCAACGATGACGACCGGTACGAGCTTGATCTCGTGGTCGAGAACCTCCGCGGCGGCCAGGACGCGTGGGAAGCCGAGCTGATCATCAAGGCCGGCGAGTTGTGCCGCGACCTCGGGCACACCCTTCGCCTCGAGTCCGTCATCGGCGCCTTGTCGACCGGATCACCACTCGACGACCTGGACG
Source organism: Micromonosporaceae bacterium (assembly GCA_050701795.1). Taxonomy (GTDB): domain Bacteria; phylum Actinomycetota; class Actinomycetes; order Mycobacteriales; family Micromonosporaceae; genus WHSM01. The sequence goes on from JBOGDK010000046.1 coordinate 2,642, forward strand.
AGGCACTCAGGTCCGTCGCGGGGGGTGGCGTCGGTGGTTTCTTCGCCCGCCGGAAACTCCGGCGTATCGGGGCGCAGCAGGCAGCTCTTGCCTGGCGCTCAATAATTGGCAAGATCTCCACGTCTGTGGACTGGCGGGATTGACCCCGGACCAGGAAGCATCGACCCTGGTTAGTGAGAGCTGCTCGGCTGAGGACATCGGGGCGCCTTGAGGCGTGCCGGCACAATCTGACGGAGCTCTATCGCCGCCCCCCTCGGAGGTGTACCGGTCGTGCGTCTGTACTGCGGTCTTGCGTCTGCTGGACAGCGGATCCCTGTGGCTGTCGTCGATGACGCCGGGCGGCTTCTAGCCAGCCAGGAGATCGACGACACACCCGCAGGATATGCCGCTGTATGCACCCTGATCGCTGAACGCTGTGCCAACAGCGGACTGGTACCTGCCGCCATGGCGACCGACAGCGAAACAAACCTGGTTCCCCTGTTGCTCGCCGCCGCCGGAGAGCCACTCGCGGTGGGGGACGCCGGGACGGTCGCCCAGTTCATGTCCAGTGAACCCAGCAACGGCACCGAGGCGCAACGGCGGGCGTTGGCACTGGCACGCGCGCTGCAGGCCGGCACGCTGGCCGCGGTCAATCAGCCCGCACCACGTGACCTTGCGACGCTGCGGCCGATCCTGATCGCACACCGAGCCGCGACGGCGGGCCGTACCGCCTCGGTGGGGATGCTGCGGGATCTGCTGCGCGAGTTGTACCCGGCCGCCCTGCGCGCGTTCCCCGAGCCGGCGGTGCCACTCGCACTGGCGGTGCTGGAGCGGCTGCCGGACCCGACGCAGGTGACCCAGGCCAACGATGCGGAGCTGGTGGCACAACTGCGGCAGGCCGGCCACGCGGGTGCCGAAGCGGAAGCGGCGATCGCGGGGTTGCGTAGCGCGGTCGCCGAGATGTCCACACGGCGCCCTCCAGCAGAGGCGGTCGCGGCAACGGTACGCAGTGGTGTAGCTACCGTACGCTCCAGCGACAGCGCGGCGACTGCCCTGGTACGGGTGATCACCACCCAGGTCGAGCCGCGTACCGGCGGTCGTGGTTTCTCCGCTGTGCCTCCCGCCAACCGTACGGCGTCCGGTGCCGCTTCGGTGCCCAGCCAGCCGGTTTCAGGTGCGCCGGTCCCCGGGGCTCCGTTGGCCGCCGCCCCGGTCTCAGGCTCCCCCATGCCTGCGCCGGTCTCAGGCTCCCCGATGCCGCCAGTGCCAGCTCAGCAGACACCAGGAAGACCCTTCGGCTCCACCGGTGCGGTCCCCACCCAACCAGGACCCAGCAACGGAACCCCGGGCCTCCCCTCGGCGCATCCGCCGAACCCGGCATCCAGTTCGCCGGTGTCCGGAGCCCCGCTGTTCACGCCGTCGGCCACCAGGCCCCCGACGTTCGAGTCGCAGTCGCTACCCATCCACTCAGAGGCGCCACACAGCAGGGAGCTGCCGCTGCAGCAGGGAGGCGGTCCGACCGGACAGCCACCCGCGCCATCGTCCCCGGCGATGATGCCTCCGGCGCCACCTCCGGCCGCGCCGACACCGAGCATGATGCCGCCAGCCCCGGCTCCGCTCCCCAAACGCCCCACCACCAGTACGCCGTACGGCGGAACCCCCAGCGGGTTCGCCCCCCAGGTATCGCCCACGAGCGCGAGCTGGGCATCGAGTGGTGGGCCCCACCAGCAGCCGACCACCGAAGCAGCGCCTTCAGGGCCGTACGGCGCTCTCAGCCCGCCGCAAGGGCATGTTCAGCCGCTGTCGGCCCCGAACGGCTCCACGGTGCCGGACCAGTCGGACGAGGAGCTCAGTCTTCTCACCCCGGATGAGCTCCCAACGAGCTCCCCACTTGATCAACCCGCTGAACCAGGACCAGCTCCCTCCGAGCCTCCCAGCGGCCGACTCGGCGCGTTGATCGAGTTCCCCAGATCCGCGCGGCGCAACCTTCGGGAGCAACTCGCACCGCCGTACGGCGAGCAGGAACGTCGGGACACCGAGGACGAGCCGACCCAGGAGTACCGTCCGCCGAGCCCCCGTCGCCAGGCTCCCGTGGAGGCTCCGGCGTCCTCACCACCGCTCGGCGAGAACGACGGAGACCTGCTGATCTTCGCTCAGGCACGGTCCGCGTGGTTCACGGGCGAGCCCGAGACTGACGGCCGGGAGGAAGACTGGCGTACCGAAGCCGACGCCGGCTGGAACGCCGCCGAGGCGGCGAGCCGCCCGACCGTGGGTGGCACCACGGTCAGCGGTCTCCCGCGCCGAGTGCCGAGCGCCAACCTCGTGCCGGGGACCGCCCCGAACCGCGAACGCGCGTCCGCCCATCCGATCAACCGGGACGCCGCACAACTCGCGGCTCACACCGCCGGCTACTTCCGTGGTTGGAACCGGGCCCGCCAGGATTCACAAGAGCCGCCGTCGTTCCCCTCGGTGCGACATCAGTGACAGATCTGGGCGTCTACCGTCGCAGCGTCGGGATGCTCCTCGCTTCTCTGGTGGCGCGCACCCCCGGCCTCGCCCACGCTGTGCTGCTATCCGCGCAAGGCGTACCGGTCGCCACGTCTTCGGGCCTGCCTCCGGCGCGTGCTGAGCAGCTGGCGGCGATCGGCGCCGGGCTACTGAGCCTCGCCGACGGCGCCTCCCGGTGCACGTCGAGCGGGCAGACCCGCCAGGTCGTCGTGGAGATGACCGAGGGCGTACTGCTGACCGTCCCGATCGCGCCCCAGTTGCATCTCTCGCTGCTCGCCACCAGTGAATGCAGCCGAGAACAGTTGGGCTACGAACTGCTCCGGTTCGCCGCCGACGTGGGGCCGCTTCTGGGACCTGACGGCGACTGATCGTCAGGTTCCCAGAAACCCTCGGTGGTGCAATTCCCTGAAACCCGGACCGACCGGTCCTTGGAGCCGGTCTGGAAACGGCCGGCCTGGGGCGCGGCGAGATCCATGGGCTGACTGGCCAGCATGCGGAAAGGGTGCATACCGGTGTGGTACGCACCCTTGTCCGCAAGCGGCCCCGCGCCAGGCAACGACGCTGGGCCACGACACAGGTCACGGCCAGGCAACGACCAAAGCCCGGCGCGGACGACCAGCGCGTTGTCCAGCAGGCTCCTAGTGGACGGTGGTCGCGTCCGGTGCCTCCGTCATGGGACGAGATCGACGCATCGAGAGCACGTACTCGACCAGGGAGATCAGCACCTGTTTGGTGGACCCTCGGCTGCGGGCATCGCACAAGATCACCGGCGTGTCCCTACCGATGGCGAGCGCCTCCCGTACCTCATCCGGGCCGTACGGCTGTTCTCCGTCGAAGCAGTTGATGGCGACCAGGTACGGCAGCCGCCGGTGTTCGAAGAAGTCGATCGCCGCGAAGCAGTCCGCCAACCGTCGGGTGTCCACCAGTACGACCGCACCAATCGCGCCTCGTACGAGCTCATCCCACATGAACCAGAACCTGGTCTGTCCGGGGGTACCGAACAGATACAGGATCAGGTCCTGGTCGATCGAGATCCGCCCAAAGTCCATGGCGACCGTCGTCGTTGTCTTGCCCGGCACGTCTCGGTTGTCATCCACGCCCACACCGGCCGAGGTCATGATCGCCTCGGTGGTTAATGGGGTGATCTCCGAAACGGACCCGACAAGTGTGGTCTTACCGACCCCGAACCCGCCAGCGATGACGATCTTCGCTGACGTGACACGGCCGCTCGTTCGACGGTTTGTCACGTCAGAGCCTCCGAAGTCCACTCAGCACCCTCTCAAGCAATTCCGTGCCGACGGCGTTGTTGCTGTCCAGCGCTGTCGGTTCATAGATCGCGAGCAAAGCCTCCGCCGCCATGTCGGCGACGAGAACCTTGGCCACACCCAGCGCCATCTTCATACGCGCCGATATTTCCGCCAGAGACTGCAGGTTGCCATCGCAGAGGCTGGCGATCACTTGTTGTTCGCGTCCCATCAACGTGACGTATTGACGCCCTCGATCCGTGGTCTCGACGAGCGCTTCCATGGCAACGTCGACCCGTGGCCGGGTACGGCCGCGGGTCACGGCGTACGGCCTGACCAGCGCCCCGCTTGGCTCATCGTGGTCGTCGAGCATGTCGCTCACATCCCCGAGTTCGTCTGTTCAGTTCAGGTTCGTCACGTCAAAAGAACCGTCAAATCCTGTCTACGGCATGGTCCTGGGAGTCGGTGTCAGCGCATCACCCACCCGGTCGACAAGCAACGCCATCTCGTACCCCACCTGCCCGACGTCGCAGCTTCGGGAAGCCAGCACTGCGAACGACGAGCCGTCACTGATGGACATAAGGAACAGGAAGCCGTTGTCCATCTCGACCACCGTCTGCAGCACCGCACCCCCTTCGAAGCATCGGGACGCGCCCTGGGTGAGGCTCACGAGCCCCGAGGCGATCGCCGCGAGCTGGTCCGCACGGTCGCGGGGAAGGTCCCGCGAAGACGCGAGGAGCAGCCCGTCCGCGGAAACAGCCACGGCGTGTGCGACACCCGGGACACGGTCGGCGAAGTTGCTCAGCAGCCAACCGAGGTCCTGGGTGCTGATCTGCTGCGTCGTCATGCCTGCTCCTTGCCTGGGCTTTCATCACTGCTTGTCCGGACCGACGACTGTCGGCCACGCTGAACCCCACGGTGGTACGCGGACAACAAACCCCGAACCGCGTCCGGGGACCGGTTCCGCGCACCGGTGGCTCCTGTGTCCACTCCACCGGGCACCAACTGCGCCATCGGAACCCGCTTCGGGAGTCCGGCATTGGTAGTGCCGATACCGACACTATCGGCAGCGGCGGAAGCCGCGCGCCACCCGTCGTCGGCCGCAGTCTGCCATGGCGCCTGCTCCTGCGGCGCACCCTTCGCAACCGGTGCGGCTCCGCGAGTGCCATTACCGGAGTTCATTGCGGCGCCCTGCCGGGGCGACGGCGTGGGTCGCGCGTCCGGAGGACGTTGGCCCTTCCCGCCGCTGTCGGGCATTCCCGCCCCCCCGGTGCCGCCGCTCGCCTCTCGTGCCGTGGGGCGGCTCGGCTCCTTCGTCCGGAACCATGCCGACTCCACCTCACGGAAGATCGGCAGCTCCATCGTGTCATCGACGTTGGACGGAACGGGTGATGGATCGGAGGTCGACGACTTCGCGCCAGATGGCCCCGGTGCGCTACCGGCTGGGCGTCCCGGCCGAGGCGTCGCCGCAGGAGTGCCGTTGGGGTGTGGCGCAGGTCGTGAGGTACCAGTGGAAGTGGGCGGTGTCACGAGCGGGAATCCGCCACTGGACACACCAGTGATGCCGAATGTGGCGGAGCCCATCGGGGGGTTCCCGGGCCGTTGGTTGGCCTGTGGCGAACCGTGCCCCATCGGAAGCTCGGTGCTGTGGATCGACTCCCGTGATGGCGTACGCCCTTGCGGGGGCGGTGCGTCGAAGTGGCCGCGCGGGTCCGGACCCACTCTGGGTTCGGCCGCTGGCCGCCGCGACAGTACGTCGTCCATCGGCGCGTCGCTGGGAACCTGCCCCCGTGGCGTGATCGGCGTCGGCTGCCCTGTGGGGGTGAGGCCCTCACCGGGTCGGCGCCGTGGCAGGTTGGGGTCCTGGCCGCCGCGGCCGCCGGACGGGCCATGAGAACGCGCACCGCCCGCGTCGTATCCATCGCTAAACGAGGCCGCCGGAGGATTGGCCGGTGCCGGCGGCATGCTGCCTGGCCCGGGCCTTCCCCAGTTGGGGGTGGGGTCCCAGTCACCGGCGCCCGGTCGCGGCGCCCGCTCGGGCCGCTCCGCATGCCACCCGTCCCGCTGTCGTGACGCGCCCTGGCCGCCTTCGAGAGCGAGTGGCGACCTGGCGTGCGGAAGGCCCATGGTGTGCTGGCGCCCGCCCCGCTGCGGCAGGATCAGAGCGGCGGCCGGCAGGATGACGTCGGCGATGGTGCCTCGATCCCGGGCGGCGCGCAGCTCCACTCGGATACCGTGCCGGGTTGCCAGCCGGCCGACCACGACCAAGCCCATCATTCGGGACACCGCGACGTCAACCAGCGGCGGACTGGCCAGCCGGGTGTTGAGCTCGGCGAGCTGTTCCGCCGAGATGCCGATCCCACGGTCCTCGATCTGCAGAATCGCCCGGTCACCGGCACGTCGCGCATCCACCACCACAACAGTGTCCGGCGGCGAGAACGAGGTCGCGTTGTCGAACAGCTCGGCGAGCAGATGCACCACGTCGTTGACGGCGTGTGGTGCCACCTCGACATCGCGGTCCACGATTCCGAACTCGACCCGGGTGTACTGCTCGACCTCGGACTGGGCGGCCCGAAGCACGTCGGACAGCGGCGCGGGATCGCGCTGCACGCGCGTGGAGTCGGCGCCAGCGAGCACCAGCAGGTTCTCGTCGTTCCGCCGCATTCGGGTGGCGAGGTGGTCGAGCTGGAAGAGCTCCGCCAGCCGGTCCGGGTCCTCCTCGCCGCGTTCCAACCGGTCGAGATGACCAATCAGCCGGTCCACCAACGCCTGGCTACGGCGAGCGAGGTTGATGAACATCGTGGCGACGTTGGCACGCAGGGCCGCCTGCTCGGCGGCGATCCGCACCGCCTCCCGGTGCACCACGTTGAACGCCTGGGATACCTGCCCGATCTCGTCCCGGCCGCGCACCTGCACCGGATCCTTGACGCTCGCGGCGACCTGGTCCGGCGTCAGCTCACCGAGTGTGTCCGGATTTCGAAGTCTGGCCACCGACTGCGGCAGGCTCTCGTACGCCACAGCCAGGGCGCCCTCCCGAAGCCGGCGTAGTGAGCGGGCCATCGAGCGGGCGATCAACAGTGTGATCAGGGCTGCGATGAACAGCACCAGCAGAACCGTGAGGCCTTCGGCAATCAACCGCCTGACCAGCTCGCTTTCCTGGCGCTTGATGTTTGCCTGGTACTCCTCGTCGACCTGCTCTTCCACGGCCCGGGTCAGTGCCACCCTGATCGCCATGGCGTCGGCCCACTCCGCAGCGCCTGCATCACCGCTGAGGGTGACCTCGCTGCCGGGCACCGTACGCCGGATGTCGCTTTCGAACCGGTGAGCAGCCTGGACCGAGGCCTGGATCTGCGCGTTGGACTTGTCCTCCAGGCGGCCTTCGAGCTTGAGCTCGCCAGGTCCCTTGCCTACGCCCTTGCCGGCGACGATCCGCTGCAGTTCTGCTACGTGACGCTCTTCGACCGCGTTGCTGAACGCACGCAGTGATTCGTCCTGACCGGCGAGGGTGGCGATGAACGACTCCTGCTGCGATGGAGTCAGCTCCGGCTCGCTGAGCAGTAACGTGCCTACGACCTGCTCCTGCGCGGAGTACTCGGTGTACGCCGCGAGGGCGGCGCCGCCTCGCGCCAGGTCGGCCGCTTCGGCGTCGCCGGCAGTGTTGGCGAGACTCTCGCGGTAGGCCAGAAGGTCGGCGATGACAATCCGGTACCGGAAGATCGCGCTGGACATTGTGATCTTGTCGCGATCCGTCACCGCCTCGCGGAGACCGGCCAGTTCTTCGAGTTGGGCGTCGACCCGGTCGAGGATCTGCTTGATGTTGGGCGCGACGGACCTGAGTGAATCCCGCGCGTCGGTATAGGCCGTGGCGCGTTTATCGGTCTCCTCGAACTGGTCTTCGTACGCGCTCTCAGACTTCTGTCGATCGTCTGTCGAGCTGGTCAGGAAGGAGGCGGCCATGGATCGTTCGATCTGCAGGTGCTCGCCAAGCTCGGCCGCCTGCCGCGAAACCTCCGCGTACTTGCCGGCTTCCTGAGCCTGGACCATGCTCTGCACGCCCTCGGCGAAACGGACGACCGCGAAGCCGATCAGGGCCACGATGGGAATGATCAGAATCAGACCGAGCTTCGAACGAATCCGGACGTTGCGTAGCCGCGGTAGCAGCCCACGACGCGGTGGGACCGCCTGCGCGGTCTTAACCCGCTTGATCAACTAGCTACCCTCCAGTACGGGCATCTGCGTTGCGGCCGGATAGGTGCGGGTCGGTCTCCCCAGGTCGAACCCACGAGATTCCACCACGACACGTCGGTAAAGCAAAAGACCACAACGGCGGTCCACCCGCTGTTGATTGAACTTATGCGGTGCGCAACCAGCGACTTGTCGCCGGGCGTAGTTAGAGGATCACTTTTAGTCGCTCGATCTTCACTGCGGCACAACACGACCGCTGCGACCACAGCATAGTGAGCCGATCCCCACGACCGAGACTCGGCGGCACCAGCATCACCTTGTGTGAAACTCCGCTGACAGTACGTGTCTGACCCCCCGCCAGTGCCGCCAGCCACTAAGCGTCATGACTATCATCACGCGAGGTCGGTATACGACGAACGGCTCCTTCCGTCAACCGCAACGCGCGCCGTGCCGGTTCTGCAGAGAGGGAATCCTCAGATGTCCAGCTTTGACCGCAGAGACTTCCTGCGGCTTACCGGAACCGCCGCAGCCACCAGCGTCCTCGCCACCGCCTGCACCGGTCCTGCCACCAGCGGCGGGAAGACCTCCACAGGCAAGCCGGTCAAGATAGGTCTGCTGCTGCCGGAGAGCGGGGTCTACAAGGCGCTCGGCGACGACCAACGCAACGGATGGAACCTGTTCCTGAAGTTGAATGGCGGCAAGCTTGGCGGACGCGACGTCGACGTGGTGACTGCTGACGAGGGCGACGGGCTCGGCGACACCGCGATCACCAGCACCGAGCACCTCATCGATGAAGAGGTCGTCGTCGCCTGCGGGGTCATCAGCTCCGGAAACCTGGTGCGGATCCAGGAGATGTGGACTAAAGCGAAGATCCCGTTCGTCAGCACCAACGCCTCGCCGTCGCAGGTGCAGGGCCAGGAGTACGGCTGGCGCACCTCGTTCGTGAACAACCACGCCGCCGTCGCGATCGGTTCCTATGTCGCCAAAACCGTGGACGGTCCGGTCGGCATGATCATCGCCGACTACGCCGCCGGACACGACTACCTCAAAGGGTTCCAGACGAGCTTCGCCGCTGCGGGAGGTGAATACGCCGGAGAACCGGTCATGACCAAGTTCCCGATCGCAAACAAGTCGTTCGAGCCCTACCTGCGGGAACTCGAGAGCAACGATCCCGCGGCGGTGTACGCGTTCTACGCCGGCGCCGACGCCGTCAAGTTCGTCAAGGAGTACGAGAAGTACGGACTCGCCGACAAGTACCAGCTCTACGCTCCGGGCTATCTCACCGAGGGCGGTGCCTTGACCAAGCAGGGCGCAGCGGCCGAGGGCATCCTCAACTCCCAGAACTACGCCCCCGACCTCGACAACCCGCCAAATCGGCAGCTGGTGGCCGAGTATCAGAAGGAGTACGGGGTGCCACCGACCTGCTACGCGGTCGCCGCGTGGGACGCCTGCTGGGTGCTGGACCGGGCGATCAAGGCGGCCGGAGACGACCTCACCTCCGAAAGCCTGGAGACCCAGATCGGCAACGTGGGGCAGATCGACAGTCCGCGCGGGCCCTGGCAGTTCGGCAAGAATCGCTCACCGGTGCAGACCTGGTATCTGCGTGAGGCCAAGAAGGACGGCGATGTACTCGCCAATGTGGTGATCGACGAACTCGGCACTCTCGGGGACGAGGAGTAGCGTTCACCTCCTGCACACGCCCAGGTCAGCTGCGGCGTCAGTGTTGTCCCTCCGGGAGTTCATCACCCTGTGTCGCGACCCGTGGAGCTGTTTTCCACAGGGCTCAGAGCACGGGGTAGCGAAACAGTGGGGTACCGATATCATCTCCGCGACATCTGCTCTGCAGACCGATCACATCGCCTGACGCGCAACCGTCGCGTATGGGGAGAGAGGACATATCCATGGCTGATTTCGACCGTAGAGGTTTCCTGCGGTTGACAGGGACGGCGGCCGCTACAAGCGTGCTCGCCAGTGCCTGCAGCGGCTCGAGCCTCGGCGACGACGGTGGCGACAAAGGCGGCCCGGTCAAGATCGGTGTGTTGCTTCCCGAGGCCGGGGTGTACAAGGGCCTCGGTGACGACATGCGTAACGGTTGGGAGCTGTACCTCAAGCAGAGCGGCGGCAAGCTCGGCGGACGCAAGGTAAAGGTCGTGACCGGCGAGGAGGGCGAGAAGCCCGACGTCACGAAGGCGAGCGCGGAGAAGCTGCTCAAGCAGGAGAAGTGCCTGACGGTGCTCGGCGTCGTCAGCTCTGGGAACCTGATCGCGATCCAGGGCATGTTCACCGAGGCGAAGGTGCCGTTCATCAGCACCAACGCATCGCCATCGCCGGTACAGGGCCAGGAGTACGGCTGGCGCACCTCGTTCGTCAACGACCACGCCGCCGTCGCGATCGGTCCCCACGTCGCCAAGGAGATCGACGGGCCGGTAGCGATGATCGTCGCCGACTACGCCGCTGGCCACGACTACCTCAAAGGCTTCCAGAAGAGCTTCAAGGATGCCGGTGGAAAGTCCGCGGGTGAGCCGATCCTGGCTCCGTTCCCGATCGGCGGCAAGTCGTTCCAGCCGTACCTGCAGCAGATCGAGAAGCGCAAGCCGAAGGCGGTGTACGCGTTCTTCGCCGGCGCCGACGCCGTGAAGTTCGTCAAGGAGTACAAGCAGTTCGGTCTCGACAAGAAGTACCCGCTGTTCGCACCCGGCTTCCTGACCGAGGGCGGCGCACTCGGTGCCCAGGGCGACGCCGCGGAAGGCATTCTGAACTCACTGCACTACGCGGCCAGTCTCGACAACAAGAACAACCGCAAGTTCGCCGCTGACTACGACAAGGCCTACAAGAAGGCCCCGACGTGCTATGCCGTCGCCGGGTACGACGCCGGCCAGGTGCTGGACCAGGCGATCAAGGCGGCGGGAGACGACCTGACCTCCGAGAACCTGGAAACCCAGCTCGGCAAGCTCGGCGACATCGACAGCCCACGCGGCACCTGGAAGTTCGGTGAGAACCGTTCCCCGGTTCAGGCCTGGTACCTGCGCGAAGTGAAGAAGAACGGCAAGGGCTTCGAGAACGTCGTCATCTCCGAGCTCGGCACACTCGGAGAGTGACCTACCGCACACCGGGGATGTAACCCCGCCGGTCTACGGTGTCCTGCGACGGTAGAACTGTCGCAGGACACCGACGTTATGAAGGCACAGGGACGCTCGTGAGCGTGATCGGTTGGTTCGACGCCAACCTGGTGAGCATCGTTGACGGTGTGGCGTACGGCTTGCTGCTGTTTACGCTCGCCGCCGGCCTCTCGCTGGTGTTCGGCATGATGGACGTGCTGAACCTGGCGCACGGCACGCTGTACCTCGCCGGCGCTTACCTCACGTTCCTGATCTCAGGCGGCGGCTGGTTCGGCTTCTTCGCGGCGATCGCCGCCGGCGTGGCGATCGGAGCCACGGGTGGAGCGCTCCTGACCGCGATGACCCAGCCGCTGGCGCGCCGCGGCCACCTGGACCAGGCGCTGCTCACCGTAGGCGTGTCGCTGATCGGAGCCGAGATCTTCCTCGTGGTCTCCGGCGGCGATCCGCTGCCTGCGAACGCGCCGGCGGCGCTGGACGGTTCACTGCAGCTGGCGGGGCACGCGTACCCGACGTACCGGCTGGTGTTCATCGGCGTGGCGGCACTGCTGGCCGTACTCGTCTACGCACTGTTCGAACGCTCCACTCTGGGTGCCCTGGTACGCGCCACCGTGGCCGACCGGGAGATGGTCCAGGCGCTCGGTGTCGACACCCGCAAGGTGCTGTTGGGCGTGTTCGCGTTCGGAGGCGCGCTGGCGGCGGTCGGTGGCGTCCTGGGCGCACCGATCATCGGCCCGGCACCCGGCGTGGACGAGAACGTGCTCGTACTGTCACTGGTCGTGGTGGTGGTAGGTGGCCTCGGTTCGATCCGGGGTGCGCTGGTCGGCGCCCTCTACATCGGCCAGGTACAGAGTCTCGGAGTCGCGCTGGTTCCGCAGTACGCGCCGTTCCTGCTGTTCGGCTCGATGTTCCTGGTGCTCGCACTGCGTCCCCAGGGCCTGGTCTCGATCGCGAGGACAGCATGAACCCCGACTCGACCAGGCGAGCCGCGGACGAGGACGCGACGCGTGCGGCCGACGGAACGTCTGCGAAAGCAGCCGGCGACACCACGCCCGCCGACGGCCAGCAAGACGACAGCGCCGCTCGGGAGGCCGCGATCGCGGGCGCCGATGAGGCCACCGACACGGAGTCCGCCCGTACCGCTGCCAGCGACTCCGACCCGTCCACCGACAGCCCACGCGCTGCCAGGACGGCCGACGCGGGGGCAGTGACCATCCGGCGCACGGATTCGGCCGCGCCGGCACGGGAGCACAATCGCCGTCTGGGCAGTCGACACCAGAGACTCGCCCGGATCGCTGCCGGGTTGGCGCTGCTGGCGCTGCTCGCGGCCCCGTGGACGGTCGACCAGTACACGATCTCGACCGGGTCCCGGATGCTGGTGATGGGCCTGCTGGCGATGAGTGTCACGCTGCTCACCGGCTTCGCCGGCCTACCCAGCCTGGCACAGGCCGCCTACTTCGGTATCGGTGCGTACACCGCGGCCCTGCTCGCCAGATCCGGCATGGTGATCGGACCGGTGCAGATCGTCGCCGCCGCGCTGATCGCGACCATCATCGCCGTACTCACCGGATCGGTGGTGGTACGCACCCGCGGGGTGACGTTCCTGATGCTCACCCTCGCCGTCGGCGAGCTGGCACACAGCGCCGCGGTGCAGTGGCGCGGCATCACCGGCAGCACCGATGGACTGACCGGCATTCCGTCGGTGGTGCCGCTGCCCGGAATGGCACCGCTGGTCAGTGACGGCCTGCTGTTCTACTACGTGCTCGCGGTGTTCCTGCTGCTGTTCCTGCTGGTCGGGGTAGCGATGAGATCCCCGTACGGGCTGGCGCTGCGGGGGATCCGCGACAACGAGGACCGGATGCGAGCCGCCGGATACCCCGTCTACCGCTATCTGCTCGCCGGGTACGGGGGCGCCGGAGCCCTGGCCGGCGCTGCGGGCGCGCTCTGGGTTTCCGTACTGCGGTACGTGTCTCCCGGCGACCTCAGTTTCGGGTTGGCGGCGCTGGCACTGCTGGCCGCGGTGATCGGCGGGACGGGGTCGATGTGGGGCGCCTGCGTCGGCGCGGCGGTCGTGGTGCTCGTACGCGACTACGTCAGCGGCGCCAAGATCCCGTTCACCGACCACGTCGCCAGCGGCCCACTGCTGCTCGGTGTGACGTTCGTGGTGGTGGTCTACCTGCTGCCGCGCGGCATCGCCGGGATCCGGCTGCCGGGTCTCCGTCGTACCAAAGCCAGTCGTACCGAGGCCACCGGGGAGCAGCCGTGACCGCACTGCTCGAACTGTCCCACGTGGCGCGTAGCTTCGGCTCGCTGCGTGCCGTCGACGACGTCACCTTCAGCGTCGCGGAAGGCGCCCGCCGCGCCCTGATCGGGCCGAACGGCGCCGGCAAGTCGACGTTGTTCAATCTGATCGGTGGGTCCCTGCGGGCGACGTCCGGAAAGATCCGGTTCGACGGACGGGACATCACGGGGACTCCCGAACACCGCCGGGCCCGACTCGGAGTGGCGCGTACCTTCCAGCACTCCGCGGTGTTCCTGGCCGAGACCACCGTGGAGAACGTCCTGGTCGGGGTAGCGCGCGAGGCCGGCGTCGGTGGCTCGTTCACACGGGCGGCACTGCGTCGGCACGCACTGGTGGACCGCTGCGTTGACCTGCTCGACACCGTTGGCCTCGCCGGCCGCTACGACATCCCCGCGGGGCACCTGTCACACGGCGAGCGGCGCCAGCTGGAGATCGCGATGGCGCTCGGCACCCGGCCCCGGCTGCTACTGCTCGACGAACCCGCCGCGGGGATGTCCGCCGCGGAGACCGCCCGGTTCACCGCGCTGATCGCCGAGCTGCCACGGGACGTCACCGTGCTGCTGATCGAGCACGACCTCGACGTCGTGTTCGAGCTCGCCGACACGGTGACGGTGCTGCACCTGGGCCGCCACCTGGCGACGGGTACTCCCGAAGAGATCCGGGTGAACTCCGAGGTGCAGAAGGCGTACCTGGGCGCGGCCGACCTGGACGACCTGTTCGTGACCCCGGAGGTGACGCCGTGACCGCGCTGTCGATCCGGGGGCTGGTTTCCGGGTACGCCGGTTCTTCCGTGTTGCACGGGGTGGACCTCGACGTACCGACGGGCGGCGTGGTGGCCGTACTCGGCCGCAACGGCGTCGGCAAGACCACGCTGGTCAACACCGTGATGGGGCTGGTCCGGCGGTACGACGGCAGCGTACGACTCGGTGACTCCGGTGCCGACGCGGTCGAACTCGCGGGTCGGCGGCCGGATGCCGTAGCGAAGGCTGGAGTGGCGCTGGTCCCGCAAGGTCGCCGGGTTTTCGCACCGCTCACGGTCGCCGAGCACCTCGCGCTGACCGAGCGACTCGGCGCGAGACGGCGTAACGGGACGGCGGACGGCGCGGCACGCTGGACCCGTACCGGCGTGATCGAGCTCCTCCCCCGGCTCGGCGAGCGGCTGGGGCACCGCGGCGATCAGCTCTCCGGGGGTGAGCAGCAGATGCTCGCCATCGCCAGGGCGTTGCTCACCAATCCACGTCTGCTGTTACTCGACGAGCCTTCTGACGGCCTGGCACCGAGCGTGGTGCAACAGATCGATGAGGTGATCGGGCAGTTGACCAGGGAGGGCATCGCCATCCTGCTGGTGGAACAGAACCTGCGCCTGGCGTTCTCTGTGGCCGACCGGGTCGCGGTGATGCAGAAGGGCCGGGTGGTGCTGGACACCACGGTCTCCGAGTTCCGTTCAGATCAGGCCCGGGCCCACGAACTTCTCGGCGTCGGCTGAGCGGTTTCCGTCGCTCGCGTGCGCTGGGGAAGGCGCTCTGGCCACCGACCCCGGGCGGCGTATCTCTGGCCCACCATGAGGGGAGAACCATGTCCACGTACCTCTTCGACAGCGCCGCCCCCGAGGCCAGCGAACGGTTCAGCAGCCTGGAGCACTGCTACGACAAGGTGACCACCGCGCGGTTCGAAGAGTTCGGGGTCACCGCGGGTTGGCGGTGCCTGGAGGTTGGCGGTGGTGGTGGTTCGATCGCACGATGGCTCACGGAACGGGTCGGACCTGACGGCTCTGTCCTGGCCACCGACATCCACCCCGACCGGATGTACGGCTCCTCCGGCAACCTCGAGATCCGCCGTCACGACATCGTCACCGACGACCTACCGTCGGGGCAGTTCGACCTGGTGCATGCCAGGTTGGTACTGATCCACATACCGGAGCGCAGGCGCGCGGTGGAACGCATCCTGAGGGCGCTGAAGCCAGGGGGCATCCTGCTGCTCGATGAGTTCGACCTGACCTGGACGATGCCGGTACTGACCGCGCCGGAGCCACGTACCGCGGCTCTGGTCGACAAGATCGTCCGGGGAGTGCACGGGCTTCTGGAGAAGGCCGGTATGGATGCCGCGTGGGCTCGTACGGCGTACCAGACACTGCGGGAGACCGGCTACACGGATCTCGGGTTCTCCGGGTTCGCCGAGCCCTGGAACGGCGGCTCCCCGGGCGCTCATCTGCACCGCGCCAACGCCCAGCAGGTCTCCGGGCAACTGCTTGCCGAAGGCCTGGCCAGCGAAGCCGAGCTGCAGGAGTTTCTCGGGGTACTGGACGATCCGGCGCTGACCCTGGGCTCGTACCTGATGCTCTCGACATGGGGCCGTCGGCCCGTCTGAGCCGGCGACGCATCGAGCCTCTGGACGGGGGCGCCAGGCAACGGAGGGCCGAGACACGGCCTAACCCTC
>JBOGDK010000047.1:0-18181 GCA_050701795.1 Micromonosporaceae bacterium
GCCGCTGACCGGTTGTCGCGAACCGCTCGGCCAGCACGTCGAGCCGGCTGCCGGCACGTACGGTCGCGGTGGACTCGTGCGGTTGGTGGGTGAGCACGCCGGTCATCCTGGTGGTGTCGAGCACCAGATCGACAGGCGACGGGGCAGGCCCCCAGTGCAGCTTGCTGCCGGCGCCACGTACCACGGTACGGAGCTGCTTGTCCGCGGCGAGCTGCAGCACGCCCGCCACCTCCTCGGTCGTACGCGGCATAACCACCCACTGCGGCGCATTGCCCAGCACCGCGTCTTTCCACGTTGCCGGCACCGCATGGGCGGCACCGCAAATCGCCCGGAATTCGGCGAGCAGCGACATATTTCTCCCGTGACGGTAGATCAGCGCCTTATGAACGTTCGTCACCTGGGTGACGGCTATTCCCCACCGTACGCCGCTTCCGTCGAGGTGTCGCAACCAATCCTGGGGACCCTATCCGTACCGGTCTGGTCAAACTGGGACGTACGGCGTCTATCGAATTCCCGCGTGGGTTGAGGCAACGAAGTGGCGGGTATGGAAAACGCGCCGGGAACGCCCGGGATGAATCAATCAGCAGCGATGCCGATATCCAGGAGGTACCTGCCGTGACAGACCTGGAATCCCCGAGGGGTCCGTGGAGTCCTGGTTCGGATGCGGCACCGGAACCGCCGCCCGCCGCGCCACCGGCCGGCCCGGCGGAACCACCGACGAGCCCCGTGGAACCACCGGCCACCGGCAAGGCCGTACCAACCGGCCACACCGTGTTCACCAGCCAGACCATGCCCATCGGCCAGTGGAGCGTGGGCCTGCCGCCTACGTCCCCGGTTGCCGGCTCGCCGGTCGCCGAACCGTACGCAGCGCCAGGCATGCCGTCATACCCGGGACCGTACGCCGAGCAGCACCATGCTGGACCGCAGCCCTCTGGGACGACGGTCGCGCCACCGTACCCGGCCGCACCGTCCGGCCAGCCGTACCCGGTCGCACCGTCCAGCCAGCCGTACCTGGCGACCCGACAGCAGACCGCCAGCGCAGCGGTGCCACCGGCACCGAGCCCGCCGGCAGCCACCCCGGCACCGCCGGCACCGCCGGCACCGAGCACCGCGCCACATCCTGCCGCCACTGAGTGGATCCCAGGTGGGGTCGTACGGGCCACGGCGCAGACGACCGCCGATGATTCCGCGCTGACCAGGCAGCGGTTCTCGACGGAGCAGCCTCCGGCACCGCAACCAGGGTGGAACATGACATCCGATTCCGTGACCCGGTCCGTATCGGCCAGGCGGGACTGGGACGTACGCGATCGCCGCGGCCCGGACACCACCCAGGAGCTGAGTGATCTGGACCTCCGGAATCCCGAGCGGGTACTGCGCGACCCTGATCGCGATCTCCGGGATCCGGAACGAGACCTGCGGGTTTCCGATTGGAACCTGACCTACCGGCCAGCCCCGCAGCGGTCACGGCCCCGGCACGCCGCCGAGCCCGATGATGACGAACTCTTCGTCGACCACTTCTTCGACGCCGACGAGCGGCTCGCGATGGGCGACGACGAAGCGTACGAATACCGCAAAGCCCGAGTCAGTTGGCTGTCTGTGACCGGACTGATTCTGGGCGTCATCGGAATGTCGTCCGCACTGACCAGTGACCTGGCCCCGATCGGGCTCGCCGCGGGTTTCGTCGGCCTGATGTTGGCGGTGGGGGGGCTCGTCGCGAGCACCCGGCCGTACGTGGCGAGTCAACCACTCGCATTGCTCGCCTTAGCCGCCACGATCGGCGCCCTGGTGCTCGCCATACTCGCGATGACCGGACAGGTCGACTGGCTGAACCGGCACGACCAGACCGGATGGCTCCGGGACTGGCTCAACGAGCGGGTACCAGAAATTGAGAGTTGGTAAGGCACCGGGATCGAGCGGATCCACCGGCGGCGACGCGGCGACAGGAAGGGCGACGCGGCACCGGGAAAGCGGCCGGCCGTGGGGCTCCAGCGACCGCTCGGTACCCAGCGGCATCGCGACCAGAGGCTCGACACCGCCGGGTCCGGCCCTGACCGGCGTCCCGCCCATCGAGGCGCGATCCGGCAGCACATCCAGGAGGGCCCATGACATTCCTTGAGGACACGCTCGGCAGCCTGCTCGCAGTTATCCCGAGAGTGCTGCTGTTCCTGGTAATTGTTGTTATTGGCTGGATCGTGGCCGAACTCTTGTTGAGTGTGGTCGCCAAGCTGCTCAAGAGAGTCGGTTTCGACCGCGCGGTGGAACGCGGCGGAATTGACCGATGGCTGGGAGACAACGACGCCAGCCAAGTCACCGCGAGACTGGTCTATTACGCCATTCTTCTGTTCACCTTGCAATTCGCGTTCAACGTGTTCGGGCCAAATCCGGTGAGCGACATCATCGCTTCAATTGTGGCGTTCCTGCCCAGAGCATTCATCGCTCTGGTGATCGTGGTGATCGCCGCAGCGATCGCCTCGGCGGTCAAGGACCTGGTGACCTCCGTGCTCGGCGCCCTGTCGTACGGCCGGATGCTCGGCACCCTGGCCCAGGTGTTCATCCTCGGACTCGGGATCATCGCGGCCCTGAACCAGGTCGGCATCGCCACCGCGGTCACCACCCCGGTGCTGATCGCGGTCCTCGCCACCATCGGCGGTGTGATCGTCGTCGGCGTTGGCGGCGGCCTGATCCAGCCGATGCGGCAACGCTGGGAGCGGCTGCTGGCCCGGGGCGAATCCGAGATGGACGTGGTGCGCTCCGAGATGGGCCGCTCGGAACGGATGGCCAGGTCCGACTCACCACAACGCTCGTACGCGGGGCAGGGTGTCGGTGCGGCGGTGGACCCGTCGCATCCGAGAGCCGCTGAGGACACCGAGACCACCAGCGAGAGCAGCCCTGGCTCGGACGAATCCGCCGGAGCCGGATCGGACACCGGTTCCGGCCGGCCGGGCAGGCGGCTGGGCAGGCGGCTGGGCAGGATGCGGCGGCCAGGCAGATAACCCAGCGACCGGCAACACGGCAGCCCCGACCCAGGTGCCCTGTCGGGCCCCCGGCCGACGTCGGGGGCATGGCGCGGTGCCGCCCCGGCTGGCGGGAGCGAACCGGCCGACAAGGTGTTTCGTGACGCCGTTGTGGGTACGGCCGCGGTGTGGAATCCGAACAACCGCCCTTAGAACCGGACGTCGTGGACGTCCTGACCCGGGACCACCGGGAGATCGAGACGCTGCTGCGCAACCTCATGGCGAACCACAGCGCATCCCTGGCGGGGGTGCTCGTGGCCAGCCTGGTACGTCACGCCATCGCCGAGGAGGAGTACGTCTATCCCGCCGTACGGGACCAGGTTCCAGGCGGCGAACGGATCGCCGACCGCGGACTCGCTCAGCACGCCCAGGTCGAGGAGACGATGCAGCAGATCGCCGACACCGACACCGACGATCCGGATTTCGACCGGCTGCTGGTGGCGTTGGAGGGGGAAGTGCGGCGGCACGTCCACCACGACGAGGACGAGCTGTTCCCGAAGTTGCGCGGCGCCTGCACCCGTGCGGACCTGGCGTGGCTCGGGGAGCGGGTGGCGGGTACCTCCACCCCGTACCTGGAACGGGGATCCGGGAACGGCTCGGCCGGCATCATCGAGGAGGTCCGTCTGGCGCTGGGTGCCCGGCAGGGCGCTGCCGATACGTGAGTCATCCGACGCTGAACGCCGTCCCAGGGCCACGGGACCGGCGGAAACGCTAGGGTCTTACCGTGGTGGATCACTCACCGCGCCGTGGCGCACAGCCGGCTGGCGCGGGCGCGGCGGAGCCGACCGAGGCGCTCTCGGTGGTGGTGCAACGGCTCCGTTCCGAGCTTGACGGCCTGCGGCGTGCCATGCGCAACCGGGCAGTCATCGAACAGGCCAAGGGCGTGCTCGCCGCTCGGCTGCAGATCGGCCCGGAGGACGCCTTCGACCACCTCCTGGAGTTGTCGCAGCGGACCAACACCAAGCTGGCCGAGGTGGCCAGCGCACTGATCGGCACCACGGCACCCGACCCCGCCGCCCCCGAGGTCACCGAGATCTACACCGACGAACTGCGCCGGCTGGTACGAGGTAGCAGGCGGCGTACCGCCGAAAAGGCGCCCGCGAAGACCGCCGAGCTGGCGGGTGCGCCGCGGCAGATCCGCAGCCCGCAGCAGGAAGCCCTGCAGTCACAGCTCCAGCTGCTCTCCGGCCGGATCGCCGCGGCCACCTCGTACGACGAGATGTTGGCGGCGATTTCGGACACTGTCACCGTGTGGCCGCGGTGCGCCACGGTGGTGCTCGCCCTCACGGAGCTCGACGGCGCGCTGCGGACGGTGGCCAGTCGCGGGTTGTCCGCCGGGGTACGCAGCCAGTGGAGCCGGATACCACCGCAGGTCGAGGTGCCGCTCGCGGCGGCGCTACGGGATCGCTCCCCCATCCTGCTGTCCGAGCCGGAGCTGACCGAGCTCTTCCCCATCGTGAGCACGCTGGCCCCCGACACCCGGGCGATGGCGTGCCTTCCGTTGCTCGACGGCGGCCAGGCACTCGGAGTGCTCGGTCTGTCCTGGTCAGAGCCGATGCGGCTGGACGAACCGAGCAAACGCTTCCTGCTCGGGCTCGCCGAGAGCTGCGCCCGGGCGATACGCCCGGCGTCCAGCGAAGCCAGGCAGGCGGAGCTCCCGGAGGGCTCACTACTTCCGCATCCCAGTGGCCCACCGCTGACTGTCGACCATCGCATCGAGTACGGGCTGCTCCCGATCGTGCTGGACCCGTTGTACGACGCGGCGGCCCTGCTGGCCCCGGTCACCGAGGACGACCAGATCGTCGACTTCGAGTTCGAGTACGCCAACCGGGCGGCCCGGGAGCTGTCGGCCACCGAACAGATCGATCTGGTGAACTCCACCCTGCTCCAGGTGTTCCCCGAGGTGGGTAGCCGGCTGCTGCTGGGCGAGTACACGAAGGTGCTGCGCACCGGCGTGCCGTACCAGCTGAAGGATCTGCACATCGCCGCCGAGAACGAGGGCACCAGGGAGTCGTACACGTTCGCGGCGAACGCCACCCGGATCGCGGACCGGGTGTTGGCGGTCTGGCGGGTGCGTACCGACGCGGACCTGCTGCACGTCCAGTTGCTCCAGGCGGAAGGTATCGCGCGGGCCGGCTCGTTCTGGTGGAACCTGCGCTCTGGTGACCTGCGGTGGTCGCCGGAGATGTACCGGCTGTTCGGCAGGGATCCGCAGCAGCGCGCGGCCGGGCTGGAGGAACTGCAGGACTACATACACCCCGACGACTGGCTGGGGATGCAGAACGCGCTGAACCGGCTGCTCGCCGGCCGGATCGCCGAGCTGGAGTTCCGGCTGGCGGGCCACAAGGCCGGCACCCGGTTGCGGATCCGCGCCGAGCCGGTGGTCAAGGACTCCACGGTGTACGCGATCAGCGGCACCGTCCGGGACGTCAGTGAGGAACGGGCAGCCGAGGCCCGGCTCCGCCGCGCCGAGGAGGCCCTGGCCTCCCAGCGGCTACGGCTGGAGTCCGAACGGCACGCCGCCGCGTCGCTGCGGGACGCCGTACTGCCGGTGGCCCCCGAGCTCGCCACCACACCCGGACTGGCGGTACGCGGGCTGTGCCGGTCCCCGGAGCGCTCCGGGCATGTGGCCGGCGACTGGTTCGACGTGATCCCGATGCCGGACAGGCGCACCTTGCTCGTGGTCGGCGACGTCGCCGGCAGCGGGCTGCCTGCCACCACCGCGGCGACCCAGCTGCGCAGCGCGGTCCGCGCGTACGCGGTGCTCGGGATGTCGCCGGGCGAGCTGCTCGGCGCGTTGAACCGGATGCTGTACGACCTCGACCCGGACCGGCTCGCGACGCTCGGCATCGCCGATTTCACGCCGCGCAACCGGCGATTCCGGTGGGCGGCGGCCGGGCAGGCGACGCCGATCCGGTATTCCGGCAACCAGGACGCCGAAGAACTCACCGGCTCCGTCGGGGTGCCGATCGGAGCGGTGCAGGACACCACCTATCCCGACACGGAGCTCACCATCGACCCCGGCGAGCGGCTGCTGCTGTACACCGACGGCCTGGTGGTACGCCGCAACACCAGCACCGCGGACGGCCTGGAGGTGCTGCTCCGCGCCGGTCACGAGGTCGACCTCGACGACATCGACGCCCTCGTCGCCCAGGTCAACGACAAGCTCGGCAGCCAGCCGTACGACGATCTCTGCCTGGTCACCGCGCGGGCGCTGTAGCCGCTGGTGTCACGCGGTGGCCGCGGCGGCGGCCCGCCCGGCGGTACGACCCGAGAACAGGCAGCCGCCCAGGAACGTACCTTCCAGGGACCGGTAGCCGTGCACCCCGCCGCCACCGAACCCGGCGACCTCTCCGGCGGCGTACACCCCGGGCAGCGGTGACCCGTCGGCGCGCAGCACCCGGGATTCCAGGTCGGTCTGCAGCCCACCGAGCGACTTACGGGTGAGCACGTGCAGCCGTACGGCGATCAGCGGCCCCGCCTTCGGATCCAGGATGCGGTGCGGGCTCGCGACCCGTACCAGCTTGTCGCCGCGATAGTTGCGAGCCCCGCGCAGCGCCGTGACCTGCAGGTCCTTGGTGAACGTATTGTCGATCTCCCGGTCCCGGGCGACGATCTGGCGTTCCAGGTCGGCGACGTCGATCAGGTCCGACCCGGTGATCGCGTTCATCCCCTTGACCAGCTCGGGCAGCGAGTCGCGGACCACGAAGTCGGCACCGCGGTCCATGAAGGCCTTCACCGGAGCGGTCGGCCCCGGAAGGATCCGCCCCAGCACGCCACGGATGCTCTTGCCGGTCAGGTCGGGGTTCTGCTCCTGGCCGGAGAGGGCGAACTCCTTCTCGATGATCTTCTGGGTGAGTACGAACCAGCTGTAGTCGTACCCGGTGGACATCAGGTGTTCCAGGGTGCCGAGGGTGTCGAAACCGGGGAACAACGGCACCGGCAGCCGCCTGCCCAGGGCGTCGAACCACAGTGACGACGGGCCCGGCAGGATCCGGATCCCGTGCCTCGGCCAGATCGGATCCCAGTTCTGGATGCCCTCCACGTAGTGCCACATCCGGTCGGCGTTGACGCACCGGCCGCCCGCCGCCTCCGTGATGTTCAGCATCCGGCCGTCCACATGGGCCGGTACGCCGGAGATCATGTTTTCAGGCGCCGATCCCATGCGGGACGGCCAGTTGGCGCGTACCAGGTCATGGTTCCCGCCGATGCCGCCGGAGGTGACGATCACGGCCTGCGCCCGCAACGTGAAATCCCCGGCCGCCTGGCGGGAGCTGGCTTCACCGCGGGCGGCGTCGCTGGGTTCCAGTACGGCGCCACGCACCCCGTCCACGACGCCCCCGGTGACGGTCAGCTCGTCCACCCGGTGCCGGAACTTGAGCGTGACCAGCCCTTTCGCCACCGCGTCGCGTACCCGCCGCTGGAACGGGGCCACGATGCCGGGCCCGGTGCCCCAGGTGATGTGGAACCGCGGTACGGAGTTGCCGTGCCCGGTGGCGTCGTACCCGCCCCGCTCGGCCCACCCGACGACGGGGAACCACCGGACGCCCATGGCGTGCAGCCAGGGGCGCTTCTCCCCGGCGGCGAACTCGACGTACGCCTCCGCCCACCGGCGTGCCCACTCGTCGGTGTCCCGGTCGAAACCGGCGCTGCCGAGCCAGTCCTGCCACGCCAGGTCCTTGGAGTCCCGGATCCCCATCCGGCGCTGTTCGGGCGAGTCGACGAAGAACAACCCCCCGAAAGACCAGTACGCCTGCCCCCCGAAGTTCGTCTCCGGCTCCTGGTCGACCACCAGCACCCGGCGCCCAGCGTCGGCGAGCTCAGCGGCGGCGGCCAGCCCCGCGAGCCCAGCCCCGACCACAATCACGTCAGCGTCCATGCCGCGAAACCCTAACCCCGTTCGTCACCACCAGCGTCCCGGAGCGGGTCGATCTGGTCGGTCACGCCACCCGCGCGCTCCGGGCTGGGACGTTCACCGGCGACCACGTGGTCCGCCTCGGCGTGCGCCATCTCCTCCACGAGGTGCGGATAGTGCAGGTCGAACGCCGGGCGCTCGCTGCGGATCCGCGGCAGCTCGACGAAGTTGTGGCGCGGCGGCGGGGACGACGTGGCCCACTCCAGGGAGTTGCCGTGCCCCCACGGGTCGTCGCGTTTCACCAGTGCTCCGAACTTGTACGACTTCCACATGTTCCACAGGAACACCGGCGTGGAGATCCCCAGGATGAACGAACCGATCGTGGAGATGGTGTTCAACGTGGTGAAGCCGTCGGAGGACAGGTAGTCGACGTACCGGCGGGGCATCCCCTCGTTGCCCAGCCAGTGCTGCACCAGGAACGTGGCGTGGAACCCGATCACGGTGAGCCAGAAGTGCACCTTGCCGAGGCGCTCGTCGTACCACCGGCCGGTGAATTTCGGGAACCAGAAGTACACCCCGGCGAACACCGCGAACACGATCGTCCCGAACAGTACGTAGTGGAAGTGCGCCACCACGAAGTACGTGTCGTTGACGTGGAAGTCCACCGGCGGGCTGGCCAGGAGCACCCCGGACAGGCCACCCAGCAGGAACGTGCTGAGGAAGCCGATCGCGAACAGCATCGGGGTCTCGAACGTCAACTGTCCCCGCCACATCGTCCCGATCCAGTTGAAGAACTTGATCCCGGTCGGTACGGCGATCAGGAAGGTCATGAACGAGAAGAACGGCAGCAGCACCTGACCGGTGGCGAACATGTGGTGCGCCCACACCGTCATCGACAACGCGGCGATCGCGAAGGTGGCGAACACCAGGGTCTTGTAGCCGAAGATCGGCTTCCGGCTGAACACCGGGATCACCTCGGTGATGATCCCGAAGAACGGCAGCGCCACGATGTACACCTCGGGATGACCGAAGAACCAGAACAGGTGCTGCCAGAGCAGCGCCCCACCGGTGTCCGGGTCGAACACGTGGCCGCCGAGCTGCCGGTCGGCCTCCAGCGCGAGCAGGGTCGCCGCCAGCATCGGGAACACCATCAGCACCATCAGGCTGGTCACTAGGATGTTCCAGGTGAAGATCGGCATCCGGAACATCGTCATCCCGGGTGCCCGCAGGGTCAGGATGGTGGTCACCATGTTGACCGCGCCCAGGATCGTCCCGAGACCGGAGATCACCAGGCCGATCGCCCACATGTCGCTGCCGATCCCCGGTGAGTTCTCGATGCCGTTGAGCGGGGCGTACGCGTACCACCCGAAGTCGGCGGCACCGCCGGGGGTGATGAAGCCGCCCATCACCACCAGCCCGCCGAACAGGAACAACCAGTACGACAGCGCGTTCAGCCGGGGGAAGCTGACGTCCGGGGCGCCGATCTGCAACGGCAGCACCAGGTTGGCGAAGGCGAACAGGATCGGGGTCGCGAACAGCAGCAGCATGACCGTGCCATGGATGGTGAACAACTGGTTGTACTGCTCGTTCGACAGGAACTGCTGGCCCGGCCGGGCCAGCTCGGCCCGCATCAGCAACGCCATGAAGCCGCCCGCGCCGAAGAACCCGAACGCCGTGACCAGGTACATCTTGCCGATTTCCTTGGCGTCAGTGGTACGCAGCACGCGCCCCAGCCGGCTGCCGCGTACCGGCCGGTGCACCGGCCCGGGATAGAACTCGCCGCGCCGCGTCAGGATGGCGACGTCACGGTCTTTGGCCTCACGAATGGCCATCTCGGCCCCTCCACGTGTGACGTATCCCCTCATGGTGCGCCGGCCGGAACCGGTTCGCACCCGTATCGGCAGGTCAGGGCGGCGTTTACCAGTTGCCCACTCCGGAAACATCTTTCTGGAGACGCTCTGGGAGGGAGCAGGAGTGGATCTCGGATTCATCGCCGGGGCCTACCGGGGTGAGGGTCCGTACGTGACGGCGTACCTGCAGAGCCGGCGCGTGGCTGAGGACGCCGCACTCCAGGTCGGTCTGCGCTGGCAGGCGCTGGCACAACAGCTGCGCCAGGCCGGAGCGGACGGCGCCGCGGTCGCGGCGGTCCAGGAAACGATCCTGCCCCGGCGTCCCGGAGCCGTCACCGCCCAGGGACGGGCGGTCGTGGCGGGCGCTGACGGCGTACTGCTGGACCGCCCGTTGCGCACCGCGCCGCCGCCAGGAGTGCCGGAGCTCGCCGCCGACGACGCCCGCTGGGCGCCGTTACCCCATCTGCTCCCCCTGTTGGGGTACGAGCAGCAGCCCGTACCCCACCTGTTGGTGGTCGCGAACCGGGTGGGCGCCGACATCCACGTGATCGTGGACGGCAAGGAGGATGTCACCGTCGTGGACGGTGCCGACAGCCCGCTGCACAAACCGCAGGGGCAAGGTTGGTCGCACCGCCGGATCCAGCAACGTGCCGAGAACCAGTGGGAACACAACGCGGGCCTGGTGGCGAACGCGGTGTCCCGGTTGGCGACCCGGCATCGGGCGAGCCTGGTGCTGCTCGCCGGCGACGTACGTGCCCGTGCCGCGATCGCGGAGGCCGCCCCCACCGGCGTACGCAAGATGATCGTCGAGACCGAGCACGGCAGCCGCGCCGCGGGAGCCGCCGACGCGCCGCTGCGGGAGGAGGCGGCCCGGCTCGCCGCCGAGCACACCCAGCAGGCACACACCCGGTTGATGGACAGGTTCGTCACCGAACGCGGCCACGCCGAACGCGCCGCGGAAGGCGTCGAGAAGGTGATCGAGGCGGTACGCGCCGGCGGCGTCGACACGCTCCTGCTGGACCCCGCCGCGCACCTGGATCCCGGCATCGGCCGCCCGGAGGTGTGGGTGGGCCACGGCGGCACCGACCTCGCGGTGACCAAGACCGAGCTGGAACGCCTCGGCGTCGAGGAGTACGCCGCTGACCGCGCCGACGCCGCCCTGATCCGCGCCTGCGTCGCCACGGGCGCGCGGCTGGAGTTGCTCCGCAACGGCGACCCGACCGTCACCGACGGAGTGGCCGCCGTACTGCGATACCCGCTGCCGGACTGACCCCCCGGTCCCCGTCCACGATCTGCCTGAACCGTCGGCCGCCGCTCGCGCCCGGCCCGCGTTGGGTAGCGTTCGGCGGCATGAGTGACTCTCCAGTGGCCAAGCGCGTACCGACGACCCGTACCCACCACGGCGACACGGACGTCGATGAGTACGCGTGGCTCGCCGACCGGGAGGATCCGGACACACTGGCGTACCTGAAGGCCGAGAACGAGCACACCGAGGCGGCCACGGCGCACCTGGCCACGCTGCGGGAACAGATCTTCGACGAGATCAGGACCCGCACCCAGGAGACCGACCTGTCGGTGCCGGTACGCAAGGGCGCCTGGTGGTATTACACCCGCACCGAGGAGGGCAGGCAGTACGCCCTGCAGTGCCGGCTTCCCGCGTCGCCGGACGAGACCGCCCCACCGGGGATCGAAGGGGTGCCGGACGGCGAACAGGTGATGCTGGACGGCAACCTGCTGGCCGGCGACTCGGACTTCTTCGCGCTCGGTACGGCGGACGTGAGCCCCGACGGGCGGATGCTGGCGTACTCCACGGACTTCGAGGGCAACGAACGGTTCACGCTGCGGGTGAAGGACCTGAGCACCGGCGAGACCCTGCCCGACGAGGTGCCCGACACCTTCTACGGCTCGGCGTGGGCGGCCGACGGGCAGACCCTGCTCTACCTGACGGTGGACGAGCAGTGGCGGCCGTACCGGGTGTGGCGGCACCGGGTCGGCACCGACGCCGGCAACGACGTGATCGTGTACGAGGAACCGGACGAGCGGTTCTGGGTCGACGTCGACGTGACCCGCAGCGAGGCGTACCTCCTGATCGACATCAACAGCAAGGTGACCAGCGAGGTGCGCTACCTCCCGGCCGACCAGCCGGACGCGACACCCACCGTGGTGCTGCCCCGGCGGCAGGGCGTCGAGTACGCCGTCGAGCACCACGGCGAGCAGTTCCTGATCCTGCAGAACGCCGGTGCCCCGAACTTCCAGCTCGACACCGCCCCAGTGACTGATCCCGCCGCGGCGAGCCCCGTGATCGGGCACCGCGACGACACCCGGCTGCTGGACGTCGACGCGTTCGCCGACCACCTCGTGGTGTACTTCCGGCGCGACGGGCTCACCGGCCTACGGGTACTGCCCGCGACCGGCGAGCCGTACGAGATCAGCTTTCCGGAACCGCTGTACACCGTGAGCCCTGGCGCCAACCTGGAGTACCGCAGCCGGCTCTACCGGCTGTCGTACCAGTCCCTGGTGACCCCCCGTTCGGTGTACGACTTCGATCCGGCGAGCAAGGAACTGGTGCTCCGCAAGCGAGAGCCGGTGCTCGGCGGCTACGACCCCGACCAGTACGAACAGCACCGCGAATGGGCCCTCGCAGATGACGGCACCCGGGTGCCGATCTCACTGGTGTGCCGGCGCGGCACCGCACGCGACGGCGGCAACCCGTTCCTGCTGTACGGCTACGGCAGTTACGAAGCCAGCATGGACCCCTGGTTCGCGATCCCGAGACTGTCGTTGCTGGACCGTGGGTTCGTGTTCGCGGTGGCACACGTACGGGGTGGCGGCGAGATGGGCCGGCACTGGTACGAGGACGGCAAGTTCGGCCACAAGAAGAACACCTTCACCGATTTCGTCGCCTGCGCCCGGCATGTGGTCTCCGCCGGCTGGACCACACCGGACCGCCTGGTCGGCCGGGGCGGCAGCGCGGGCGGTCTGCTGATCGGCGCGGCGGCGAACCTGGCCGCCGACGCGTTCGGCGCCCTGGTGGCGGAGGTGCCGTTCGTGGATCCGCTGACCTCGATCCTGGACCCGTCACTGCCGCTCACCGTGGTGGAGTGGGAGGAGTGGGGCAACCCGCTCGCCGACCCCGAGGTGTACGCGTACATGAAGTCGTACTCGCCGTACGAGAATGTGGCGGCGAAGCCGTACCCGGCGATCCTGGCGGCGACCAGCCTGAACGACACCCGGGTGCTCTACCACGAGCCGGCGAAGTGGATCGCCAGGCTACGGGCGACCGGTCAGGGCGGACCATTCCTGCTGAAGACCGAGATGGGTGCCGGACACGCCGGGCCGAGCGGGCGGTACGACGCGTGGCGGGAACAGGCGTTCGTGCTCGCCTGGATCATCGACGCGGGTACCTCCGGCTCCGCCTGAGCGGCCGCGCCGCCGTGGGCCTGGCGCTGGCCGGGGAGGGTGTGACCAGGCAGACGTCCGCGGCCTGGTGGGCCAGCCAGCCCGGCTGGGCTCGGCCTTGGATGCCCTGGGTCAGCCGGTGTGGCTGGGCTCGGTGCTGCGGTGGTTGTCGCCGGAACCGTGGTTGTCTGGGTCCGGCTGCCGCGCGGCGGTGGGCGCCGGGCTGACCGGCGCGTCGGTCGGTGTCTCGGCCGGGTGACTCTGGTGGTGCGCCATCATCCGGTCGATCATGGCCAGGACCAGCGCGGACACCAGGAACGCGGTGTGGATGATGGTCTGCCACATTACGGCCTCGACCGTCGGCGGCTGCTGCGCCAGTTCGCTGGACTTCTGACCGATCGACCCGGCCTGGATGAACGTCTTCAGCAGGTGGATCGAGGAGATACCGATGATCGCCATCGCGAGCTTGACCTTGAGGACGTTCGCGTTGACGTGGGAGAGCCAGTCCGGGCGGTCCGGGTGACCGTCGAGGTCGATCCGCGAGACAAAGGTCTCGTAGCCACCCACGATGATCATGATCAGCAGGTTGGCGATCATCACGATGTCGATCAGGCCGAGTACGGCGATCACGACCTGGGACTCGGTGAGCACGTGCCCGGGCTCCGGCGCGAACACCTCGTGCGCGAGATGCCACAACTCCACCCCGAACCGCCAGGCGTACACGGCCTGCACCACGATCAGGCCGAGGTACAGCGGCGCCTGCAGCCAGCGGCTCAGGAACATGGTGTGACCGACAAATCCGGCAGCGCGGCGGGCCATGACACTCCCCCGTAGGTGACGCGACAACCGCCTCAGTATCCCTACCGTGTCAACTCTGCGTGACCGGCACCACTCCTGATCACTGGCTCAGCAGCACACGGAGTAACGCTGGGTCGATGTTGCCGCCCGAAACGACCGCGACGGTACGCCCCACGGGCAACTCCCCGGCGTGCCGCAGGTACGCCGAGGCGGCGAGCGCCCCGCTGGGCTCGGCCGTCACCGCCGCGGAACCGTCCAGGGTCACCACGGCGTGCCTGATGTCGTCCTCGGAGACCGTGACGATGTCGTCCACCCGCGCCAAGATGTGTACCAGCGTCAGCTCGCTGATGTCGGCACGTACCCCGTCGGCGACCGTACGGCCCCGATCCCGCACGCTCCACGGCACCAGGTGACCGGCGCGCAGGCTGTCGGCGGCGTCCGCGGCCAGCTCCGGCTCCACGCCGATCACGGCGATGTCCGGCCGGAGCCCCTTCACCACGGTGGCGATACCGGAGATCAGGCCACCGCCCCCCACCGGCACCAGTATCACCTCGACGTCAGGCAGCTGTTCGATGATCTCCAGGCCGACCGTGCCCTGCCCCGCGATCACGTCACGGTGGTCGTACGGCGGGATGAAGGTCAGCCCCCGCTCGGCGGCGATCCGCTCGGCAGCCGACTTCCGGTCCGCGGCGGGGACGATCACCACCTCGCCGCCGCGGGCACGTACCCGGTCGACCTTCAGCGGGACGCTGCCCTCCGGCATCACCACCACGGCGGGCACGCCGAACGCGCGCGCGGCGTACGCCACCGCCTGCCCGTGGTTGCCGGAGGAATGGGTGATCACCCCCCGCGCCCGCCGCCCTTCAGGGAGCCGGGCGATCGCGTGGTACGCCCCCCGTACCTTGAACGCCCCGATGGGCTGCTCGTTCTCCAGCTTCAGCCACAGCCCCCGCACCCCCGGCACCGGCATCACGGGGGTGCGTACCGCAACCCCGGTCAGTGTTTCCACGGCGGCCTGTACGTCCTGCACAGAGACCAGATCCACGTCCCCATCCTGTCAGCCGGGACCCGCGGACGCCCCCGGACGGCACTGATGCCCGTCCGGCTGGACCGTAGGTAGGCCATCCGCCCGCCAGGCGACGAAGCCACCGATGATATCGGTCGCCCGCTTTACGCCCAGTCGCTGCAGCGAGGCGGCAGCCAACGACGAGGTGTACCCCTCGGAGCAGAACACGATCACACGAATGTGGTATCCCGCCTCCGGCAGCCGGGCCCCGGACGCCGGATCGAACCGCCACTCCAGGACGTTGCGCTCGACGGTCAATGCGCCGGGGATCTCACCCTCGGCGGCGCGCTGTGCCGCCGGCCGGATGTCGACCAGTACGGCGTCCGCTCGCTGCTCGGTGTGCGCCTGGTACGGGGTGAGCCGCACCAACCCGCACCGCGCCTCGGCGAGCAGCTCATCGACCGTACGGCTGCCCGCCGGTGCCGGGGTCACCAGTCCTCCCCGGCGCTCTGTACGCCGACCATTCTGAGTCCGTCCGGGTCGAGGCGGTACCGGGTCATGCTGGTGATCGCGGGCGCGTACACGTGGACACTAACCGCCGGCTCGGTGCCGAGGTTCACGACGCGGTGGATGTGCCGCCGGCCGAAGGCGCGTACCGGCGGGTAGCAGCGCAGGGCGCGACGCGGAAGCGAGGATCTCGGATACACCACGGTGGCCTCGGTGAGCAGGCCACGTACCACGGTGAATGCTCCGGCAGAGCCGCCGTGGTCGTGCAGCTCGGTGCCCTGACCGGGCATCCAGCTGAGCAGCCAGACCTCGTACCCGCGCTGCGCGGAGAGCCGTACGTACCACCGTTCGCGCAGATCGAACCGCGGCGCCAAGGGCCAGGAGTCGGGATCAGCGGCGTACTCCCGGGCGAGGTCGGCGAGGTGCGACCGGGCGGTCCTGACGTGGCTGGTTGATGTGGTGATGAGGAGTCTTCCTTCTCGTAGCTGAACGCATCGTGGTGAGCGGTCTGGTTGCGTGGGCGCGGTCGCCCCGGCGCCTGCGTGTGGGCCATCTGGTATCGCCGGGTCGCCAGGCGTGGATGGGCAGGTCGATGCGACGAGCGTGGCGACGGTTGGCGCCTGACGGCATTCAGCTCTCGCGCCTCAAACGCATCGGGGGGCTCGGCCTCGTCGCACCACCGGACTCAGCCGCACCGCGCGGCGCGCCTGGCCCCGCGGGTGCCTGGCCCTGGCGTGGCGGATTGAGACTGCCCAGCTCGCCGATTGCCTGCCTGAACGGCGTCGCGACATCGGCCGTCGGAGTTGCTAGTGGGCGCGGCGGCAGCGACAACAGCGGCGGCGTACGGCGGTGTTGCCGGTACGCCGGACGGGTGCGCCTGCTGTCATGCCAGTACGTTAACAGCAATCCCTACTTGTCTACTAGGCAATTCGGGTCACGTGTGCCGTCGTACCGGCCCGACCACGTCCACACCGTGGGACAGCGCATCCCGGTACGTCACAGCCACGTGGTTTGCTCTCGCGGGGGGCGTGACCACAGGGGGACCCGGGGTGAAGATCAACATAACGGAGATGTCCGTCGACCCAGCGATCTGGGAGAGCCCGCCGATGCGGGCCGCACTCTGCGTACGGGACATCGGAGGCGTATACGGGCTACTGCAACGAGCCGGAGTCGCTCAGCGCCGGATCGCGGCCCTCACCGGCCAGTCCCAGTCCGACGTATCGGAGATCCTCTCCGGTCGGCGGGTCATCTCCTACGACCTGCTCGCCCGGATCGCCGACGGCCTCGGGGTGCCGCGGGGGTATCTCGGTCTGGCGTACGACCACACCAGTGAACTGCTGTTGTCCGCCGGACTGACCGAGCGGCTCCACCGGCTGCGCCACCCCTCCCCCGGCGGGCGACCGGACCTGCTCGGCTGACGGGAACGGCGGCACAGGCATCGACCCGTCCCGCGGCGTGCCGGCGGGGCGGGCCGATGCCCGGCGGCGTGGTCTGTCATGGCATCGACGAGCGGCTCCCCGACGGCGCTTTCTCCCCCCCTGCTCTGCCGCCACGGCCACCCCGGCTCGCGGCGTAGACGTCCTCCACGAAGTGGGCGACCTGACGTTCGGACAGGCGGCTTCCCAGATCCGCCTCACTGATCATGCCCACCAGACGGTGATTCTCGATCACCGGCAGCCTCTTCACCTGGTGTTGCCGCATCTTGTCGAGCACCTCGTCGACGTCCGCGTTCGACTCGACCCAGTGCAGGTTGCCCTGCGCGAACTCGCGCGCTTTGACCTCCGACGGGTTGCGACCCTCAGCGCAGCACCTGATCACGATGTCCCGGTCGGTGATGATGCCGTGCAACCGGTTGTCGTCACCACAGATCGGCAACGCACCCACGTCCATGTCGCGCATCTTCCGGGCGGCCGTGAACAGAGTGTCGTCCTCGGCTATGCATTCGACGCCCATGTGCATGATGTCGCGCGCTGTCGTCATTCGAACCCCCCATTTCCCGATCGAACCCCCGGGGCCGCCGTCGCACCCGTACCTGGGTGCCCTCAACCCTTGCGCACAGCATGCGCCCGCACTCGGAGCGTCGCCACCGGTACGGACCTGCCCCGCGACCAGCGATCTCGTATCCCGGATCCCGGTCCCCATCCGGACGCGGCGCACCACCGACCAGGCCCGGGTGGATAGAGTGTGGCGCTGATCCACATCCGGGCAGTTGGGGGACGTATGAGCCACTGGGGCCAGCACGCGCCATCGACGCCAGGCGGCGCGTCGAGCGGCGGCACCACGGGCACTGTCAAGGCGGCCGTCGGGCTGACCATGCTGGCGATCGCGCTCGCCGTCATCGAGGCGATCGTCGCGGTCTACATGCTGCAGCAGATGGACGCCCCTGGGGCGGGCCTCGACGCCGAAGAGATCGAAGTCTTCAAGGTCATATTCGGCTTCATGATCGGCATCAACCTGATCATTTCGGCGGGCCTGACCGGCGGCGCCATCCTCGCACTGCGTCGCAGCGTGGGGGGCAAGGTGCTGATCTGGCTCGCGGGTTCCGCGTCAACACTGATGCGGCTCAGCTGCGGGGGTTTGGCCGGGTTCGGTACGTACATGACCAACCTCACCGACGAAACCAACGACTCCCCGCTCAGTGCCGCCATGTGGGTCGCACTGCTGATCATCGAACTGCTCGGCCTGATCGCGATCCTGGTAGCGATGATCATGCTGATGACCAAGGGCGCCAGCTTCAAGGACCCGGCTCTGG
>JBOGDK010000048.1:0-18021 GCA_050701795.1 Micromonosporaceae bacterium
CGACGGTGTGCCGGAAGACATCGCCAGCTGGTCGACCCGGTTGATGTACGGCTTCGGTCTGCTCGACGTGGTCGAGGTGGCGCACGACACCAGCAGCGACGTGGACCATGTCGCCGGCGTCTACTACGTCCTGTCGGAGCGGTTCCGGGGCGACGCGCTGCTGGACAAGGTGTCAGCGCTGCCCCGGGAGGACCGCTGGCAGACCCTTGCCCGGATGGCGCTGCGGTACGACCTGTACGCCGCGCTCGCCGCGCTCACCACCGAGGTCCTGCAGGCGACGCCGGGCGAACTGTCCGTGGAGGAACGGATCGACGCCTGGGAGCAGGCGAACGCGTCCAACATCGCCCGGGCCAGAAACGCGATCGGCGAGTTCGCGGAGTCCCGCGCTGACCTTGCGGCTCTGTCGGTGGTGCTACGCCAGATCCGTACGTTGGTACGCGGCTCGGCAACCCACCCGGCGTAGCTGTCACGGGTACCGCCCCGGCATGCAGGTCAGGCGGGTTTGAGCCAGATCACGCTCAGCGCCGGCAGGTGTACGGTCGCCGACGCCGGCTGGTTGTGCGACGGTTCCGGTACGGCGTCCACGCCGCCGAGGTTCCCGGCGCCGGATCCGCCGTACTCGCTGGCGTCGGTGTTGAGCACTTCGTTCCAGCGTCCGGTTCTCGGCAACCCCACCCGGTACCGCTCGTGGGGCATACCGGAGAAGTTGGCCAGGCACGCCAGCGGAGCGCCGTCGGTGTCGTACCGGAGGAACGAGAAGACGTTCGCGGCGGCGTCGTCCGGATCGATCCAGCCGAAGCCGCCGGGTTCCACGTCCCGGGTCCACAGTGCCGGGGTGTCCCGGTAGACCTGGTTCAGGGCGGCCACCAGACGCTGTACTCCGGCGTGCCCGGGGTCGTTCAGGGCACCCCAGTTCAGGCCGTTCTCCTCGCTCCACTCTGACGACTGGGCGTACTCGCAGCCGGAGAACAGCAACTGTTTGCCGGGGTGCGCCCACATGTACCCGAGCAGCGCGCGTACATTCGCCAGCTTCTGCCACTTCTCACCCGGCATCTTGTCCAGCAGCGACCCCTTGCCGTGCACCACCTCGTCATGGCTGATCGGAAGGACGAAGTTCTCGCTCCAGGCGTACGTCATCGCGAACGTCAGCTGGTTGTGGTGGTACTGCCGGAAGATCGGGTCGGTGGCGACGTAGCCGAGGGTGTCGTGCATCCAACCCATGTTCCACTTGAAGCCGAACCCGAGGCCGCCGGCGTCGGTGGGCCGGGAGACCCCTGGCCACGCGGTGGACTCCTCGGCGACCATCATGATGCCGGGGTGTTCCCGGTACGCGGTCGCGTTCGTCTCCTGCAGCAGCGACACCGCTTCCAGGTTCTCCCGGCCGCCGTGGATGTTCGGTTCCCACTCGCCGGGTTTGCGGGAGTAGTCGAGGTACAACATCGAGGCGACCGCGTCGACGCGCAGCCCGTCGACGTGGAACTCCTCCAGCCAGTACAGCGCGTTCGCGACCAGGAAGTTGCGCACCTCGGGGCGGCCGTAGTCGAACACGTACGTGCCCCAGTCGGGTTGTTCGCCGCGGCGCGGGTCGGGGTGTTCGTACAGCGGGGTGCCGTCGAACCTGGCGAGGGCCCATTCGTCGCGCGGGAAGTGCGCCGGGACCCAGTCCAGGATCACCCCGATGCCGGCCTGGTGCAGCGAGTCGACCAGGAACCGGAAGTCGTCGGGCTTCCCGAACCGCGCGGTCGGGGCGTAGTACGACGTGACCTGATACCCCCAGGACCCGCCGTACGGGTGTTCGGCGACGGGTAGTAGCTCCACGTGGGTGAAACCGAGCTCGCGTACGTAGTCGACGAGTTCGCTGGCGAGCTCGCGGTAGCCGAGGCCGGGCCGCCACGAGGCGAGATGCACCTCGTAGATGGACACCGGGCGGGCATGCCACGGGGAGCCGGCGCGTTCGGCCAGCCAGCCCGCGTCCCCCCAGGTGTAGTCCGACTGGTAGATCACCGAGGCGTTTCCGGGTGGACGTTCGGTGGCACTCGCCAACGGGTCGGTCTTGTCCCGGTGGACTCCGGCCGGTCCCTCGATCCGGTAGCGGTAGTGCTGCCCGCTGTGGGCGCCTGGTACGAAAATCTCCCACACCCCGGCGCTGCGATGCCGCATCGGGATCCCGTCGTACACCCCCCAACCTGAGAAGTCCCCGATCACCTGGACGGACTTCGCGTTCGGGGCCCACACCGCGAACCCGACGCCGGCGGTGTCGCCGTACTGACGGGGATGCGCACCCAGGACGGCCCACAACTTCTCGTGACGACCCTCGGCGATCAGATGCAGGTCCACCTCCCCGAGACCCGACGGCCACGGGTACGGGTCTCGCTCGGTCACCGCGGGCACACGTCCTCCTACCTCCGTCCGCCACGCCGCGCACACCCTGCCTGGTCTGCCCGCTGGCGGGGGTTGCTCACCTCACCTGGTTCGATCGCACCACACGGGACGGTGGGTCGCACGCGTGACGTGCCAATCGTTCACTTGCCGCCGCCCTCGGTGATGACCCTGAGCAGCGCGTCGAACCCGTCCCGGATCCGCTGGAACGAGAAATCGTCACTGGTCAGGGCCTGGTTGAGGTCGGCCGCGAGGGGCGCCAGCAGGGCGTGTGCGACGTACGGGACGTCAAGCCCGGGGTTGATCTCGGCGAGCAGCACGCTGACGTGGGCGTGCCAGAACCGGTAGGCACCGATCTGGTACCGGGCGCCCGGATGTGACGTCTCGGAGAGGCGTACCAGATCCAGATGCCGCTCCAGGAACTGCAGGTACCCGGCCGCGAATGCCCGGAGCCGATCAGCGGCCCGCGCTCCTGGCCCGAGTGGTGAGGGGCCGGACAGCATCGCCTCTTGCAGATCCCGTTCCCGCTCGTCCAGTAGCGCGACGGCCAGCCCGGCCTTGCTGCCGAACCGCCGGAACAGCGTGCCCTTGCCGACGCCGGCTTCCGCGGCGACCGCGTCCATCGAGATGCCGGTGATGCCGCCCTCGGCGAAGAGCCGGCTGGCCGCCTGCAGGATCCGTGCGCGGTTGCGCGCGGCGTCGGCGCGTTCCTGGGTGGGCCTGGCGAGTGGGATCAATTCGGCCATGAGCAAGTGTAAGGCGGCTCACTGGGCAACCGGACCGCAGTCCGGTAGTGTCGACGCATGACAACCGGACCATGGTCCGATTACTTCATGGAGGTACTCGTGGTTGCTCTGATCTCACGGCAGGAACTCGCGGCGGAGATCGACGCCGGGGCGGTCACCGTCCTCGACGCCCTCGGCGGGTCGTACTACGAGCAGCGACACCTGCCGGGCGCGGTCCCGCTGGTAGCGGCAGACGTGGCCGACCAGGCAGCCGCGCTGCTGCCGGACACGTCAGCGGCGATCGTCACGTACTGCTCGAACCCTTCCTGCCCGAACAGCGGGCAGGTCGCCGAGCAGCTCATCACCCTGGGCTACCGCAACGTCCGGAAGTACCGGGAAGGAATTGAGGACTGGGCGGCGGCAGGTCTGCCACTGGAAACCGGCGCCCTGGTGCGCTGACTCCCCGCGGCACAGCGGCACGTGTGGAGTGGGGGCGGGCGTCGCCAGGCAGACCAGCGGACCTGGCGGCGCCCACCGCCGCCTGCCGCGCCAGCGGACAATCCTGAGCATCAACGGATGAGGCGCTCGATCGAATGCAGCGGGATCGGCAGCCACTGCGGACGGTTGCGGGTCTCGTACACGGTCTCGTAGACCGCCTTGTCGAGTTCGTACGCCCGCAGCAGTGCCGCGTCCTCGCGCGGATCCGCGCCGGCGCCGGCGGCGTACCCGTCGCAGAAGGCGTCCCGGTTGCGGGTGATCCACTCCTCGGTACGGAACCGCAGCTGGGCATCGTGGTCGTCGGCGAGCCCGAGCGGAGCCTCCCGCTCCTCGGCGAGCAGCAGGTGGGCCGCGGCGTACTCGAACGAGCGCAGCATCCCCGCCACGTCCCGCAGCGGCGAATCCTGCCGGATCCGCTCGGCGAGCGGCTTGATCGGCTCGCCCTCGAAGTCGATCAGGAGCCACGTGGTCGGCGTCCGCAGCACCTGCCCGAGGTGCAGGTCGCCGTGCAGCCGTTGGATCGGTACCGGCGCGGGCGCGGCGGCCAGTGCCGCGTACGCCTCCTGCAGCGCATCCTCGTACGGCTCCAGATCCGGCACCAGGTCGATCGCCGTGGCCAGTCGAGCTTCCATCTGGCCGGCCACGGTGGCCAGCCCGTCCAGGTCCAGGGTGCCGGTGCCGAGAGCCCGTGCCAGGTCCGCGTGCACCGCCGCCACCGCCTCCCCGAGCCGGTACGACTCAGCGGCGAAGTCGCCGCCCACCTCATCAGCGCGCAGATCCTCCTCGGCCATCAGGTCCCGTACGCTCGCCGAGGCCATCGACCAGCCGTCGGCCGAGTTCACCGCGTACTCGGTCAGCATCCCGTAGCTGACCTGCGTCGTTGCGGGGTCAGGTGCCGGACCCGGCGGCTGCGCGCTGAGCGTGCCGGTGAATTCCCCCAGCAGGGTCGGTACGTATCCGCAGCCGACCCTGCGCAGCGCCCGGGCGAGCTCCAGGTCGGGGTTCTGGCCAGGCACGATGCGCCGGAACAGCTTCAGGATCGCCGCCTCGTTGAAGACCACGCTGCTGTTGCTCTGCTCGGCGTCGACCACGCGCGAGGTGACCTGGCCGGAGACGTCCAACCCCGTCTCCGCCGCGTCACCCGGTCCGCTGCGGACCGTCGTACCCTCCTCGACGCCGAATCGCAGGTCGCCGCGTCGCGCCCCGGAGGCGATCAGCCGCAGCAGCGCGGTGGCCAGTTCGGTGTCCCAGAGCGCGTCGAAGGCCACCATCGGCTGGTCGGGGTCGCGTAGCTCACCGATCCGTACGTGCTCCAGCCGTTCCGGCAGCTGGCGCCGGTAGCCGAGGAGCACCTGGTACCACTCCACCGGCGAGGCGTCGGCGTACGAGACCTCCACCAGGACGTGGTCCAGCCGTACCGGTTCCGGGCTGTCGATCGTGTGCAGCTGCGTCGCCGTCGCGATCGACACCGTTGTGATCCCGCGTCCCTTGGCGGAGAACCAGCGCTGGTTCGGCAGCCACTGCGCCAGGTCGCCGGAGAGTTGCGAGGCGGTGGCGAGCGGGTCGGCGAGCTGGCTCACGCTGTCGTCTCCTCTCGAGGAGTGAGCTGGAACCAGTAGAAGGCGTGTCCCGGCAGCGTCAGCAGGTACGGCAGTTCACCCACCGCCGGGAACGGCACCCGGCCCGTCAACTCCACCGGTACGTGCCCCTCCCACGGCTGCAGGTTCAGCTCAATCGCCTGCGGGAACCGGGACAGGTTGTTCACGCACAGCACGATGTCCGGCGACGGCTGGTCCGGATCGGCGTACTCCCGGACGTAGGACAGCACGCACGGGTTGGAGCCGCCCAGGTCATGGAACGTCCCCAGGGCGAACGCGGGATGCCGCTTGCGTACCTCCACCATCCGCCGGGTCCAGTGCAGCAGCGAGGTGGACGAGTTGAGCTGGGCCTCCACGTTCACCCCTTGGAACCCGTAGATCGGGTCCATGATCACCGGAAGGTAGAGCCGCCCCGGGTTGGCGTGCGAGAACCCGGCGTTGCGGTCCGGGGTCCACTGCATCGGGGTCCGTACGGCGTCCCGGTCACCGAGCCAGATGTTGTCTCCCATCCCGATCTCGTCGCCGTAGTAGAGCAGCGGCGAACCGGGCAGCGAGAGCAGCATCGCCGTGAACAGCTCCAGCTGGTTGCGGTCGTTGTCCAGCAGTGGCGCGAGCCGGCGCCGGATCCCGATATTCGCCCGCATCCGGGGATCCTTGGCGTACTCGGTGTACATGTAGTCGCGTTCCTCGTCGGTGACCATCTCCAGGGTCAGCTCGTCGTGGTTGCGCAGGAAGATGCCCCACTGGCAGCTGGACGGGATGTGCGGGGTCTGGGCCAGGATCTCCGACACCGGGAACCGGGATTCCCGGCGTACCGCCATGAACAACCGGGGCATCAGCGGGAAGTGGAACGCCATGTGGCACTCGTCGCCGCCGGAGGCGTCGTCGCCGAAGTACTCCACCACGTCACTGGGCCACTGGTTCGCCTCGGCCAGCAGCACCCGGCCGGGGAACTCGTCGTCGACCACCTTGCGGACCCGTCGCAGGAAGCTGTGGGTCTCCGGAAGGTTCTCGCAGTTGGTGCCCTCGCGTTCGAACAGGTACGGCACCGCGTCCAGCCGGAACCCGTCGATCCCCAGGTCCAGCCAGAACCGCAGCACCGAGAGCATTTCGTCCTGCACCGCGGGGTTCTCGTAGTTGAGGTCGGGCTGGTGGGAGAAGAAGCGGTGCCAGTAGAACTCGCGGCGTACCGGGTCGTAGGTCCAGTTGGACTCCTCGGTATCGACGAAGATGATCCTGGCCTCGGGATACCGGGTGTCGGTCTCGCTCCACACGTAGTAGTCCCCGTACGGCCCGTGCGGGTCCCGCCGGGACTCCTGGAACCAGGGGTGCTGGTCAGAGGTGTGGTTCATGACCAGATCGGTGATCACCCGGATCCCGCGCTTGTGCGCCTCGTCGAGCAGCAGCGCGAAGTCCTGCACGGTGCCGTAGTCGTGCAGCACCTTGTAGAAGTCGCGGATGTCGTACCCGCCGTCGCGCAGCGGGGAGTCGTAGAACGGCGGTAGCCACAGGCAGTCCACGCCGAGCCAGGCCAGGTAGTCCAGCTTCTCCACCAGGCCGCGCAGGTCGCCGGTGCCGTCGGCGGTGGAGTCGTAGAAGGCACGTACCAGGACCTCGTAGAACACCGCGCGTTTGAACCAGTGCGGGTCGACCGGCAGCACCCGGGCGGTACGGAAATCCTCCGCGGTCGGGTGCACCACCTGGCCGTCGGTGACGTGGCTGCCGGTCTCGCCGCTTGTCTCGCCGCGTGTCACGGTCAGCGGGACCGGCTCGGGCACCTTCATGGGGCCACCTTCACGGGTAACGGTGGATGGTGAATACGTGCGCCGGCTCGTGGTGCGGGTCCAGGCGTACGGTGTTGTGCTCTCCCCAGTCGTACGTGGCGCCGGTGATCTCGTCCCGTACGTTGAACCGCTCATGCCAGTCGAAGCCCAGCTCCGGCATCGTCAGGTGGGTGTTCCCCCAGTGCACGTTGTGTGGGTCCAACGAGCAGATCACCAGAACGATGTTGTCGCCGTGCCGTTTCGACCAGCACAGCAACGCGTCGTTGTCGATCCGGTGGAACCGCAGGTTGCGCATCCAGTGCAGCGCCGGGTTGTCCCGCCGGATCTGGTTCAACCGGGTCAGGTACGGCGCCAGGCTCCGGCCCTCACGCTCGGCGGCCGCCCAGTCCCGGGGGCGGAGCTGGTACTTCTCGTTGTCCAGGTACTCCTCGCTGCCGGGTCGCGCCACGTGCTCGTACAGCTCGTACCCGGAGTAGACCCCCCAGCTCGGGGTGAGCAGGCTGGCCAGCGCCGCTCGGATCTTGAACATCGGGGGCCCGCCGTGCTGCAGCGTGGCGTGCAGGATGTCCGGGGTGTTCACCCAGAAGTTCGGCCGCATGTGGACAAGCGCGTCGATCAGCTCACCGCAGTAGTCGGTCAGTTCCTGCTTGCTGGTACGCCACGTGAAGTACGTGTACGACTGGGTGAACCCGATCTTGCCGAGCCCGTGCATCATCGCGGGCCGGGTGAACGCCTCCGCCAGGAAGATCACGTCCGGGTGTTCGGGCTTCAGCTCGGCGATCAACCGGTGCCAGAAGGTCACCGGCTTGGTGTGCGGGTTGTCGACCCGGAACGCGCGTACCCCGAGACCGATCCAGTGCCGGACGATCCGCAGCACCTCGGCGTAGATGCCCTCGGGGTCGTTGTCGAAGTTGACGGGATAGATGTCCTGGTACTTCTTCGGCGGGTTCTCGGCGTACCCGATCGAGCCGTCCGGCAGCGTGGTGAACCACTCCGGATGCGCGGTGACCCACGGGTGGTCCGGGGCGCACTGCAGCGCCAGATCCAGCGCCACCTCCAGTCCCAGCTCCCCGGCGCGGGCCACGAATGTCTTGAAGTCCGCCTCGGTGCCCAGTTGGGGGTGGATCGCGTCGTGGCCGCCTTCGTCGGAGCCGATCGCCCACGGGGAGCCGACGTCGTCCGGCTCGGCCACCAGGGCGTTGTTCTTCCCCTTGCGGTTGACCGCGCCGATCGGGTGGATCGGCGGCAGGTAGACCACGTCGAAGCCCATCGCGGCGACCGCCGGCAGCCGTTTCGCCGCGGTACGGAAAGTGCCGTGGGTCGCGGGGCCGACCGCGTCACCGTGCGGCACCACGGCGCCCTCGGAACGGGGGAAGAACTCGTACCAGGCGCCATAGAGGGCCCGGGTACGGTCCACCAACACCGGGTACGCCGCCGACCGGGTCACCAGCTCGCGTACCGGGTGGTGCCACATCACGTCGGCCAGCCCGAGCGCGGGCGCGACCCGGTGCGGGACGTCCTCCCGTTCGTTGCGCAACGCGCGTACCGCGGCGAGCAGCGCGGCCCGGTCCGATCGGGACGCCCGTTCGGCGGCGGCCGTCAGGCACCGGGCTCCCCTTTCCAGGTCGTTGCGCAGGTCATCGGCTCCCTGGCCCGCCGCGAGTTTCTTGTCGATGGCGTTCTTCCAGGTCAGGTACGGATCCGACCACGCCTCGATGGTGAACGTCCACAACCCGGGGGCGTCCGGCACGATCTCGCCGTGCCACCGGTCAGTGCCTGGCTCGCCGGACGCCATCCGGTGCGGCGGACGCCCCGTGCCGTCCGGCTCTGTCCACACCACCGCGCAGCCGAGGGCGTCGTGGCCTTCCCGGTACACCGTCGCCGCGATCGGAAGGTGTTCACCGACCACCGCCTTAGCCGGATGGTGGCCGCAGTCGACCACGGGCCAGACCGCCTCGATCGGGATCCGTCCCGGTGTTTCGCCCGCCCGCTGCATCGTCATCGCTGCCCACGTTAATTGCGCGGTGGCGCCGGCGCAGGGCAGGTTGTCGATCTCACCTCAGGTGTCGAGCCGATCTCGAGTTGTTGACCGGCCTGGTGGCGCGTCTGGTCTCTTCAGACGCCCAACGGGTGGGGTCCGGAGCAGAACACGTACTGCTGGTTGGCGGTCGCCGTGTCGTGGCCGTAGCCGGGGTGTTCCGGGTCGGAGTCGTCCCGGGGGCGCACTTTGTCGGCCGGTGCGACGCCGATGCACAGCTCGACCGTACGGACCGACGACGGTGGCTTCAGGTCGCTGTACCCGAGGACGTCCTGGTACGGGCGGCGCGGCCGTACCTCGCCGGTCAGCGTGACCCGCTCACCGGCACGCTCCCCGGGGGGCACGACGGTGCCGCGGATCGCCGACGGGGCGTACACGGTGACCCCTTCCGGCAGCCCGTACACCTGTTTGGTCAGGCGTACCGCCGTCCCGCCGCGCGGTATCACGTAGAACGCCTCCGGTACGGCGGGCGCCGGGTTCGGGCTGTCCACCGTCGGTACGCCGTTGAACACCACGATCGGCTCGGTGCCGTCGTTCACGACCTGGTAGCTGACCTCGATGGCTCCGTTGCGGCCGGTGAGCGTCGCGGTGAAGCTGACCCCATCGGGTGGCGCCGACGGTGCTGACAAGCTGGGCTCCCGGGCTGGCGTACTGGACGGATCGGTGGGTGGAGCGGGGGGCCCGGGGCCGGCAGGCTGGCTCGTGCCGCAGGCCGCCACGCAGGCCAGCACCAGGGCCGCCAGTACGGCCCGGCGCGACGTCGTCAGTACGACCATGCCGGTCAGTATCTCGGACGCGTCTTCCAGCCGAACTCCTCCAGCAGCCCGTTCTCGGTGAGCTCGTACGGGTGCTCTTCGAAGTCCTTCGGGTCGTCGAGGTCGCCGTCGCCGTCCCGGTCGATGGGCAGGCCCACCGCCTCCCGTTCGCCGTTGTTTACCCCGACGTTGTCGGGCCCCTGGTGCGTGCCGTCGACCCAGCTGTCGTTCGCGAAGTCGTAGGTGTGCGCAAGCTCGTGGTACAGCACCACCGCAGGGGGGCTGTGGTGGTCGCCGGTGGAGCCGCCGAGGTTGAACGCCGGGTTGTATTTGATCCCCCGGTCGTCGCCCGGTATCGCGTAGCCGTTCTCGTCCGTGGTTTCGGTGATGGTCAGGCTGCTGCCGCCGATCCCGGTGCTGAGCCAGCCGTCGCTGAAGTCGTCCTGCGCCCGCAGCATCTGTTGGCCGTTCGGTGACGAGCGGAGCATCTCGAGGTCGGCCTGCACCCGGGAGACGAACTCCGGAGAACCCTCGACCTTGATCGACGAGCCGAGGTCCGGGTCGTAATCGACGTTGATGACGTTCTCCACGTCGCTGGAGACGTGGTCTTCGTGGTCGCCGCCGTCCTGGACGTGTGCCTTGTCGTTGCCGGCGCCGCCGTACACGCTGTCCTTGCCGTGCCCGGCGTAGAAGGTGTCGTTGCCGTCCCCGCCGTCCATCAGGTCGTTGTCCCTGCCGCCGGAGAGGATGTCGTTGCCGGCGCCGCCGGTGAGGTTGTCCTCGCCCTCGGACCCTTCCAGGTAGTCGTTGCCCTTGCCGCCGTCGATCCGGTCCTTGCCTTCGCCGCCGTACGCCACGTCCGCGCCGGCACCGCCCCGGATGGTGTCCTCGCCCTTG
Organism: Micromonosporaceae bacterium; assembly: GCA_050701795.1. Lineage (GTDB taxonomy): Bacteria > Actinomycetota > Actinomycetes > Mycobacteriales > Micromonosporaceae > WHSM01. The sequence continues at coordinate 10,675 of JBOGDK010000048.1, forward strand.
CCGCCATCGACGTAGTCGTCGCCGTCGCCGCCGTACATGGCGTCGTTGCCGTCCTCGCCGTAGAGCCGGTCGTTGCCCCGCGAGCCGGAGAGTTGGTCGTCGCCCGCGCCACCCCGGATCTTGTCGTCGCCGTCGCCGCCTTCGATGACGTCATCGCCGTCGCCACCGTGCAACTGGTCGTTGCCGTCGCCACCGGTGATGACGTCGTTGCCGGCCCCGCCGTCGACGTGGTCGTCTCCGGTCCCGCCGTGCAGTACGTCGTCGCCGTCACCGCCCTCGACGTGGTCGTTGCCGGCGCTCGGCACCACGGTGTCGGCGCCGTCCCCGCCGTAGATGGTGTCGTCACCGTCGCCGCCGTTGATGACATCGTCGCCCTCGCCGCCGGACTCGGCGTCGACGATCCCGAGGTTGAGACCATTGACGTTGTCGTTGCCGCCTCCGGTGTTGATGACGTCGTCGCCCTTGCCGCCCTCGACGTAGTCGTCGCCGGAGTTGGAGTTGATCACGTCGTGACCGTCGCCGCCGGTGGCCCTGTCATCGCCGGCTCCGGTGGTGACGCTGTCGTGGCCGGCACCGCCGTCGGCGGTGTCGTCGCCGGCTCCGGTGGTGACGTTGTCGTTGCCGGCGCCCCCGTCGGCGGTGTCGTTGCCGGCACCGGTGTCGATGTTGTCGTTGCCGGCACCGCCGGTCACGGTGTCGGCGCCGTCGCCGGTACGGATCCGGTCGGAGTCCCGGCCGCCCCGTACGGTGTCGTTGCCGGTGCCCGTGACGGCGACGTTGCTGCCGCTGCCGAGGTCGACGGTGTCGTTGCCGGCGCCGGAATAGACCCGGTCGTTGCCGTCTCCGGTGCCGATCGTGTCGTGCCCGTTGCCGCCGAGCACGGTCTGGTCGCCGCCGCCGGTGTCCACGGTGTCGTTGCCGTCGCTGCCGAGGACGGTCAGGTTGACCGAGGTGCCCTTCGGTACGGAGATCGTGTCGTGTCCGGCGCCGGTCCGTACGGTGAGTGTGGTGCCGGGCGGCACCTCGTACTTCTGGCCGTTGACGGTGAGGATCCGGTTTCCGGTGGCGGGGTCGATGGTGACCCTCACGTCGTCGTTGCCGTTGCCGGTGTTCACGATGACCCCGTTGCCGTCCCGGATCACCTCGGGCCCGCCGTTCGGCCCGGGAGCGTCTCCCGGCAGGGTGAAGGTGGGGGTGCCGTTGGCGGCATTGGCCCAGGCGTTGCTCAGGTCGGTGAACTTGCCCTGCAGCCGGGTGAACGAGCTGACCGCTTCGGACAGGCTGGAGTCGAGGTCGGAACGCGCCGACTTCGCCTCAGCGATGGCGTTGTCGATCGACGTCACGTCCGCGTCGCTCGCCGGATAGAAGGTCACCTTGGTGCCATCGACGACGTACGGGCAGGAGACTCCGGACAGCGAGGCCGACAGGCCGGTCTGGATCGTCTCCAGGTTCGCGGCGATCCCGTCGAGCGTGGTCGCGGCCTTGTCGGCGTGGTTCGCGGTGTCTCCCAGATCACCCGTGATCTTGCCGCGGTGGGTCCGGTAGGAGTCGGCGGTGTCGCCACGCCAGTCGGTGATCTTCCCCGCGGCGTCGTTGACCCCGTCCGCGGCTCCGTCCAGTCCTTCTCCCAGCGACCGCCAGCTCTCCGCCGCGGTACGCAGCCGCGCGGCGTTGGCCTGAAGGTCCCAGATGTTCCACCGGGTGGCCGGGGGGAAGTCGGTGTCCGGGTCGGTGTCGGGGCCTGCGGTGGGCATGGACGGGCGCGCCACGGCTTGTCCTCCCTGTTCAGGTGATCGGCTTGAGCTGGTTGGCGTTGGCCTCGTCGGTGCCTTGCAACGCGAACGCGGTCTGGTAGAGGCCGTCGATGTCGTAGCTGAGTACGGTCGTGAACCGTGACGAGGTGGCCGTCCCACCGTCGATCGTGTCCTGGTACGTGTCGCTGACGCCGGAAGCGCCGTCACTGTTGCCGAAGTCGGAGGCGGACACCGTCATTCCGAGCTGGGCCGTGTCCAGCGAGTCGGTCAGTGAGGTGAGGTTGGTGAGGACCTTGCCCGCGAAGTGTGCGATCTCCTGCGGATCGCCTGCCGTGTCTCCCATACCGTGACTTTAGCCACACTCAGCAAGTCCTAAGGGGACGGTCAGCTCACGTCCAGGTGCAACACCACATGGTGGCCATGAGGACGTCACGGCCACCATGCGATGCACGTGGGTCAGCTCCCGCGGCGAGTGCCACCCGGAGGAACACCGTCGCGGCTAGACCTGGTAGACGCGGGACCAGTCGACGTCCAGGTACGCCTGCTGCATCCCGGAGCCGAAGAAGTTGTCGAGCTGGATGGTCTGGTGCATCGGGCCGGGGGCGCACTGGATGCAGTCGGAGTCGAACCGGAACCACTCCACGCCGTCGATGTAGCCGACCAGCCCGCCCTCGGTCCACTCGAAGCCGTAGTTGTGCCACTGGGTGAGGTCGGTCGGGCACTTCTCGGCGTGCTCCTGCCGCTTCGGTTCGTGGTTCGGATAGTGCAGGAACGCCCCGGCGCAGTCGTCGCCGATGTTGACCTCGAGGAAGTCGTACTCGGCGCCCTCCGGCCACTGGTTGCTCTGCGGCCAGGTGATCAGCACCGGGTGGTACGGGTTGCCGGAGGCGCCGGGCTCGGCGGACATCCGGGCGCGTACCTCCCACCGGCCGTACTTGAGATCGACCTTGGAGGCGATGCCGGCGCTGTCTCCGTTGGCCTCACCGGTCTGCCGGAGGAACCCGTCGGCCACGTGGTTGGCGTCGGCGCAGCGGCGGCCGTTGCCGGCGTGGCCCGGCCAGCAGTTGTCGGTGCCACCGTCGCCGTAGACGCCCCACTTCTCGCGGTCCGGGCCGCCGGTGTAGTTGAACTCGTCGGAGCCGGGCAGCGGCGTACCCCAGTTGTGGCGGTCAGCCGCGGTGTCGTCACCCGGTTCGGTCGGGGACTCCGTCGGGGAGGCGGTGGGCGAGGTCGTGGGCGACGCCGTCGGCGAGGCGGTGGCCGACGCTGTTGCCGACGGGCTGGGGTCACCGCCCTGGTTGCTCTGCGCCCCGGCCATCTGGGGTCCCAGCAGGAAGCCACCGCCCGCCACCACCATCGTGGCGGCGGCGACGGCGATTCCGCTCCGCACCTTCTTCATCCGGTCGTCCTTTCGCAGGATCGCTCGCACCTGGTCTGGTGTGGCGCCGCCGGTGCCTGTCTGGGTGTGCTGTCGCCGGCGGCGTCGTACCTGGTCGAGCTCATTTGTCCCACATGTCGGATTACCGACCGCTTGCCAGAGGCTGAACGTCACTGGAGATTCGCGCCATCACTCCACGGCGAGCAGGGCGTTGGCGGCGGCGCGCGCGTTGGCCTGGCTGGCGCCGTACGTGGCGAGGTAGGCCCGCAGCCCCTCCGGTCGCCACGCCGCTGGCCAGCCCATCTCCACCAGTACGACCTCAGGGTGGTCCGCCGCGAGTCGTTCCACCAGGTGCCGCGCGTACGGGTGCCGGTGGGTGTCGCGGCTGACCACGAGGATCTGCCGGTCACCAGCGGTGGAAATAAACTCCGCCGGGCTGGTCTGGTCGGTGGGGGAGACCCGTACCACCTCGACGTCGCCGCCCAGGTACGTCGTGAGCCCCCACGGCAGCTCCCCGGCGGCGATCGTGGCGGGGGAGTCGATCTGCACCAGCAGCGGCTTGCGGAGTCGGGGAAGACTGCCTTCGATCCGGAGTGCCCGGCGGGCGGCCGCGACACCGAGGTCGCCGTTACCGGCCGCCGGGGGTTCCGGCACCACCGGCACCGGCACCGCGAGCGCGGCATTGTGGCTGGCCGCCTCCTCGAGTCGTTCGGGGGCGAGCCGGCCGTCGCGTACCGCGGCCACGATTGCCGTGGCGCATGCCTCGACCAGATCGGCGTCGACCCGGGCCCCGATGCAGAGCAGGTCCACACCGGCGGCCAGCGCGCGTACCGCCGACTCGGGGATGCCGATCTCGGCGCTGGCGCCGCGCATTTCCAGCGCGTCGGTGACCACCGTCCCGGTGAAGCCCAGCTCACTGCGGAGCAGGTCGGTGACCACTCGTGGGGTGAGGGTCGCCGGGGCCTGGCCGGTCAGCGCGGGTACCCGGATGTGGGCTGTCATCACCGCGCGCACCCCGGCGGCGATCACGGCCGCGAACGGGGGCAGCTCACGTTCCCGCAGGCCGTCGAGAGAGCTGTCCACCGTGGGCAGTTCGTCGTGGGAGTCGGTGACCGTGGCGCCGTGGCCAGGGAAGTGCTTGGCGCAGGCCGCCACACCCGCGCTCTGCAACCCGACAACCGCCGCGGCGCCATGTCGGGCCACCAGGTACGGGTCCACCCCGAACGAGCGGGTCCCGATGATCGGGTTGTCGTCGCTTGAGTTCACGTCGACGATCGGGGCGAGGTTGAGGTTGATTCCCAGCTGGTGCAACTCAGTGCCGATGGCACGGTGCACCCGCCGGGTCAGGTCGGTGTCGTCGACCGCGCCGAGCGCGGCGTTGCCGGGATACCGGCTGCCCTCGGCGTGCGCCAGCCGGGTGACGTCGCCGCCTTCCTCGTCGATCCCGACGATGGTGTCCGGACGGGCCCGGCGCAGCTCCGCCACCAGGTCGCGCACCTGCCCGCGGTCGGCAATGTTGTAGCCGAACAGCACGTACCCGGCGAGCCCGTCGTCGAGCAGCCGGGCGGCCCAGGCCGGCAGCGTCGTACCGGGGAAGGACGCCAACAGGGTACGAAGCGCGAGCCCGCGCAGCGCCTGGTCGGTCATGCCACTCCTCATCCTTTGACTCATCCTTTGACGGCACCCGCGACCAGGCCGGACACGACCTGGCGTTGGACGATGACGAAGAAAACGATTACGGGTAGCGACATCAGTGTGGCACCCGCCATCAGGGCGCCATAGTCGGTGCCGCGTGCGGTCACAAACGAGACCAGCCACACCGGCAGGGTGCCTTTGGCCTGGTCGGAGAGCAGGACGTAGGCCATCACGTACTCGTTCCAGGCCTGGATCAGCGCGTAGATCGAGGTGGCCACCAGACCGGGGAACACCAGCGGGAACACCACCCGGCGGAATGCCTGCAACCGGGTGCACCCGTCGGTCATCGCCGCCTCCTCCAGCTCCTTCGGTACGTTCGCCACGAACCCCCGCAGCGTCCACACCGTGAACGGCAGTACGAACGTCAGGTACGTGATCACGACGCCGGAGAGCCGGTTGACCTGGTCGACCTCGTTCAGCAGCAGGTAGATCGGGATGATCATGGCGTTCAGCGGCACCATCTGCACCACCAGGATGGAGAAGATGAACGCCCGGCGGCCGTAGAACCGGAACCGGGCGATCCCAACCGCCGCGAGGAACGCCACCGCCACCGCGATCACGGTCACCGTGCCCGCCACCAGCAGGCTGTTGAGCACCGCGTCGGCAAAGTGCGGCGCGGAGACCGCCCGGCCGAAGCTGTCCAGGCTGATCGACGAGGGGATGAACGTCGGCTGGTAGGTGAGGATCTCCGAGCTCGGCTTCACCGAGGTCAGCACCATCCAGTACACCGGGAACAGCATCACCAGGCTGAAGCCGACCCCGGCGGCGTTGGCCAGAGCGCGGCGTGAGGTGAGGGTCATTCGAACTCCCCGTAGCGAAGGCTCTGTCTGATGTAGAACACCGTGAAGACCAGCAGCATCAGTACGGTCACCACCGCGATCGCGGCGCCGAGGCTGTATTCACGTACCCCGAAGGACGTGGTGAACGAGTAGATGCCGAGCAGGAAGTAGCCGGGCTCGGGTGCCGAGCCGCGGGCCACCCAGACCTGGTTGAACACCTGGAAGTCCCAGATCACCGACAACGTGGTGGTGATCGTGTAGATCGGCCGCAGCACCGGGTACGTGACACTGCGGAACACCTGCCACGGGTTGGCGCCGTCGACGGTCGCCGCCTCCTCCAGCTCCCTGGGGACCTGGGTGAGCCCGGCGTACAACATGATGGCGACGAACGGGACCGCGCCCCAGATCACAACGGCACTGATCACGGCGAAGCCCTGCACCGGCTCGATGAACCAGTTGTGTCGCGTGAAGTCGACTCCCGGCAGCGTGGACAGCAGCCAGTTCACCACGCCGAAGTCGGTGTCCACGAGCCACCGGAACACCATCGTGGACACGATCTGGGGCATCGCCCAGACACAGATCAGGGCGGCGAAGATCAGCGTCCGGCACCATCGGGCGACCCGCCGCATCAACAGCGCGACGCCGGTCGCGAGCAGCATCGTGGCGGCCACGTTCACCACGGTGAACAACACCGTACGGACCACGACGCGCCAGAAGAACGGGTCGCTGAAGATGGTGGCGTAGTTGGCCAGCCCGGCGAACGGTGCCGGTTCGCCGGTGTAGAGGGAACGAGGGGTGAACTCCTGCAGGGACAGTGCCAGCAGCTTCCCCAGAGGGTACGCCTGCACCGCCAACAGCACCGCCACCGTGGGCAGTATCAGCAGGTACGGCGTGTACCGCGACCGCGTGCGCATCGGCTCCTCGTCGTGGGCTTTCGCGATCGTGGACGGTGCCGGTCGCCGTAGCGGCCAGAACCGTCCACGATCGCGGGAGGGGGAACGGGATGGGCGTCAGGTGCCGTTGAGGGTCTTCTCGACCTGGTCGTCCATCTTCTTGGCGCCCTTGGCGACGCTGAGCTTGCCGGTGACGATCTCCGACAGCGTGTTGTCGATGACCAGGCTCTGCTCCACCTTCGACCAGTTCTCCGCCACCGGTACGAACCAGCTCTTCTCCGCCGAGGCGGCGAACGGCGCCAGCTCCGGGTTCTTACGTGCGGCGTCCAGCAGGACCGTGTTGTTCGGTACGTTCTTCGCCGCCATCAGGCCCCTCTGGGCCTTCGTGCCGGCGAGTTCCCTGGTCCAGGCGATCGCGGCGGCCTTGTTCTTCGACTTGGCCGGGATCGCGAGGTCGGAACCGCCGGTGAACGACTGCATCACGCCCTTGCCGTTGGGGCTCGGCATCGCGAAGACCCCGACCTTGCCGTCCAGCTTCGGGTTGCCGCCGCCTTCTTTCGCGACCGCCGATCCGGCTTCCCAGCCCAGGCCGTACATCATCGCGGCCTTGCCCTGGGCGAAGATCGTGTACTGCTGCGGGTCGGCCTCGTCGGCGGTGGCGTCGGCCCGGGAGTACCTGGTCACCAGCTCGTTCCAGCGTTCCAGCCCGGAGACCGACTCGGGGGTGTCGAGGGTGGCCCGCCAGTCCCCGTCCATGCCGTCGGCGATCCCGCCACCGGCGTCGTGCACGTACGTCATGGCGGACAGCCAGTACTTGCCCGGCATGTAGAACGCGGAGAAGTGGGGGT
>JBOGDK010000049.1:0-17324 GCA_050701795.1 Micromonosporaceae bacterium
CCTGACGGACCTGCTGCGGCCGTACCCGGACGTGTCCACCCGGGGCGGCGGTACCCGGTGCCGGGGCTGGACGGTGTCGGCCACCGACGGTGGGCATCAGCTGGACGGCGTGGGTGAGCCGCTCGACGCGCTTCGTGCCCTGTGCGCCGCGGCGTGGGCCGACCCCGGTTCGGCACCGGACGGCGAGCCGGTGATCGCCGCGACAGCAGAGGCGGCGCAGGCGCTCAGCGAGTGGGGACTGACGTACCGCCGAAAGAGTTGATCAGTTGGCTCAGAGCAGCTTACGGAGCTTCATCAGGTCGAAGACGCTGGCTTTCACCGAGACCTGACCGGAAGCCCAGGCCTGTGCGAAGGGCAAGGCACCGTCGACCAGCGCGATCAGATCGTCGCTGCGTGCCGACAGCCTGACCTTCGCGTTCGAATCGGTGCCGTCGGTGATACCGACGAGACGGCCGTCGGTGAGACGGCCGTGGAAACCGGTGCCGAGATCGGTGATCTCCAGTGAGAGTGAGCGATCAAGATCGACCTTGCCCCGGGCGTCAGCGTTACGAGCGAGCTGGTCCGCCAGCCGGTCCACGGCGGCCCGGCATTCGGAGATCGTCGCCATCTCCCCACTCCCTAAAGTGGACGACATACCGGTCCGCACGGTACCTGAACTTTGTCCAGGCGAGGCCGGTAGCGTGGCAGATGAAGTACGGACGATGAGTCCTCGAATGGCACCGGCCGGTGCTGGCCGTGGGCTCCCGCGAAGGAGGGGCATTCGCGATGCAGGACGCGTGGCGGTCGTACGTCGAGCTCGCGCTCGGGCTCACCGAGGCGTCCCGGAAGCAGGCCATCAAGGTCGCGAGGGACCTCAGCAAGAAGAGCGGTGCGACGGTGGAGCAGATCCAGGCCGTCGCTGAGGACCTCACGGAGACCAGTGCGGCCAACCGGGAAGCCCTTGTGAAGCTGATTCGGTACGAGCTCGATCGTGCCCTCGGCGCGGTCGGGCTGGCGACGGTGGACGAGGTGTCGGAGCTCACGGAGCGGATCCGTCATCTCGAGACGAAACTCCGGGAGGCGGAAGGCCGGGTGGCGTCGGCCGAGAAGACGGCGGGCGAGGCGAGCCGTACCGCCGCGTTGGCCGCGGACGGATCCGCGTCCACCACGACCGCGGGTGGCGCAGGTACGGGTTCGGCGGCGACGACCACCGCAACCAGGAAGACAGTGGCGAAGAAGGCGGTCGCCAAGAAAGCGGTGGCGAAGAAGGCGGTGGCGAAGAAGGCGGTGAAACAGCCACCAGGCAAGGCGACGGCTTCAGGCAGGGCCGCAGCCGCTGCAAAGACCGCCGCACCCGGAAACGCCGCGGCCAGGAAGGCGGCGGGCACCAAGGCGGCCGCTAAGCGGACGGCGGCGAAACGTGCCGCGGCGACGGCGAAGCGGACGCAGCCGCCGGGTGGTACACGGTGACGGACACCCCTGGCAGCGACGGGTCCGCCGGAGGCGGTACGGATGTCCCGGTTGGTTCGGCTGTTCACGAGGACCCGGCGACCGATGCCGCGCCCGCACCCCACGCCGATCCCGACAGCGTCGGTGACGAACGACCGGCAGCGGAGCCGCACGAATCCGCTGGCGAGGCGGACGCCCTGTCGCCGGCTGACCGTACGTCCGGGGGGCACCCGCAGGGGTTCGGTGACCCCCGGGTCGACGCGGCGATGGCGCGACTCGAATCGGCTGCGGACCGTACGGCCGGGGAGCAGGTCGCCGAGTACGAGGCTGTGCACCGGGTCCTGCAGGACACTCTGGCCACCATTGATGAGGCCTGAGATGCCCGGTGATGGCGCGTCGTAACCGGCTCGACCGCGAGCTGGTCCGGCGTGGCCTGGCCCGGTCCCGGGACCACGCCGCAGAGCTGATCGGCGCCGGTCGGGTACGGATCCACGGCACCGCCGCCACGAAGCCGGCCACGATGGTCGACCCCGCGGAGCCGGTACACGTGGTGGCCGACGACGGTGCGGCCGAGTACGTCTCCCGAGGCGGCCACAAGCTGGCGGGTGCGCTACAGGCGTTCGCGGCGGCGGGGTTGACGGCGGCGGGTCGCAGGTGTCTGGACGCTGGTGCTTCCACGGGTGGTTTCACCGACGTACTGCTGCGTGCCGGGGCCGTGGAGGTGGTGGCGGTCGACGTCGGGTACGGACAGCTCGCGTGGTCGATTCGTACCGATTCCCGGGTACGGGTGTTCGACCGCACCAACGTACGGGATCTGACGCCGGAGCTGATCGGTGGCCAGGCGGAGTTGACGGTGGCCGACCTGTCGTTCATCTCGCTGCGGTTGGTGCTTGTGGCACTGGCCGGGTGCACGGTCGACGACGGCGACCTCGTGGTGATGGTGAAGCCGCAGTTCGAGGTCGGGCGGGGGAAGGTGGGCAGCGGCGGGGTGGTGCGTGATCTGAGCCTGCGTGCCGATGCGGTGCGCGGGGTGGCGCAGACGGCTGCGACGATGGGTTTCGGTACGGCGGGCGTCGCCGTGAGCCCGTTGCCGGGTCCCTCCGGCAACGTGGAGTTCTTCCTCTGGCTGCGGCGTGGTGCTCCGCCGTTGGACTCGGAAGAGCTGGACCGGGTGGTCGCGGAGGAGGTCGCCTGATGGCTGGGATCAGCCGGGAGGCGTTGCTGGTGACCCATACGGGCCGCCAGGACAGTACCGAGCACGCCCGTACGGTGGCCCGGGACCTGGCCGCGGCCGGCTTCACGGTACGGGCGCTGGCGGACGAGACGGGCGACCTCGGGATGCCGGAGATCGTCCCGGTCGACGCCGAGAAGGCCGCCGAAGGCGTCGAGATCGTGTTCGCCCTGGGTGGGGACGGCACCCTGCTGCGGGCGGCCGAGCTGGCACGTCCGGTCGGCGCCCCGTTGCTCGGGATCAACCTGGGGCGGGTCGGTTTCCTCGCGGAGGCCGAGATCGACGACCTGGATCAGGCGGTACGCGACGTCGTGGCCCGGCAGTACGCCGTTGACGAACGCCTCACCATCGACGTCACCGTGGAACAGGCGGGACGCGTGATCGCGACGTCCTGGGCGCTCAACGACGCGGCGGTGGAGAAAGGCGACCGGGAACGGATGCTGGAGGTGCTGGTCGAGGTCGACGGGCGGCCGCTGTCCCGGTACGGCTGCGACGGTGTCGTCTGCGCCACCCCGACCGGGTCCACGGCGTACGCGTTCTCGGCGGGTGGACCCGTGGTGTGGCCCGCCGTGGAGGCGCTGCTGCTGGTGCCGATCAGCGCCCACGCACTGTTCAGCCGTCCGTTGGTGACCGCTCCGGATTCGACCTTGGCGATCACGATCGAGCCGTACACCCACTTCGCGGTGCTCTCCTGCGATGGCCGCCGGGTACACGAACTCGCTCCCGGTAACCGGGTCGTGGTACGCCGTGGTGCCCGTCCGGTACGGGTGGTGCGACTGCGGCCGCAGCCGTTCACGGACCGGTTGGTGGCCAAGTTCGGCCTCCCTGTGGGCGGCTGGCGGGGCAACACCCGCTGAGTCACCTGTCGCCGCGCTCGGCGGTGCGATTCCGCCGCCGCGTGGGCTCCCGCTCGTGACGGTCGGTCGCGATACCCGTACACAACTGGGAATCGGCACCTCGATTCCTGTGGAGAACCCCTCGCGACGGGTGCTCTCGTCGTACCGGCCCAGTAGGGTCTTGTGACTGTGTTGACCGAACTGCGGATCAGCGGGCTTGGTGTCATCGACGACGCGACCCTGGGGCTGTCCCGCGGCCTCACCGTGATCACGGGTGAGACCGGGGCCGGCAAGACGATGGTGGTCGCGGGTCTCGGGTTGCTCTTCGGGGGCCGGGCCGACGCGGGACGGGTGCGTCCCGGGGCCGGCCGCGCCATGGTGGAGGGGCTGCTGGCCGCGCCCGGGGCCGAGCTGCTCGCCCGCGCCGCTGACGCGGGTGCCGAGCCGGACGACGACGGCTCGTTGCTGCTGTCCCGTTCGGTGAACGCCGAGGGGCGTTCCCGGGCGTACGTCGGCGGCCGCGGCGCTCCGGTGAGCGTGCTGAGCGACATCGGCGGGTACGCCGTCGCGGTGCACGGTCAGTCCGACCAGCTCCGCCTGCTCAACCCCAACGAACAGCGCGCCGCCCTCGACCGGTACGCCGGGTCCGGGCACGAGAAACTGCTCGCCCGGTACCGCCAGGCGTACCAGCAGTGGCGCCGCGCCGACGCGGAGCTGGCGGATCTTCGCCGCACCGTACGGGAACGCCATCAGCAGGCCGATCTGCTGCGACTCGGCCTCAGCGAGATCGACGCGGTGGACCCACAGCCGGGTGAGGAGCAGACCCTGGCTGACGAGGCCCGGCGGCTGGAGCATGCGGAGAGCCTGCGGCAGGCGGTCACCTCGGCGCACCTCGCGCTGGCAGGCGACCCGGATGACCCGACCGGTGGACGAGACGCTGGCACCCTGGTGGGGGAGGCTCGGCGGCTGCTGGAGGGCGAGGCGCCGGTCGACGCCCAGCTGGGTGAGTACGCACAGCGGCTCGCCGAAGCGGCCACCCTGGTCGGTGAGGTGGCGATCGAGCTCTCCGGGTACCTCGACGCGTTGGACGCCGATCCGGCGCGGTTGGCGACCGTACACGAACGCCGGGCGGCGTTGAAGTCGCTCACCCGTAAGTACGCCGAGGACGTCGACGGTGTCCTGGCATGGGCTGAGCAGGCGCGTACCAAACTGGGGGAGTTGGACGTATCGGACGAGGCGATCGCGGCCCGGCAGGCCGAGCTCGACCGGTACGCCGCCGACGTGGCCGAGTTGGCACGTCAGGTCACCGAGTCACGGCAGCGCGCCGCGGCCGATTTCGGTGCCGAGGTGACCCGCGAACTGAGCGGTCTGGCGATGCCGCACGCGACCGTGCAGGCGCATGTGGCGGCGTTATCGGCGACGAAGGCGCCGTCGGTGCTGGAGCTCGACGGTAAGCAGCTCGGGGTGGGGCCGGACGGCGCGAACGAGGTGGAGCTGAGGCTGGAGGCGAACCCGGGGGCGCCGGCGCTGGCGCTGCAGCGGGGCGCGTCCGGGGGCGAGCTGTCCCGGGTGATGCTCGCCGTGGAGGTGGTGTTCGCTGGGGCCGGTGGTCCGCCGACCCTGGTGTTCGACGAGGTCGACGCGGGAGTGGGCGGTCGGGCCGCGGTCGAGGTGGGTCGGCGGCTGGCCCGGTTGGCCCGGCAGCACCAGGTGATCGTGGTGACCCACCTGCCACAGGTGGCGGCGTTCGCGGACCGGCATCTGCTGGTGGCCAAGGATTCCGCAGGGGCGGTGACCACCAGCGGGGTACGGGTGGTGGAGGATGCCGAGCGGGCGCGTGAGTTGGCGCGGATGCTGGCCGGGATGCCGGACAGCGATCTGGGCGTCGCGCACGCCGAGGAGCTTCTCGCGGTCGCCGCGAAGGAGAAGTCCACCGGCACGCCGTGACGGTGGGTCGCCGCGCCGTGGCAGCCAACCGGGCGTAAACTGCTCATAACGCCCGGTTGATAACGCTCCGATCCCTTGCGGGCTTGAGCTACCCATGCCGAACGCATGTCGTGGCACGGTGCTGTCACGGGAGGGTGCCAAGATTGGTCTCAATGCGTCTACCCACGTTGCGCCGTAGCCGTGCGGCCGAGTCGCCGGGTATCACCGGCCCGGCACGCCTCGATCGGCGTACCAAACGTCTGGCCGGCAGGCTGCGTCCGGGCGACATCGCGGTGATCGATCATGTGGACATCGACCGGGTGGCCGCCGACTCCCTGGTCGCCTGTGAGGTCGCCGCGGTCATCAACGCGAAGCCGTCGATCTCCGGTCGGTATCCCAACCTGGGCCCGGAAGTCCTGGTGGAGGCGGGCATCCCGCTCATCGACGACGTCGGTGAAGAGATCTTCCAGAAGGTACGCGAGGGCGCCACCGTCTCCGTGGACGGCGCGACGGTCTACCTCGGCGACAAGGTGGTCGCCGGCGGCGTACGGCACGACGCCGAGTCGGTCGGCAAGGCGATGGCGAACGCCAGGGACGGGCTGTCCGTCCAGTTGGAGGCGTTCGCGGCGAACACCATGGAGTACCTGAAGCGGGAACGGGAGCTGCTGCTCGACGGCGTCGGCGTCCCGGACGTGGCCACGCCGATGGCCGGGCGGCACGTTCTGATCGTGGTCCGCGGGTACGACTACAAAGCCGACCTGGACGTGTTGCGTCCGTACATCCGGGAGTTCAAGCCGGTGCTGATCGGCGTGGACGGCGGCGCGGACGCGCTGGTGGAGGCCGGCTACACCCCCGACATGATCATTGGTGACATGGATTCGGTCTCCGACGACGTGCTGCGGTGCGGGGCGGAGATCGTGGTGCACGCGTACGCCGACGGCCGGGCACCGGGGCTGGCCCGGGTCGAGGCGTTGGGCCTGTCGGCGGTCACCTTCCCCGCCGCCGCGACCAGCGAAGACATCGCGATGCTGCTGGCCGACGAGAAAGCGGCGAGCCTGATCGTCGCGGTCGGTACCCACGCCACGCTCGTGGAGTTCCTGGACAAGGGCCGGGGCGGTATGGCGTCCACGTTCCTGACCCGGCTGCGGGTGGGCGGCAAACTGGTCGACGCCAAGGGTGTGAGCCGGCTCTACCGGCAGAACCTGTCGACCTCGTCGCTGGTCCTGCTGGTGCTGGCGGCGCTCGCCGCGATGGCGGCTGCGGTGGCCGTATCCACCGTCGGACGCTTTTATCTCGAGGTGCTCGCCGAGTGGTGGGACAACCTCATCTTCCAGGTACAGAGGCTGTTCTAGTGATCAACTTTCGGTACCACGTGGTCTCGCTGACCGCGGTTTTCCTCGCCTTGGCAGTCGGCATGGTGCTCGGTACGGCCGCGCTCAACGGCCCCGTCACCGAGGACCTCTACAGCGAAGCGCAGTCGTTGCGGAAGTCCAACGGGCAGTTGCGCGACCAGATCGCCGCGATGGAGGACGAGCTGGCCGGGCGGGAGGAGTACGTCAAGGAGGCCGCGCCGCTGCTGCTCGACGGCAAGCTGGCCAGCAAGAAGGTCGTCCTGGTGGCGATGCCTGGCGCCGAGAAGAGCACTCTCGACGCGGTCGCCCAGAACGTACGGCTCACCGGCGCCACACTCACTGGACGGGTGCGCTTCACCGACCGGTTCATCGACCCGGTACGCCGGGAAGACGCGCGCGACCTCGCCACCCGCCTGCTGCCCCCGGAGGTGAAGGACGTGCCGAGCGACGCCGACGGCGTTACCGCGTCCGCGGTGTTGTTCGGCGCGGTGCTGTTGACGCACAAACCCGCGGTGGCCAGCGAGGACCGTACCGCGGTGCTCACCGGGTACCAGGCGGAGACGTTGATCGCGCCGGACAAGAAGATCACTCAGCCGGCCGACGGCATGATCATCGTGACGGACCTCCCTGCCACGGAGCAGGACGCCACAGAACGCAACACCGCCGTGAGCGCCGCGGTCGAGCAGTTCGGCCGGGCTGGGCCGGTGGTGGTCGCGGCGCCGGGCGCGGGTGGTGAAGGTAATCCCGTGGCCGCACTGCGGGCCGACCCGGCGCAGCGCAAGACGCTGTCCACGGTGGACAACGCGAACACGTCGTTGGGACAGCTGTCTGCCGTACTGGCGCTGGTGCAGCGGATCTCAGATCACAAGACCGGGCACTACGGGATCCACGACGGCGCACAGAGCCGGATCCCGAAGCCGGCGACGTGAGTGGGTCGCCAGGCCCGCCGATGAGCCGGATCGCAGCGGTGGTGAGCGGAGTGGTGAGCCGGGCGGTGCTGGTCGGCGCCGGTGCGCTGGCGGCTCGGGCGGTGCTGCACGCCGTACGCCAGTCACCGGTGGCGGCGCGCCTGGAACGTACCAACCATCGGGGCGCCACGGCGAGCCTCGCCGCGGGTCCGGCGCTGGCGATCGCGGCTTCCACCACGGCCGCCGCGGGTACGAGATCGGCCGCCCTCGGCTCCGCGGCGCTGGTGGCGGGCCTCGGCTCCGGAGCGGTCGGCCTGTATGACGACGTGGTGGGACAGCGTCCCGACCAGAAGAGCGCGAAAGGCTTCCGTGGACACCTCTCCGCGCTCGCCGAGGGCAGGGTCACCAGCGGACTGGTGAAGATCGCCGGAATCGGAACGTCCGCGCTGGTCGCTGCCGCACTCGTCGGGCAGGCCAGGGCTGCAGGCGGGCTCGGTGCAGCCCACGACGGTCGGAGCTGGCGGGCCGGGCGTGGGTGGGCCGGGTTTGGGCGGGCCGAGCGTGGGCGGGCTGGGAGTGCGCGGGCGGGGCGTGGGCGGCCCGCACGCGGGTGGCCCAGCGCGGCCACGACGGTGACCGACCTGGTGATCGACACCGGGCTGATCGCGGGTGCGGCGAACCTGGCGAACCTGTTCGACCTGCGCCCCGGCCGGGCGTTGAAGGTGGGGCTCGCGGTCAGCGGTCCGCTCCGCGGCGGCGTCGCCGACGGCCTGCTCGCCGGGCCCACCGGTGCCGCGTCGGCGCTGTTGGGTGACGACCTCGACGAACAGGTGATGCTGGGTGACGCCGGCGCCAACGCCTGGGGTGCGTTGCTCGGCGTGGCGGCGGCGTGCCGCGGCGGTCGTACGGCGCGGATCGCCATGCTCGCGGGGATCGCCGGCTTGACACTCGCCAGCGAGAAGGTCAGCTTCACCCAGGTGATCGAGTCCACTCCCGGGCTGCGGGAGTTCGACGCCTGGGGGCGGCGCACCACCTGAGTGGGCGAGCCGGTGACGCATGAGATCCTGAGGCGACCGTGAGTGGGCATCGCCGGGTACGAGGAGCGGCGCGAGCCGAACGGGAGACACGGTGAGGCGACCGCGAGTGAGCATCGCAGTGCGCGAGGAGCGGAGCGAGCGCGAAGCCGAACGGGCGGCGTCGTGAGCCCGGCCGCGCGGCGGATCGCCGGCGCGGCGGCGCTGATCGCGGCGATCACCGTACTCGCGAGGGTGGTCGGGTTCGCGCGGATCGTGGTGTTCTACGGCACGGTCGGGGAGAACGACCTCGGGCAGGTCTACCATGCCGCCAACACGGTCCCGAACATCATCTTCGAGATCGTCGCGGGTGGCGCCTTGGCCAGCCTGGTGGTGCCGATGCTGGCCGGACCACTCGCCGGTGCCGACCGTACGGCGGTGAACCGTACCGTCTCCGCGCTGCTGACCTGGACTCTGGTGATCCTGGTTCCGGTCGCGGCGCTGGTGGCGTTGCTCGCGGAGCCGATGATGTCAGTGCTGTCTGGAGCGGCCGACCCCGAGATGGTGGCGCTGGGTGCCCGGATGTTACGGGTGTTCGCCCCTCAGCTCCCGTTGTACGGCATCGGGATCGTGCTCACCGGCGTCCTGCAGGCGCATCAGCGTTTCGCCTGGCCGGCTGCGGCCCCGCTGCTGTCCAGCGTCACCGTGATCGGTGCGTACCTGGCCTTCGCCGCGGTGGCCGGGCTGGGCGCCGACATCGGCGAGTTCACACTGGGGCAGGAGCTGGTGCTCTCCGCGGGTACCACGCTCGGTGTGGCCGTGTTGTCGCTGTGTCTGGTGGTCCCCGTGGCGCGGCTCGGAGTGCGGTACCGCCCGACGCTGGCTTTCGCCGACCGCGCCGGTTCCCAGGTACGAGGCCTGGCGTTGGCCGGAGCCGTCACCATCGCGGCTCAGCAGTGCGCGCTGTTGCTGGTGGTGTACCTGACGTATCCGCCCGCACCGTCCGGGTCGCTGGTGGTGTACACGTTCGCGCAGACCATCTACTTCCTGCCCTGGGGGGTGCTGGCGGTGCCGCTGGCGACCTCGGCGTACCCGGCGTTGGCGGAGGCCGCGGTGACCGGGGACGAGACCCGATACCACCGCCTGCTGTCGGGGTCGGTACGCGGGATCCTGCTGCTCGGATTTCTCGGCGCCGCGGTGCTGGTGGCGGTGGCCCGCCCGATGGCCGAGGTGATCGGCGGGGTGGCCGCGGGATCGGCGAGCGTGGCGAGCATCGCGTCAGCGATCATGTGGTTCGCGCCCGGCCTGGTGGGCTACTCGCTGTTCGCGCTGCTCACCCGGGCGCTGTACGCACGTGGTGACACCGGGCTCGCCGCCCGCGCCACGGTCGGCGGCTGGTGCGCGGTGATCGTGGCTGACCTGGTGCTGGTCGCCGTGCTGCCCGCGGCGTACCGGGTTTCGGCACTGGCGGCCGGCAACTCGCTCGGGATGGTGCTGCTCGGGGTGCTTCTGCTGACGGCGGTACGCCGTAGAGCCGGGCCTGGTGCCGTGGCAGGTACGCTGCGGACTGGGGGCGCCGGCCTTCTCGCCGCCGTGCTGGCGGCCGCCGCGGGGTACGCGGTGGCGCGGTTGTTCGGCGCCACCCCACACGTGGGGCTCGCCATCATCGCCGGTGTTCTCGCCGCAGTGGTGGTGCTGGTCGGGTTTGCGATCGTCGCGTTGCTGGGCGACCGGCGGGAGACGGTACGGATCTTCAGGCAGCTTCGTGGCCGCCGAACCGATGCGCGGGACCGGAAGGGGAGCTGGCGTGAGTGAGGCAGCGGGGCAGTCGCGGGGCCACGGCGTACGGGTCGCCCTGGTGCTCGCCACCTCGACTGGCGGGGTCGGGCGCCATGTCAGATCCCTGGCGGGCGGCCTGGCCTCGGCGGGGTACGACGTCACCGTGTGCGGACCGTGGGAGACCCAGGAACGGTTCGACTTCACGGGTGGCGGAGTCCGGTTCGCGCCGGTGGAGATCCCGTCCGGTCCGGACCCGGTACGCGACACCACGGCGATCACCAGGCTCCGGCTGGTGCTGCGCCGGCTGCACCTCGACGTGGTGCACGCCCACGGGTTGCGTTCCGGACTGGTGAGCAGTCTGGCCCGGCCGCACGGCGTACCGCTCGTCGTGACCTGGCACAACCTGATGCTGGCGGGCGGGTTGCGCGGCAAGGTGTACGGCGCACTGGAACGGATTGTGGCGCGTACCGCTGATCTCACCCTGTGCGCCTCGGAGGACCTGGTCGGCCGGGTGCTCGCGTTAGGGGGCCGGGATGTCCGACTCGGCCCGGTGGCCGCGCCGAGTCTGGAGGCGCCGTCCCGTGCCGCCGGACAGGTACGCGAGGAGCTGGGAGCGGTCGAGCGGCCACTGCTGTTGACGGTGGCCCGGTTGAACCCCCAGAAGAGCCTCGACGTGCTGGTGCGCGCCGCCGCGAGATGGCGGGAACGCCGTCCCACGCCGCTGGTGGCGGTGGCCGGCACCGGGCCTTCTGAGGACGAGCTGCGGGCGCTGATCGACGCGACCGGTGCCCCGGTACGGCTGCTGGGTCACCGTACCGACATCGCGGACCTGCTGGCGGCCAGTGACATCGCGGTGGTCACCAGTCAGTGGGAGGCGCGGCAACTGTTCGCGCAGGAGGCGCTGGCGGCGGGTCGGCCGCTGGTGGCGACCCAGGTGGGTGGCCTCCCTGGCCTGGTGGGCGATGCGGCGGTGCTGGTGCCCGCGGGGGACGTGGACGCCTTGGACATCGCGGTCCGGAAACTGCTGGACAACCCGGGGATGCGTACCGACCTGTCGGAACGGGCTCTGGCGCAGGCCGGCTCCTGGCCGACCGAAAGTGACACCGTGGAACAGATCGAGGCGGTCTACCAGGAGCTGACCGGTCACCCATGACGGCAGCGTTCCGTGGTGCGGTGGCCGCCGCACTGGCCGTTGTGGCGGCCACGGTGATGGTGCCGGCGGCTCCCGCGTCAGCCGCCGCGACGGTCGACCACGTGGTGATCGTGGGCGCGGCCGGGTTGCGGTGGCAGGACCTGAGCCGGGACGGTACGCCGACCCTGTGGCGGCTGGCTGGCGAGTCCGCGGTCGGCTCGATGGTGGTCCGCTCGGCACAGCAGTACACCTGTCCGGCGGACGGCTGGCTCACCGTGGGCGCCGGGAACCGGGTGCGCGTCACCGACGGTCGTACCGAGGCGGACTGTCGGGGGCCGTTGCCGGGGGTGAAGCCGGCGCCGGGCGGCGGCGCCGTGGTCGCCGATCATCACGAGCTGTTGGAGGACAACGAGAACCTCACGTACCGGGCCCGGCCAGGGGTGCTCGCGGAGATGGTGGAGTGCACCTCCGCGGTGGGCCACGGCGCGGCGATCGCGGCGGCCCGTCCGGGCGTTGGCCGGGTCGACCGGTACGCCGAGACGCTGCCGGAGGACCCCGGTCGTCTGCTGCGGTCCTGCCCGTTGTCGATCGTGGACGCCGGCACCGTTCCTGACGGCGACCGGCGCGCCGCGGCCGCTCGGGTGGACGCCACCGTGGCGGAGATCCTGCGACACCGACCGCCACGGTCGCTGGTGATGGTCGCGGGAATCTCCGACATCACCGGGGCGTCGCACCTGCACGTGGCCATGGCGGACGGCCCGGGGTTCGGAAACGGTGCGTTGCGGTCGTGGCGTACCGGGTACGCACGACTGATCGACCTGGCGCCCACCGTGGTGGACGCACTCGGTGCGCCGCAGTCGAAGTGGTTCTCCGGCGCCCCGTTACAGGTGTCCACAGATCGAGACGGTACGGCCGAGAAGGTGCGGCGGTTGGTCGACGCGGATCGGGCGGCCTCGGAGCAGCCCCGGCAGTCTGACCGGTTCACGATCCTGCTGGTGCTACTGCACCTTGCGCTGTACGCCGCGGCGGTGCCCGTACTGTGGCGGATCCGGCGGGCGGCCCTCACCGAGGACGGTGCGCGTCCTGTGTGGACGTACGCGGAGCGGGTCTTGGAGGTGTGCGCCGTCGGTGCGGGCCTGGTGTTGCCGGCCGCGATGCTGGCCGACCTGGTGCCATGGTGGCGCAGCGACGTGCCCGGCCTGGCGTTCACCGCGGTCACGGTGGGGGTGGTGGCCGTGCTCACGGCCGGGATCCGATTCGCTCCGTGGTGGGACGCGCCGCTGGGCCCGGTGGCGAGTGTCGCGGGAATCGCCGCGGTGGTGGTGGGTGTCGATCTGCTGACCGGCAGTCACCTGCAGCTGGACGGTGTCGCCGGTTACGCCGCTCTGGCAGGCGGTCGGTTCGCTGGGTTGTCGCCGATCGGCGCCGGGGTGTTCGCGGTCGGCGTGCTGTTGTCGGCCGGGTTCCTCGCACAGCAGGTGCCGCGGCGCCAGGCGGCCAGGACGGTGGCGCTGGTGGGTGGCGCCGGGGTGGTTCTGGCCGGCGTGGTGGGCATGGACCCGGGTAGCGCGATCGCGCTGACCGCGGGGGTGTGCCTGGCGGCGATCACCTGCACGGGTGGCTGGTTGACCGCGAACCGGCTGCTCGGGGCCACGTTCGTAGGGGTCGCGGTGACCGGGGTGTTCATCCTGCTGAACCTGTATCCGCGGCCGGAACACCGGGGCCGACTCGGCCGGTTC
The DNA here is from genome assembly GCA_050701795.1 of Micromonosporaceae bacterium. GTDB lineage: Bacteria > Actinomycetota > Actinomycetes > Mycobacteriales > Micromonosporaceae > WHSM01. The sequence continues at coordinate 13,345 of JBOGDK010000049.1, forward strand.
TTCACTGACATCGCGGAGGGCGTTCCGGGTGCGCTGGTGCACCGCACCGCGGAGGCGAACGCGATCACGTTCGGCTCCAGTCCACTGACGGTTCTGGTGCTGGTTGGTGGCCTGTTCGCCGGACTGGTGCTGTTGCGTCCCTCCGGCGGGCTGAGACGGGTGTACGGCCTCTACCCGGCGATTCGCGCCGCCCTGATCGGTTCGGTGGTGGCGGCTGTGCTCGGTGGCCTGGTGGACGGGGCGGGTGTGGTGGTGGCGGGAGCGGCCACGGCGACCGGCCTGCCGTTGGCGCTCCTGTTGTGTCTGCGGGCGTTGGCACGGGCACATCTGCGTACCGCGCGGCCGTTCACGCCGGTGCCTCCAGGACCGGGCCAGCCAGCGCAACCGTCCGGCACCAGGACTCCCGGAACGGACACCGCCGAACCGGACGGGGCCTACCAGCACGACGGTGTGGGGCTCGAACCCGGCGCTGCCGAACCACGACGATGAGACCGACACCTGGCCTCCGTCAGCGACGTGTGTGACCAGACCCTAAAATGCGCCGGTGGTATCGCGAGGGTGAACACGGCCCACTGCCGTCTGAGGAGTTGAGCCGGTGGTGTTAGTGTGGAATCCCGTGGAACGCGCGGCACTCGGTCGTGCAGTTGGATCACCACGGGAGTGACGTTGGCCCCTTCCATTGGGATGACCAGGCACATTTTTGTGACGGGGGGCGTCGCCTCCTCTCTCGGCAAGGGGCTCACCGCCTCCAGTCTTGGAAACCTTCTCAGCGCCCGCGGACTGCGCGTGGTGATGCAGAAGCTCGACCCGTACCTCAATGTTGACCCCGGGACGATGAACCCGTTCCAGCACGGCGAGGTCTTCGTCACCGAGGACGGGGCGGAGACCGATCTCGACATCGGGCATTACGAACGGTTCCTCGACACCAACCTGAACGCCTCCGCGAACGTCACCACCGGCCAGGTCTACTCCACGGTGATCGCGAAGGAACGCCGCGGCGAGTACCTCGGCGACACGGTTCAGGTGATCCCGCACATCACCAACGAGATCAAGGAACGGGTACGGGCGATGGCCGTACCGGCCGACGGTGGGGACCCACCGCACGTGGTGATCACCGAGGTGGGAGGCACCGTCGGCGACATCGAGTCGCTGCCGTTCCTGGAGGCGATCCGGCAACTGCGGCATGACATCGGGCGCGAGAACTGCATGTTCATCCACGTGTCGCTGGTGCCGTACCTCGCCCCGAGCGGGGAGCTGAAGACCAAGCCGACCCAGCATTCGGTGGCGCAGCTGCGCAACATCGGTATCCAGCCGGACGCGATCGTGTGCCGCTCCGACCGGGAGATCCCGGAAAAGCTCAAGAACAAGATCGGGCTGTACTGCGACGTCGACAACGAGGCGGTGATCTCCGCCGCGGACGCCCCGAGCATCTACGACATCCCGAGGGTGCTGCACCGCGAGGGCCTGGACGCGTACGTGGTCCGCCGGCTTTCTCTGCCGTTCCGGGACGTCAACTGGACCAGCTGGAACGACCTGCTGGACCGGGTGCACCGGCCCACCACGTCGGTGACGGTCGCGATCGTCGGCAAGTACGTCGACCTCCCGGACGCGTACCTGTCGGTGACCGAGGCGGTACGCGCCGCGGGGTTCGCCCACCGGGCGAGGATCGACATCCGCTGGGTGCCGTCGGATGACTGCGAGACCGAGGCAGGCGCCGCCACCGCGCTCGACGGGGTGGACGCCGTACTGATCCCCGGAGGATTCGGGGTCCGCGGGATCGAAGGCAAGATCGGCGCGGCCCGGTACGCCCGCTTGAACGGGGTGCCGGCGCTCGGGCTGTGTCTCGGGCTGCAGTGCATGGGGATCGAGGTGGCGCGCGAGGCGGGTCTCGACGGTGCGAACTCGACCGAGTTCGACGACACGTGCGCGCACCCGGTGATCGCCACCATGGCCGACCAGGAGGAGATCGTGGCCGGCAAGGGAGACCTGGGCGGCACGATGCGGCTGGGGGCGTACCCGGCGGAGCTGCTACCCGGGTCGATCGTGGCGGAGGCGTACGGCAGCACCCGGGTCAGCGAGCGGCACCGCCACCGGTACGAGGTCAACAACGCGTACCGGAAACCGCTGCAGGAGGCCGGGTTCGTGATCTCCGGTACCTCGCCGGACGGACGGCTGGTGGAGTTCATCGAGTTGGAGCGCACCATCCACCCGTTCTTCGTCGCGACCCAGGCACATCCGGAGCTCAAGTCCCGGCCCACCCGGCCGCATCCGTTGTTCACGGCCTTCGTGGCCGCGGCGGTGCAGTACGCGGACGCCGCCAGGCTTCCGGTCGAGCTGCCCGACCCGGAGCCGAAGGCGGCCTCCGACGCCGGGGTGCCGCGCCCACACGGCCCTGCGGACCGGGCCCCGGTGAGCTGAGATGAACCCCGAGGGCAGCACGCAGCCGACGGTGGACAGCACGGGGCCGGCAGCGGCCAGCACCAGGCCGGCAACCCACGACTACCGGGTGCTGCAGACCCGTACCCAGTTCTCGGGACGGGTCTTCGACGTGGTCACCGACACCGTGGCGATGCCGGGCGGCGGCAGCGCGGACCGGGACTACGTACGTCATGTGGGCGCGGTCGGAGTGGTCGCGCTCGACGACGGGGGCCGGGTCGTGATGGTGCGCCAGTACCGCCATCCGGTACGTCAGGCGTTGTGGGAGTTACCGGCAGGTCTGATCGACGTACCCGGGGAGGATCCGCTCCCCGCGGCGCAGCGGGAACTTGCCGAGGAGGCCGATCTGGCGGCGGACCGGTGGGATCTGCTGGTCGACCTCCACACCACGCCGGGCTGCTCGGACGAGTCGATCCGGGTGTACCTGGCTCGTGGCCTCCGGCCGGCGCCGGAGTCTGGCCACGTACCCAGTGATGAGGAGGCTGAGCTGACCGTCAGCTGGTTCGATCTGGACGATGCGGCGGAAATGGCGCTACGGGGAGAGGTCACCAACGGTCCGGCCGTGGCCGGTGTGCTCGCCGCGGTACGGGCGCAGGCGCGAGACTGGTCCGGACTGCGGTCCGCATCCGCTCCCCGGCCCGGGAGGACCGCCCGACCTGGTGCTTCACCGGAGTAGTACCCCAGGTCAGGTAACCGTCCCGGGCGTGCCGCATCGGCAGTGACGGATCTAGACTGCCGCCGATGGCGCGTCCCGCGCGACGACGAGGTCGCCAGCGCCATCACCAGCGCGAGGAGCGAGCCCGCGTGGTCACGAAGTCTGTGGCGGCACGCGGGCGGCCGGGGATCCGGCGGCGACCCTGACGTAAGACCAAGCGCTGTGAAGCAGAAAGGGATGCCCCCGTGAAGGTCGGAGTCCCCCGCGAGGTCAAGAACCACGAGTACCGAGTGGCCATGACGCCCGCAGGTGTCCACGAGCTGGTGCGTAGCGGCCACGAGGTCTTCGTCGAGGCACAGGCCGGGTTCGGTTCGTCGATCCCCGACGAGCTGTACGCGTCGGCTGGAGCCACGATCCTGCCGTCCCCGGACGCGGTCTGGGACAGCGCCGAACTGGTGCTGAAGGTGAAGGAGCCGGTGGCCGAGGAGTACCACCGGATGCGCCCGGGTCAGGTGCTCTTCACCTACCTGCACCTGGCGGCGTCGAAGCTGTGTACCGATGCGCTGGTGGACCGCAAGGTCACCGGGATCGCGTACGAGACGGTGGAGCTGCCCGACGGTGGGCTGCCGCTGCTGGCCCCGATGAGCGAGGTGGCCGGTCGGTTGGCGCCGCAGGTGGGTGCGTACCACCTGATGCGGTCCGGTGGTGGCCGCGGCGTGCTGATGGGCGGCGTCTCCGGGGTGTACGCGGCCAAGGTCGTGGTGATCGGTGCCGGTGTCTCCGGGATGAACGCCGCCGCGATCGCCCTCGGGATGCAGGCCGAGGTGCTGCTGCTGGACAAGAACATCAACAAGTTGCGGGATGCCGACCGGATCTACCAGGGCCACCT
>JBOGDK010000050.1:0-17166 GCA_050701795.1 Micromonosporaceae bacterium
CCTCTGGCAGTCGCATCCCGGCGGTGGGCGCGGCACTGTCCGCCCCGGCTGGCGTGGCCCCGGCAGCTGGCGCGTCCGCGGGCTCCATCATCTCGGCCATCTCCTCGGCGAGCGCCATGGTCCCGCCGGCTTCCCGGAGCACCTCGGAGAGCCGGGTGTCGAGCGCGTCACAAATCGAGGCCAGGAGCTCGCTGGATGCTTCCTTCTGGCCTCGTTCGATCTCGGAGAGGTAGCCAAGACTGACGTTCGCTGACGTGGAAACGTCACGCAGAGTCCGGTCCTGATCCAGGCGCCGGGTCCGAAGAGCGTCGCCGAGGACTCGTCGAAGCAGAACCATTTCGCACCTCCTCAGCCGACGCGGTACCGGGCTGAAGGCCACGGTACCGCGGGTTCGCCTGTTGTGACACTGCGACGACGCCGCATCCGATCATGACACCGTAGCTCGCGCCGTCGAGAAGACGTGGAGCAGGTCCTCCGAAACGCCGTGATCCGGTACCTGCGTCACCACTGTCACACCTTCAGCGTTTCGGCGAGCAGCCGTAACGCGGCGGCCACCGCGCCGGCACGTACTGCGGCACGGTCCCCTTCGAGCATCAGTTCGTGTGCCGTACCACCCTCAGGTCCCGCCAGCCCCAGCCAGACCGTTCCGGGTGGCTGACCGCCGTGTGCCTCCGGCCCGGCGACCCCGGTGGTGGCCACCCCCCAGGTCGCCTCACAACGCTGCCGTGCCCCCTCGGCCAGCCCCGTGGCAACCTCCGGATCGACCGGACCACGACGTTGCAGCAACTCCTCGGGTACGCCGGCCAGGGTGTGCTTGAGGTCCACGGCGTACACCACCAGGCCGCCCCGGAACGCGTGGCTGGCGCCCGGTACGTCGACGATCGCCGCCGCCAGCGCGCCCCCGGTGAGCGACTCCGCGACCGCGAGGGTCTCGCCACGTCGCCGCAGTACATCGACCACGGCGTTCGCGACGGACACGGTCACTCCTCGCCGGGTACGGATGCCGAACGCCGCATCGCCACCGCCCGCACCACATAGTCGGCCCCGGTGACGACGGTCACGATCAACGCGGCTCCCATCACCCAGGGGGCGAGCGCCGCGAGCAGATCAGGCAGCGGCAGCAGATACCAGACGATCGCGGTGATCTGCAGTGTCGTCTTGAGCTTGCCACCGCGGCTGGCCGCGATCACGCCGTACCGGATCACCCAGAACCTCAGCAGAGTGACGCCGATCTCGCGTACCAGGATCAGCCCGGTGACCCACCAGGGCAGCAGGGCGTACACCGACAGCAGCACCAGGGCGGCACCGGTGAGCGCCTTGTCGGCGATCGGGTCGGCGATCTTCCCGAACGCGGTGACCTGATCCATCGAGCGCGCCAGAACGCCGTCGAAGTAGTCGGTCGCCGAGGCGATCCCGAAGACCGCCGCGGCGGCGATCCGCCAGCCCGGGTTGGTCATCTCCGAGGCGACCATCAGCCAGGCGAACACCGGCACCAGAACCAGCCGCAGCAAGGTCAGACCGTTGGCCACGTTCACCGTGGGTGTGGCGGCGGGTTGCCGCGTACTCATCGTCGGCCCCGTGGTGCGCCAGCCGTACCCCACGGGCAGCGGCGGCTTCCGGGTTGCCGGTGGTTCATGTCACTGGTCTCCGATCGGCACAGCTTCCAGATCGACGCCGTCGCTGGCCACCACCTTGGCGGTGACCAGATCACCGACCACCACTGAGACCTCCGTGAGCAGCGTGGTGGATCCGTCGACCTCGGGCGCCTGGTGAGCAGCCCTGCCTTCCACCACTCCGTCGGTAACGGAGTCAACCAGCACCTCGACCGTCTCGCCAATCCGCTCAGCGGCCCGTTCGCTGGCGAGTTCGTCGGCGAGGATTCCGAACTTCGAGTAGCGGCGGCGGATGGTGTCGCGACGTACCTTGTCGGGCAGTGTCGCGGCCTCGGTGCCGTCCTCGTCGCTGTAGCCGAACACCCCGATCGCGTCCAACCGGGCGGCACCCAGAAACCGCTCCAGCTCCGCGACATCGGCACGGGTCTCCCCGGGGAAACCCACGATCACGTTGGTACGGGCGCCCGCCGCGGGGTCGTGTCGGCGCACCTCGTCCAGCAGCCCCAGGAACCGCTCGGTGGAGCCGAACCGGCGCATCCGGCGCAGCACCGACTCGCTGGAGTGCTGGAACGACAGGTCGAAGTACGGCGCCACCCCGGGCGTGGTGGCGATCGTCTCGATCAGGCCCGGACGGGTCTCGGCGGGCTGCAGGTAGCTCACCCTGATCCGCACGATCCCTGCGGTGGCGGCCAGCTGCGGCAACAGCTTCTCCAGCAACCGGGCATCACCCAGGTCCTTGCCGTACGAGGTGGAGTTCTCGCTGACCAGCACCAGCTCCCGTACGCCCTGGGTGCCGAGCCACTCCGCCTCGGCGAGCAGCTCGTCGGGGGTACGCGAGACGAACGCGCCCCGGAACGAGGGGATCGCGCAGAACGAGCACCGCCGGTCGCAACCGCTGGCCAGTTTCAGAGACGCCACCGGCCCCCGGTCCAGGCGCTTCCGCAGCACTTTCAGGTGCGCCGGGGCACGATCATCGGCGGCGGCGTGTCCGGGCACGACGACGCGGGACGCAGAGCGCTCCACTGGCGTGATCGGAAGCAGTTTCCGCCGGTCGGTCGGGGTGTGGGACTCGATCGTCTCACCGGCCAGCACCGCCCCGAGCCGGGCCGAGATCTCCGGATAGTGGTCGAAGCCGAGCACCGCGTCGGCCTCGGGGAGGTCCTTGGCGAGGGTGCGCCCGTACCGCTCCGCGAGGCAGCCGGTGGCGACCACCTTTGCCCCGGTGTCGGACGCCGCCAGCAGGGTGTCGATCGACTCCTGCTTCGCCTCCTCGACGAACCCGCAGGTGTTGACCAGCACCACGTCCGCGCCTTCGCCGTCGGTGGTGACCTGCCAACCGTCGCCGCCCAGCCGGCCCGCGAGCTCCTCGGAATCGACTTCGTTGCGGGCGCAGCCGAGGGTGAGCAGCGCGACCCGCCGCCCGTCGGGTGGCCGCGATGGGGAGGTAGGCGTATCGGACACCCACCGAGGGTACCCGCCGGGCGTATCCGCGACAGGATCGCGGGCCTGCCACGTGAGCCGGGCCCTGGCGCGCTTGACCGTGGGCTACTCGCCGTCGCCGCGCATCCCGCCCAGGACGTCGGCCAGCTCGTCCGGCTTGACCAGGACGTCGCGGGCCTTGGAACCCTCGCTCGGGCCGACCACGCCCCGGCTCTCCATCAGATCCATCAGCCGGCCAGCCTTCGCGAACCCGACCCGCAGCTTGCGTTGCAGCATCGACGTGGAGCCGAACTGTGTCGACACCACCAGCTCCACTGCCTGCACCAGCAACTCCAGGTCGTCGCCGATGTCCTCGTCGACCTTCTTCCTGGTGTCCTGGGCGACCGCCAGGACGTCGTCGCGGTACTCCGGCTCCCGCTGCTCCTTGCAGAACTTCACCACGTCGTGGATCTCGGGCTCGCTGGTCCAGGCGCCCTGCAACCGGATCGGCTTGCTCGCGCCCATCGGCAGGAACAGTCCGTCGCCCCGGCCGATCAACTTCTCCGCGCCGGGCTGGTCCAGGATCACCCGGCTGTCCGCGAGCGAGGAGGTGGAGAACGCCAGCCGGGACGGTACGTTCGCCTTGATCAGCCCGGTCACCACGTCCACCGACGGACGCTGGGTCGCCAGCACCAGGTGGATCCCGGCGGCCCGGGCGAGCTGGGTGATGCGTACCACCGCGTCCTCGACGTCCCGCGGTGCCACCATCATCAGGTCTGCCAGCTCGTCCACGATCACCAGCAGGTACGGGTACGGCCGGTACACCCGTTCACTGCCCGGCGGCGCCTTGATCTCGCCCTTGCGTACCTTGCGGTTGAAGTCGTCGATGTGCCGTACGCCGTTGGCCGCCAGATCCTCGTACCGCATGTCCATCTCGCGGACCACCCACTGCAGCGAGTCCGCCGCCTTCTTCGGGTTGGTCACGATCGGTGTCACCAGGTGCGGGATGCCTTCGTACCCGGTCAGCTCCACCCGCTTCGGGTCGACCAGCAGCAGGCGCACCTCGTCCGGTGTGGCCCGGGAGAGCACTGAGATCAGCAGTGCGTTGATGCAGCTCGACTTGCCGGCGCCGGTGGCGCCCGCGATCAGGATGTGCGGCATCTTGGCGAGGTTCGCGACCACGAAACCGCCCTCGATGTCCTTGCCCAGCCCGACCAGCATCGGGTGGTGGTCGGAGGCCGCGGGACGGCTGCGCAGCACGTCACCCAGCGCGACGTCCTCCCGGTCGGTGTTCGGGATCTCCACGCCGACCGCGCTCTTGCCCGGGATCGGGCTGATGATCCGTACGTCCGGGGACTTCACCGCGTACGCGATGTTGCGCGAGAGCTGGGTGATCCGCTCCACCTTCACACCCGGGCCGAGCTCCACCTCGTACCGGGTCACCGTCGGGCCGCGGGTGAACCCGGTGACCGCGGCGTCCACGTTGAACTGCTCGAACACCTCCTGCAGCGCGGCGATCACCTGGTCGTTGGCCTTGCTGCGGGTCTTCGGTACGGCGCCCTGCCTGAGCAGCCGGGCCGGTGGCAGCTTGTAGTCGCCCTCGGCTCCGGTGAGCGCCAGTTGTTCGGCCCGGGTCGGCGGCGCCGAGTGCTCCGGCGGCCTCTGGGACTTCCGGCGACTGGCCGGGCGTGGGATCGCCACCGTCGGATGGTGCTCCACCTCCGGCGCCGCGTCGGCTTCGGTCTCGTCACCGGAGAACACGGCCTGCCGGCGACGCGACGAGCGGCGCAACCGTGCCGGTGCGGGTTCGGAGTCCTCCTCCGGCTCCGGCGCCTCGACCGGCTCTTCCGCCGCGGTACGGCCCAGAGCCAGGTCACGCAGCCGCGCCAGCCGTTCCGGCACCCGGTTGACCGGAGTGGCGGTCACCACCAGCACCCCGAATCCGAGCAGCAGCACCAGCAGTGGGATCGCCACCCACGGAGTGACCGCCGCGGCCAGGTTGCCGCCCACCACCTGCCCCAGTACGCCGCCCGCGTACGCCTGCTGGTTCAGCGTCGGCGGCTGCTCCCGGAACAGGTGCAGCAGGCCCACCCCGGCGAACGCCAGGGCACTCCAGCCGACGATGTGCCGGCCCCGGTGCGCCGGGTCCCCCGGGTGCCGCATCAGCCGTACCGCCCCGGCCACCAGCAGCAACGGGAGCGCGGCCGCGAGCGCGCCGACGCAGACCCGTACCGCGCGGGCCAGTTCATGACCGAACGGGCCGGCGGCGTCGAACCACACCGCCACGGCGAGCACGATGCCGACTCCCGACGCGAGCAGACCGAGGCCGTCCCGGCGGTGCGCCAGGTCCAGCTCCTTCGCCGTCGCGGCCTGCCGGCCAGCGGCGCGTACCAACCAGCCCACCAGGTGGGCCAGTGCCATCCAGAGCCCGATGATGCCGCGGCCGATCACCGCCAGTACGCCGTAGTCCGGGGTGTTCTGGCGCCGGGTCGGGGTACGCCGCCGGGTCCGGGTGGTACGGGTGGCGGGCGTGCTCTTCCGCGCCCGCGTCCGGGTGGTGCCGGTGCTCTTACGCGCGCGCGACTTGCTGGTGGTCCGCCCAGCCATGCCCACACCGTATCGTCGGCTGTCCCGTTGACCTCGCTTTTTGCCCCCGTGTCCCACTCTGGAGTGTCGCTTCAGCACACCGAGCGGGGCTCCCGGCGCGGCGTCTGAGACCGCCCGGCACGCGTTCTGAACCGCCGGTACGCGCCGTACCACGAGATCAGCACCACCACCGCCGCCAGCGCCTGGATCACCGGCGCGTACCGCTCCGGGTACACCACGTCCTCCAGATAGTGGTCGACGAATCCGCTGGGCGGCAGGCCCTGCTGGCCGGCGGCCCGGCTGGCCGAATCCTCCCAGGCCGTCAACGGGCAGAGCACGGTCCCCGGGAACGCCACCGTCAACGCCCCCCAGGCGCAGGCGAGCAGATGCGGCGGCAGCGCCCACCACCAGCGCCATGCCAGGAGGCCGCCGAGCACCACGTACCCGAGGAAGCCGAAGTGCAGAATCATCACGCCATCGGCGAGCAACCGGTAGCCCACGTACCCAGGTTAGTGCTGGAAACCACGGCGAAGCTCCCACTGAGTGGTGGGACACGGCCAGCGGATCGTCCCGGTGGGGTGGGATCCCGCGACCCTGGTCGGCAAGCGCCGCGGTTGGCCCGTCGCCACGTCAGCTCCCGTCCAACGGCAGCGTGTCGGGTACGTCGTACACCGGCCAGCCGTCCGCGTCGCGGCGCAGCGTCGGATGGGTACGGTGCCGCTGGACCTCGCCCGGCCGGAGCAGGTGGGTCACCTCGACACCGCGCAACACCAACGCGTCGGCGACGAACGACCGATGGCACCGCCACCACAGCGTCTCCGCGCACATCACCGCCAGCCGCTCTCCCGACTCGGCTCGCCGCACCAGGTCATCGACGGCCCGCCGGAACTCCTCGGAGTCCATGTGGTCGGCGTACCCGGCGAAGCTGGCGTTCCGCAGCGCCGTGTGCCGGGTCTCCGGTCGCCGGATACGCCGTCCGCCGAGCGTCTCGCCGTGCCACTCGTACCGGACACCGGCCGCAGCGAGGGACCCGGCGAGCGCGTCCCGGCCGAACTGGGGGTGCCGCCGGGAGCCGGGGAACCGCCGTACGTCCAGCAGGAACTCGACCTCGGCGGCCCGCAGCAGCCCCAGGAACTCCGCCTCCTCGCGAGCCCCGTGCCCGATCGTGAAGACCTGGTTCAGACCTCGACCACCGTCGGTACGATCATCGGCCGCCGCCGGTACGCCTCGTTGACCCAACGCCCGACGGTACGACGTACCACCTGCTGCAGTTGGTGCGGATCGGAGACACCCTCCTCCGCGGACCGGTTCAACGCCTCGGTGATCAACGGGAGCACCGCGTCGAAGACGGCAGGATCCTCGCTGAATCCCTTCGCCGAAACGGTCGGGCCGCCCACCACCTTGCCGGTGACCGAGTCCACCACCACCGTGGTCGCGATGAACCCGCCGTCGCCCAGGATCCGCCGCTCGGTCAGCAGGGTCTCCCCCACGTCCCCGACGGCGAGCCCGTCGACGTAGACGTACCGGGATTTCACGTGGCCCACCTGTCGGGCACGGCCCTCGACCAGGTCGATCACGTCCCCGTCCTCGGCGATCACCACGTGCTGCGCTGGCACCCCGGTCTGGATCGCCAGTCGCGCGTGCGCCCGCAGGTGCCGCCACTCACCGTGCACCGGGATGAAGTTGCGAGGCTTGACCAGGTTGAGCAGGTAGAGCAGCTCACCGGCCGGGGCGTGGCCGGAGACGTGCACCTTGGCGATGTCCTTGTGGATCACGATCGCCCCGGCCCGGGACAGCCCGTTGATCACCCGGTACACCGCGGTCTCGTTGCCCGGCACCAGCGACGAGGCGAGCACCACCGTGTCCCCGGACTGCACCTTGATGTGCCGGTGGTCGCCGGTCGCCATCCGACCCAGGGCACTCATCGGCTCGCCCTGCGATCCGGTGGACATGAACACGATCTGGTCGGCGGGCAGCTCGGCGGCCTCGTCCATGCTCGCCACCAGCCCGCCGGGGATCCGCAGCAACCCGAGGTCTCGGGCGATGCCCATGTTGCGCACCATCGACCGGCCCACCAGGGCGACCCGGCGGCTGTGCTCCGCAGCGGCGTCCAGCACCTGCTGCACCCGGTGTACGTGGGACGCGAACGACGCCACGATGATCCGGCCGGTGGCGGTGCGGAACACGTCGTCCAGCACCGGGAAGATCTCCCGCTCCGAGGTGACGAACCCGGGGATCTCGGAGTTGGTGGAGTCCGACAGCAGCAGATCCACACCCGCCGCGCCGAGCCGTGCGAACCCGCCCACGTCGGTGGTACGCCCGTCCAGCGGCAACTGGTCCATCTTGAAGTCGCCGGTGTGCAGCACCGTACCGGCGCCGGTACGGATCGCCACCGCGAGCGCGTCCGGAATCGAGTGGTTCACCGCGAGGAACTCGCACTCGAAGACGCCCAGCCGTTCGGTCTGCCCCTCCCGTACGGTCATCGTGTACGGCTCGATCCGGCGCTCGGCGAGTTTCGCCTCCACCAGAGCCAGGGTGAACTGGGACCCCACGATCGGGATGTCCGGCTTCATCTGGAGCAGGTACGGCACCGCCCCGATGTGGTCCTCGTGGCCGTGGGTGAGCACCAGGGCCTCGACATCGCCCAACCGGTCGGCGATCGAGGTGAAATCCGGCAGGATCAGGTCGACGCCGGGCTGGTCCACGTCGGGGAACAGCACCCCGCAGTCCACGATCAACAGCCGGCCGTCGTACTCGAAGACGGTCATGTTGCGGCCGATCGCGCCCAACCCGCCGAGCGGGGTGACGCGCAAGGCACCGGCGGGCAGTGGCGGCGGAGCGGCCAGGTCGGGATGCGCCTGGTTCATGCGGCGCCACCACGCCGAGCGGGCGTACAACGGTCTGTCGTCACGGGGCGCCTCGCAGGTCGATTCCGGCGTCTCGGCAGTCCTTACCCAACTGTGCTATCTCCTCTTCGGTAGCGTCGACCAACGGCGGTCGGACCGGCCCAGCGGGCAGCCCACGTAGCCGCAGCGCCGCTTTGACCAGGATTGTGCCCTGGGTACGGAAGATCCCGGTGTAGAGCGGCAGCAGGGCCTGGTGCAGCCGCAGCGCCTCATCGTGGTCCCCGCGGTGGTATGCGTCGATCAGCTGCGCACTGCCCGCCCCGGTGAGGTGGGTCGACGTGCCGACCAGCCCGACACCGCCGATGGCCAGCAGCGGCAAGGTCATCGCGTCCTCGCCCGAGTAGTACGCCAGGTCGGTACGCCGCAGCACCTGCGAGGTCGCCGCCAGGTCACCCTTGGCGTCCTTGACCCCGACGATCCGGTCGTGTTCGGCGATCCGGCACATGGTCTCGGTATGCACCGGGGTCCCGGTGCGGTGCGGGATGTCGTACACCAGGATCGGCAGCCTGGTGGCGTCGGCGACCGTACCGAAGTGCGCCAACAGCCCCGCCTGCGGCGGTTTGTTGTAGAACGGGGTGACCACCAGCAGGCCGTGCGCCCCGGCCTTCTCCGCCGAACGCGCCAGCTCCACGGTATGAACGGTGCTGTACGTACCCACGCCAGCCACCACCCGGGCCCGGTCGCCGACCGCCTCCACCACGGCGCGCAGCAGATTCTCCTTCTCGGCGTCCGTGGTGGTCGGGGACTCGCCGGTGGTGCCGCTGATCACGAGCGCGTCGCTGCGCTGCTCGTCAACCAGGTAGCTCGCCAGTTGCTGGGCGCCGTCCAGGTCGAGCGCCCCGTCGCGGGTGAACGGTGTCACCATCGCGGTGAGCAGTCGGCCGAACGGCCGGGGACGGTCGTGCGTCATGGCACCAACCTAGCGGACCGCCCGGTCGGTCTCGTCGGCTATCCGCAGCCTGGCCAGTGGTCAGCCCATTGCGGCTCGTACCGACTCGATGGGCACACCCATCGCGACCCAGACATAGACGAGTCCCGTGACGCGCCGGTCGGGGGTCCGAAACGTCACGGGACTCTGTCATGGCCATCGACGCCGGCTTGCGTCGTGTTACACCCGTCCCCAAATATTTCGCAGGACGGGCGAGAACACCTCAACCCTCCTGGACGTACGGGCTCGCCGCGACCTCGGTGCCATCGTCGAGCGCGGCGATCTCGAAGTCGGCGAACACGTTCGGGGCGGCCTGCTTGAGCTGGCGCAGACACTCCACCGCGAGTGCCCGGATCTCCACGTCGGCGTGTTCTGAGGCCCGCATCGCGATGAAGTGTCGCCATGCCCGGTAGTTACCGGTGACCACGATCCGGGTCTCGGTGGCGTTCGGTAGCACCGACCGCGCCGCCTGACGTGCCTGCTTGCGGCGCAGCGTGGCGTTCTCCACCCCCGCGAACCGCTTCTCCAACCCCTCCAGCAGCTCGTTGTACGCCGCCAGAGACGCGTCCGCCGCGGCCGCGAACTTCTCCGACAGCTCCGGGTCGGAGGCGATCGCCTCGGGGACCACCATCGCGGCGTCACGCTCCGGGACGTACCGCTGGGAGAGCTGGCTGTAGGAGAAGTGCCGGTGCCGGATCAACTCGTGGGTCAGCGACCGCGACATGCCGGTCAGGTAGAACGTCACCGAGCCGTGTTCGAGCACCGACAGGTGCCCGACCTCGATGATGTGCCGGATGTAGCCGGCGTTGCTGGCGGTCGCCGGATTGGGCTTCTTCCATGACTGGTAGCAGGCCCGTCCGGCGAACTCGGCGAGCGCCTGACCGCCGTCGGAGTCGGTCGACCACGGTACGCCCTCCGGCGCCTGGAACTGGGTCCACGCAATCAGCCTGACCTGCGGCGACACGATCTCTGGCACGGCACTCGCCTCTCCACGCGGGTTCTTGGGAAGCCCCCGGGAGGGTCCACCAGAGGCTGCAGCGAGCCTAACCCCGACGCATGTCCGGACCCGGCGTGCATCGCCGGGCGACACGAGTGTGCTACGACTCGCCAGCGTGGGTACGACGGCCCGCCGTGGCCGCAGATGCGATCGCGAACTCACCGTTTCGCTGCTGCGGCGCGGTGAACCGGCCGTGGGGCCGGCGGCCGAAACACCCCACCACCGCGCCCCCGAGCAGCACTGCCGACAGGTAGCCGAGCAGCACCGCCGCCGCCACCGGCACGACACCGATCAGCGCGGCGAGGCTGAGCACCGCGATCCGACCGTCCCAGCCCAGCGCCAGACCGCGGCCGGCCAACGGCGAACTTCGCTTCTCCAGGCGAGCCGTGAGGTCGTAGTGGTAGAGCGCCAGCACGCCACACAGCGCGAACAACAACGGCGCCGGCACCCCGCCGTGGTATCCGATCAGCAGCAGCACCGCGTACTCGCTGACCCGCAGCGCCGCCGGCACCAGCCAGTCCAACGAGCCGAGATGCGGGTGTTGCGCCGCCAGGCCGGCCAGTCCCGCCGCCGCCACCGCGGCCGCCAGGAACGCGGCGGTACGCACCGGCGGGGTCAGCGCACCGACCAGCACGGCGAGCAGCACCACCGAGGCGGGAAGCAGCGAGACCGGCAGCGGGCGTACCACCCCGCGCCCGACACCGCCGAGCACGCGGGCCAACGGTCCGTCGTCACGGTGCAGTTGCAGCGGCACGGTCGCCATTACCGGGATCCGCAGATGCCGGGTCCGCAGCACCCGCCCGAACAGGGTGTACGCCGCAGCGACACCGCCCCATACCAGCAGGGCGATCAGCGCGACCTGGGCATCGAACAGCGCCGTGGCGACCGCGATCAGCATCCACCGCTCCCCGATCGGCAGCGGCACGGTGCGCTTCACCCAGTACATCACCGAGGCACGGTTGGAGTGCACCCGGTCCGAGGCCGCGCCCAACGCCGCGCCGAGCCGCAACGAGAGCGAGCCCCTCTGGTTCCCGGCGCCGGCCGGACGCCGCGCCACCGCCTCGTCCTGCAACGCGCCGTACCAGGTGTCGGTCATGTGCCGGGTGGTCAGCAGCACCATCGCGGCGATCGCGAGCGGCCACACGTCCCCCACGCCGGTACGCGCGGCGCCCACCGCGAGTCCCGCGTAGACGACGTACTCCTTGCCACGGTCGGCGATGGCGTCCAGCCAGCCCCCGAACCGTGTGTACAGGTGCTGGTACCGGGCGAGCTGGCCGTCGACACAGTCCAGTACGAAGCTGGCGTACATGCCGAGGGCACCGAGGATCAGGTACGGCCGATCACCCTGAGCGAACCCGACCGCGGCGGCGACCGCCACGGCAACGGACACCCAGGTGATCGCTGTCGGCGTCAGCCCCCGCGCAGCCGCCCACCGTACGATCCGCGGCGAGTACGTGCTCACCGCGTACGTGGCGAACAGGTCGTCGCGCGGCTTGACGGCCAGCCGCAGCCGTACCGCCTCCTCGTCGACGCTGTCGAGGTCCTCCAGGAGCTCTCTGGCGACCAGCCGGTCACTGACCCGGCGGTACGGCAGCCCGGGCACCCGCTGTCCCGCCACGGGCGTCGTACCGGTGACCATCGCGCCGAGCACCGCGGCCAGGGCGTCGTCCCCGGCGGGTGGCGCCACATCCGTACGGTCGGCACCCGCCGCCGCGCCGCCGCCGGTGGCGGCCCCGCGGCGCGATGACCCGGACACCGATCCCAGCAGCCCTTCGGCGGCCTCGGACACGGCGCGCCAGTCAGCCACCAGCAGACCGCGCAGGTCGGCCTTCGCCGGCTCGCCACCGGACGGCTGGACACCGACCAGTCGGCCACGCTGGGAATGCACCGCCGGGTGCAGCGGGCTGCCATCGACGGATCCGCTCACCAGGGCCGTGTTGCGGTGCCGACCGGTGCCGATCACGGCACGCACCACGGTGTCCGCGGCGACCAGGTCACCGGCGGCGAGTACCAGTCGATCACGTGACTGGTTCGCGAGCCGGGCCACGGCACGAAGCTCGTCGTCGACGTCCACGCACTCCACCACGGCGTACCCCTCGGTACGCAGCGCGACGGCGTCCCGGGGACGCGCGAGTACGGTCAGCTCCGCCACGCCGTACTGGATGAGTTGCGTACGCAGTCGCCCGATCACCGTGCCGTCGCCGAACGGCAACAGGGCAGCTGGCCCGGGTGTGGCCGCCTCGGCCGCGGACGCCGTAGCGCCCGGCCTGATTCGTGCTGTGGCGAACAGCACGGCGTGGGTCACGCGCGCGCCCCCTGTTGGTACGTCCCGAGAGCCTCGTCGAGCGTGCCGTCGACCACCAGCCGACCCTTGTCCAGGTAGAGCCCCCGGGTGCAGAACCGGGTCAGGTCAGATTCCCGGTGCGAGACCAGCACGAGGGTGCGGCCCTCGTCGCGCATCCGTTCCATCTCGGCGTAGCACTTGGCGCGGAAGTCCTTGTCCCCCACGGCGAGCGCCTCGTCGACCAGCAGTACGGGGTGGTGCAACTGGGCGGTGATCGCGAAGCCGAGACGTACCTTCATCCCAGAGGAGTAATGCCGCACCGGCATGTCGATGAAGTCTTCGATCTCGGAGAACTCGATGATCTCCGGCAACTTCTGTTTCAGCTGGGCCGGGGTCAGCCCGTACAGCGCGCCCACCAGCTGGACGTTCTCCCGACCCGTCAGGTCACCCGAGAACCCCGCGCCGACCTGCAACAACGGCGCGACCTCGTCGCGGCACACCACGTTGCCCTCGTCCGGGGTCATCACGCCCGCGATCAGCCGGAGCAGGGTGCTCTTGCCACTGCCGTTGCGGCCGATCACCCCGACCGCTTCGCCTGGGTTGATCTGGAACGACACGTCCCGCAGTGCCCAGAACTCCTCGTTACTGGGTGCCCGCCGCCCCAGGTGGATCACCAGCTCCCGGAGCCGCAGCTTGCGGCGGCGCTGCTTGACGAACTTGATGCCAAGCCCGTGCGCCTCGATCACCGGCTCGGTCATCACAGCTCCTTCAGCACGGCTGGCTCGAGCCGCCGGAACGAGTACCAACCGACCAGAAGCATGCCGAAGCAGCCGACCGCGGTGGTGGACAGCAACAGGGGGGACGGGAACTCCGACGGGTACCAGACGGCGTGGTGTAGCTGAAGGACCCCCACCAGCGGGTTGGCGTGGTAGAGCGTGACCACCCAGCCGGGGAGGTCGGAGTCCTCGACCAGGCTGAGCGGGTAGACGATCGGCACGGCGTAGAACAGCAGCCGTTGCAGCAGCCGGGTGATCCGTTCGATGTCGCGCATCATCACGTTGAGCGGGGCCACCAGCAGCGCGAACCCGAACAGGAACGCCGCCTGCATCACCAGTGCCAGCGGCAGATACAGCAGGGACCATCCGATGTGGCCCTGGTAGAGCACCACGAACAGTGCGATCACCGGCAGGCCGGCGATGTACTCGGCGAACCGGGCCAGCACCCGGCCGATCGGGTACACCTCGCGGGGAAGACGGATCGTCTTGATGATCTGGGCCTGCGAGGTGAGCGACTTCGTCGCCTCGGAGATCGTGGAACTCACCCACAACCAGGCGAACAGACCGGAGACCAGGAACAGCGGGTACGAGTCGCCGTCCACACCGACCCGGGCGTCGAACAGCACACCGAAGACGAACCAGTAGATCCCCGCCATCGCCAACGGCTCCACCAGCGACCACAGGTACCCCAGAGCCGACTGCTGGTACTTGATCGTCAGATCCCGCTGCACCAACAGCCGCATCGTGCCGCGGTGTCGCCACAGGGCGCGGATCCGCGACACCGTCGAGCGGGTCGCGGCACGTGGCTCGGTGATTGCAGTGTTCGCCACCTATTCGGCCCCCATATCGGCACGAGTGGCGAGCTCGGTACGGCGCACCAGCTCCGTTGCCGGCACACGCGTATCCAATTCGCTCATGTCCAGTGACCTCCACCGACGCAGATGTCCACCGCCGCCGTCGTACGGCGTGCGAGGCCGTCGGTTGAAAACGTCGGTGGCGCGGATGTTACAAGTCTTGTTCACCGCCGCGCCACCTGGCCGAGACTAGCTGGTCAACGCGCGGCGCCCGGGCGTTGCACCCGTTTACGACAGAAATAGTCGATTCATCAGGGACGTTCGTCGTGCGCGTCACTCCGGCGCGGAGGTGCCATGGGGAGCGAGCGTCACACAAGTGTTAGACGTACAACAGTGTGAACGGCGCCCAGGGCAGGTTGCGCAGCACCATGAACACAGCCCAGCTGATCGCGAACCACGCGATCAGCTTCGGGGGGATCCACAGCTGTCGAATCCGCCATCCGAACGCCCTCCGGCCGGCCCACGCCACGTACATGTAGATCAGGAACGGCGCCGCGAACACGGCGAGCAGGTGATGCCGGGCCGCCTCGGGCAGGTTGCCGTGGATCAGGTACCAGAAGGCACGGGTACCGCCGCAACCGGGGCAGTCGAACCCGGTGAGCATCTTGACGGCGCAGCCGCCGAACGCGTCCGGCCTGCCGTCGGTCGGATCGCTGGACAGCATGAACGCGCTGAACCCCGCGAAACAGGTGAGCACCGCCAGCGGGGGGAACCACGCCGGCTGGGTCCACAATCGCTGCATCAAGCCTGTGAACCCGCCCTTGCGGGGCGGAGTGGCCATCGGGACTGGGGGCGGGGCGGTCCCCGACGTCACCGCGGGATCACCGGGCTCAGCGGTGCGGTGGCCGACGCCAGGCTGGGTGGTCCAGGGGACGCCAGGCTGGGTGGTCGAAGAGCTGTCGGTCACCTGCACCATGGACTCACCGTACACTCGGCGCGCTGGTCGCCGGCCCGGTGCCGGACCGCAGTGCGGCACGCAGTGCCGCCGCCAGATCACCGCGCTCAGGATCGGCCACCATCTCCAGGCCCAGGAACCCGGCGAGCCGTTGAAGTGCGCTCGCCAGCGCGGGCGCGGTCTCCTCCGCGGCGCTGTCCGGCTCTGCCCAGGCCGCCGGCACCCGTAGCACCCCGGCCTTCCGGTCGGCCTTCAGGTCGACCCTGGCCACCAGTCGGTCCCCTAGCAGGAACGGCAGTACGTAGTAGCCGTACACCCGCTTCGACGCCGGTACGTAGATCTCGATCCGGTAGCGGAACCCGAACAGCCGCTCGGTCCGGGAACGCTCCCAGATCAACGGGTCGAACGGGCTGAGCAGGGTCGATGCCTCGATCCGGCGGGGCACCCGCGCCCGGGGGTGCAGGTACGCCGGGTGCCGCCACCCCGCGACCGTCACCGGACGCAGCTCCCCCGCCTCGACCAGCTCCGCGACGGCGACCCGGGACTCGGCCGACCCCAGCCGGTAGTAGTCCCGCAGGTCGGGCTCGGTCGCCACACCCAGCGCCACCGCCGCGGTACGGATCAGCTCCCGGTGCGCCTCGGCACGCTCCGGGGTCGGAGCGTTCACCACCTCCGCCGGCAGTGACCGTTCGGGGAGGTCGTACACCCGCTCGAAGCTGCCGTTACGCCGCGCCGCGGTGACCTGGCCCTCCCAGAACAGGCACTCCAGCGCCTTCTTCACCTCGCTCCAGTTCCACCCCCAGTGGTCCTTGCGACGGGGCGCGTCGTGCTCGATTTCCCGCGCGGTGAGCGGGCCCTTGTCCCGCACCTCGTCGCGCACCCAGGTGACGAAATCCGGGTTCTCCCGGGCCCACCGGGCCACCCCCCACTGGTGGCCCAGGTGCATCCGCCACCGCAGGTACGGGTGCAGCCGCACCGGGAGCAACGACGCTTCGTGCCCCCAGTACTCGAACAGCCGCCGCGGCTTGCGACCTGCCAGCTGGTCCAACTGATCCATCGGGTACGCACCGAGCCGGCTGAACGCCGGCATGTAGTGCGCACGCAGCAGCACGTTGACGGAGTCGATCTGCAGTACGCCGAGTCGCTCCACCAACCGGCGCAGCCGGCGGGCATCGGGCGGTCGATCCGATCCTGGATCGGCGAACCCCTGTGCGGCCAACGCGATCCGGCGAGCCTGCGGTAGCGAGAGAGTGTCACGTGTCATGGCCATGGTGGCCGAAGACTAACCGACACCTGGGACATAACGAGTTGGCGTGAACCGCGCGACCCGGTACACCTGTGGCATGTCCTTGTCGCTGCGGCCGCCCGTACTCGATGATGCCGAGACCGTGGCCGAGTTGCACGTACGAAGCTGGCAGACCGGCTACGGGGATCTGATGCCCGCCGACTTCCTCGCCGCCCAGAACCCCGAATACCGTGCCCGCCAGTACCGGGACGGCTGGGAGAACCCGGACTACGCCCACGTCCGCGGGCTCGTCGCCGAACGGCACGGCCAGGTGGTCGGATTCGTCCGGTACGGGCCGTACCGGACCACCCACGAGGCGGGCTGGAGCGCGGTGGACCCGTCCCAGGGAGGCGAGGTGTACGCGCTCTACGTACACCCCGACCACTGGGGCATCGGTGCCGGCGGCCAACTCCTCCAGGCGGCCGTCGCTGAGCTGACCGCCGCCGACCAGACCCCGGTACGGGTCTGGACCCTCTCCGGGAACGACCGCACCCTACGGTTCTACCGGCGGCACGGGTTCGTCTCCGACGGCGAGGTGAAGTTGATCTCACTCGGTCAGCGGGAAAAGATCGACCTGCCCGAGGAACGGATGACCCTGGCGATGCCCGAGCAGCCGCTGCCGT
>JBOGDK010000051.1:0-17073 GCA_050701795.1 Micromonosporaceae bacterium
GGGGCACAGCGCGAGTGCTCGTTGTTGAGCCTCCGTGGCGCGGGGCAGGTCGCGGGTTCGTGCAAGCACGTTGCCTTGGTAGAAGCGCAGCTTCGCTTCGGTGAATCCGAAGACCGCGGGGACCCCGTCGTCTGGCGGACGCTTATCAAAGATCCGCTCGGCGTGGTTGATGGCTCGGAGAGCCTCGCCTTGACGGCCCATGCGTGCCAGTGCGCGCGCCTCAACCGCAGGGGCCATAGCCGTGACAGTTGAGGGGTTGGGGCCAGCAAGGCGCCGCGCGCCGCGGGCGAACGCAGCGGCGTCCTCGATCGATCCGTGGTAGAGCATGGCCAGTGATTCTCGGGTTTGTAGCCAGGCTCTTAGCTGGCGGTCACGCGTCTCCTCCGCTGCCAACTGTCCCGCGTGAAACCAGCGCCGCGCCTCGCGGAGGTGGCCCAAGTCGACGTACAGGATCCCAAGCAGGCCCGCCAACTGCGCCACGACGGTGGTCAACCGCCGCTGGCTGTCCAGGGGTTGGCGCCGCCGGAGTGCAGCCTTCAGCTCATCGAGGTCGAGAACCACATCGACAACCAACTGCGCGGCCGGCCTGGTGCGATACGACGTGGCGTGATGACGCGCCTGCTCCTCCCACCAACCAACAGTGCTCGGTGTCACCGACCGGCTCAACAGCGTGTCCATCACTGATCGCCATGTCTCCTCAATGGTGCCCGACAGGGAGTGCTCCAGACCTCCTGCCGCAGTTGCCGCCAAGGTGTGACGCAGCAGTTCCCGTCGTCCGATGTTCGACTCCCCACCTGAGTCGACCGCGCCGCGACCTGCCTCCTGATGCGTTGCCGCTGCCTGATCGCCAGGTTCTCGCGGCTCGATCTTCGGGGGTGAGAGAGCGTAGTCGGCGCCGAAACCAAGCCGGTCTGCCCTTGTCTGATACACCTGACAGAGGATGTCGAGATTGCGGGCTGACGGATGCTCCTGTCCAGTCTCCCACCGGGACACGTTGGGATGTCCAACGCGACAGTCCACCTGGCCCGCAGTGGCGGCCTGCGCCCGGATCCGATCAGCGACGTCCTGAAGTGTCCAACCCATCGCGAGGCGATAGGCCCGCAACCTGCTCACGCCGCACCTCCGGTGGATCTCCTCCGCCGCCAGTGTTGTCGACCAGCCCGCCACCCGGGCCGCTTCCCGCACTGCCGCCACCTCGCGCCGCGTAGCGTTCATGCGCACACCGCCTAAGGTCGATCTCCTCAACCTGACGGTAAGGAACGCTCCGGGTTGTTGACCAGTCGCATTGCGCCGATGTGCGCCGCTCGCACAACCCAGCATCACGATGGTCGCCCCTCGAACAGGTACGAAGTGCGCACAAGGACCGGCGTCCCATGTGGATGCACGGTGGAGCCATCCCTAAAACCTCGATGGGAGGTCCGAGATGGCTAACGGTGGACCCAGCAGGCAGCTCTTGGCTTCCGCCCGACGGCGATGGATCCGAATCGCCACGGACGTCGTCAAGGCGCTGATCACCATCACTTGGGACCTGATCCAAGGCGGCTGAGCCCAGAACCTGTCAAGCGGCTGCATCAGTCGGGAGCGTGCCCGCACACTGAGTGTCGGTTGCTCGTGTGCGCTGGTGCTGGAGGTTTCAAGCCACCTGGCCGGGCGTGGCCACAGACTGCCCGCCCTCGCTATCGGGCCCGCACCTGGACCGCGAAGGTCAGGTTGCTCCTCGTACGCGGTGTACTTGTCACTGCGCCCTCGTGACTCGTCAGGCCGGTAGCGCTGTTCGTTGAGGTCGATCCTCTCCGAAAAATGATCAAGGCCTGACCAGCGGGCAAACACAAACTGCTGATCAGGCCCCTGAAGCGGAGAGCCGCCTGACGGAATCGAACCGTCGACCTATTCATTACGAGTGAATCGCTCTGCCGACTGAGCTAAGGCGGCGGCGCTCCCCGCGTGTACGGGGAGCCGGTCGACAAGTGTACAGCCCGCCCGTACCGCCACTCGAGCGGCTTTCGCCCGCCATGGGACCAGCTCATGAGGCGGCCAGCTGAGTCCTGACCCGACACCCATCCGGCAGGGTGTGCCAGAGTGCGCCCGTTCTGTGGCATGGTGCCGGAATGAGCCACCTCCATGAACGACTGCGGTACCGGCTGATCACCGGACTCGACGACAGCGAGTTCTGCCAGCGGGTCAGCCAGCTCCTGGACGAGGGCTACGAGCTGTACGGTTCGCCTGCGATCACGTACAACGGCAGCCGCGCGATCGTGGCCCAGGCGCTGGTGCTGCCTCCGTACGAGGCGGTCCGGTTCCGGGCAACGGCCTCCGCCAGCCCCGTGGAGGCGCACCGACCTGAGCCTGACGCCCCATCGCCGTAGCGCCGCCCATCCGCGTAGCGCCGCGCCAAGCCCACCCTTTCCGTACCAGACCGGAGGTCGCAGACCCGCATGGCACTGACCACCCCTGCGAGCGCCGAACCCGAATCAGCGCCCCATCGACCCCGCAGCCTGTCGTCGGCCCAGCTCGGGTATACCAGACGCCCCCGGGTCCCCTGGCTACGCCCACAACTGCTCGCCAACACCGCGGTACGCGCCGGCCTCGCCGAGATGTTCGGTGCGTACCTGGATAAACGGGAACTGCAAGGCGCGCTGCCCGCCGAGACGTACCGGCACGACACTGACGGGGACCTGTGGATCGACTACGTGGCCGACCTGGGCGACGGGTTCAACGCCACCTACTCGATCGCCTGGCTGCTGGCCCAGGAGGAGCTACAGGTGACGGACCCGGACGGGGCGCAGCACACCCTGCCGCGTAGCCAGGTGCTGATCATGGGCGGCGACCAGGTCTACCCCACCGCGGACTGGCGCACGTACGAGGACCGCTGCAAGGGCCCGTACCGCTCGGCGCTGCCAGATCTCGGGAACAACCCGCCCACCCTGTACGCGCTGCCCGGCAACCACGACTGGTACGACGGGCTCACCGCGTTCATCCGGTTGTTCGGCAAGCGGGAACCGATGGGCGGCTGGATGACCCGGCAGACCCGCAGCTACTTCGCCATCGAACTGCCCCGGCAGTGGTGGCTGTTCGCGATCGACGCGCAGTTCGACGCGTACCTGGACGAGCCGCAGCTGGAGTATTTTTACGCCGCGGCCGAGAAGCTGAAGCCGGGAGACCGGGTGATGATCTGTGCCGCCCGCCCCACCTGGGCGTACGGCGGCCAGGCGCCACACGTGTACGACACCCTCGACTACTTCATCCGCCGGGTCGTCGCCCCCACCGGCGCCACCGTGTCCCTGTTGATCGCGGGAGACGCCCACCACTACGCCCGGTACGCGGCCTCGCCTGAACCTCAGCCGGCGGCCGGAGACCAACCGGCGACCTCGACGCCCGTGGACACCAGCCGGCAGTTGATCACCTGTGGCGGCGGCGGGGCCTACCTCGCGGCCACCCACATGCTGCCGGAGTCGTTGGACGTACCGCCGAAGGGGACTCTGGTGCGGGAGTCCAGCCCGCGTCGCCAGTACGATCTGAAGGCCCGCTATCCCGACGCGGCGCAGTCCCGCCGGTACTCCTGGGGGGTGTTCTGGCGGCTGCCGATGCGCAATCCCGGTTTCGGCACGCTGCTCGCGGCGCTGCACACCCTGCTGTTGGCGGCGTACGTGTCCGCGTCCGTGGAAGGGGCACCCTGGTTCACGGTGCCGGCGCTCGGGATGAGCACCGTCTGGCTGCTTGCCGGGGTCGGGTTCGCCACCGTGGACCGCAAGGGACCGGTCCGCCCCCGGCATATCGTCGCGGGGTTGATCCATGGCGTGATACATCTCGCCGTCGGCGTACTCGGGCTCTGGTTGTGGACCACGACCGGGATCGCCGACCTGCCCGCGGTGGTACGCCTGGCGGTCGCGGTCGTGGTCTACGCCCCGCTGGCGGGAGTGGTGGCGACCCAGCTGGTCTGTGCGTACCTCGCGGTCGCGCACCGGTTCGGGGTCAACGTCAACGAGCTGTACGCCGGGCAGGGCATCGAGAACTCGAAGATCTTCCTCCGGTTCAAGATCGGCCGCGACGGCTCGATGACGGCGTACCCGGTCGCGGTGGACACCGTATGCCACCGCTGGCGCGCGGTCCCGGATGACCCGGCGGGTTCGCCTTGGATCGCCCCGGTCGACCCGTTACGGCCCCGGCTCGCCGAGCCTCCGGTGACGATCTGACAGCTGCTTCGCACCGCATCCCGCGAAACCGGTCGCCGGCCTGGCACGTGTATGCCCTGAAGCAACCTCGTGCTGGACCGGAGGAAACCGTGAAAATACGCATCAATGGATTGGCCGTGGTGGCCGCGGCGGTGCTCGGCGCCGCGCTGCTGCCGGGGTCCGGGGTCGCGCTGGCGGGGGCGTGCGAACCCGGCGGACCAGACTTCAACGGGGACAACTGCGCCGACCTCGCGGTGGCGGATCCGGACGCCACGGTGTCCGGGAAGCAGCACGCGGGCCGGGTCACGGTCGTGTACGGCGGCGACTCCGCTTCCCCGGCCGTGCTGAGCCAGGGGCAGGCCGGCGTCAACGGCACCCCCGAGACTGATGACCGGTTCGGCACCGCGGTACGTGCCGCCCGGATCAACAACGACGGGTTCGACGACCTGGTGGTGTCCACACCGTCGGAGTCGGTGGGAAGCGCCGATGACGCCGGCATCATTCACGTGGTGTACGGCTCCGCCGGCGGTCTCGGTGCCGGCGCCGCCGGGCTCACGGTCCGGCAGGGGCTTCACGGCGTACCGGGCACGCCCGAGGCGGGCGACCGGTTCGGCGCCGCGCTGGCCGTGAACACCACGACCGGTGACTCCGGATCGGCTCCGGCGATCGCGTTCGGCGCCCCCGGCGAGAACATCGGCAGTGTCAGCGACGCCGGTACCGCCGGCGTGGTGGCCTTCGACTACGCCACCGGGGAGGTGTCGGCCGCTGCCGCGATCGACCAGGACAGCGCCGGTATCAGCAATACCGTGGAGGCCGGCGACCGGTTCGGTGCCGCGGTCGAGGTGTTCCAGGGGCCGGGTGGCTTCTTCTGCGACGTGACCGGGGTGGACGGCTTCACCCTCGTGGTCGGTGCTCCCGCCGAAGACCTGTCGGGTGTACGGGACGCCGGCATGGTGCACGTGGCGCGCGACCTCAACTCGGACACTCCGGTGTCGCAGAACAGCCCTGGAGTGGACGGCACCAGTGAGGCTGGTGACCAGTTCGGTTCGAGCCTGGCGCTCACGTCGTACTGCGAACACGACGGTCCGTCGCACGTGACGCTCGCGGTTGGCGTACCGACCGAGAACATCGGCGATGTCACCGACGCCGGCATGATGCACCTGTTCCGTACCGACGACGACGAACTGCCGCTGCCGCACCTTTACAGCGTCCACCAGGGCACCGCCGGCGTCCTCGGCAGTGTTGAGGCGGGTGACAGGTTCGGCACCGCGGTCACCCTCGGCGGCCCCTGGCAGGGGGACGGCGTCGGTGAGCCCGTACTGGTCAACGCCCCAGGTGAAGACGTGGGTACGGCCGCCGACGCGGGTGCCCTGTACATCTTCGGCGACCTCGAGGACGCCCCCGGCGACAGTGAAATCCGGATCACCCACCCGGACATCGCCGAGCCGGCGGCAGCCGGTGACCACTTCGGCACGGTCGTCGTCTCGCACGCGGACTACCTCTACATCGGCGTACCCGACGACGCGCGGTACCCGCAGGGTGTGGTGCACGGGCTGGTGTGGGACCACCTGCTCGGCGACGGCGAAGGGCGCCAACTGCTGATGCCCGGTTCAGACGGCATCCCCACCGGTGCGGCCCGGTTCGGGGCGGGTCTGGCCTGAGGAGACGGGTCTCGCCGGGCGTGAGTCCGGCGGGACCCGGGTAGCGAACTCAGCGATGCGGTCCGGCGCCGATTATGGCGCCGGGCCGCATCAGTCGCTGTAGCGCTGCTCGAACGCCTGTCGTGACCCGCAGACACTGGCCCTGCTGCACGAGCAGCGCGAGCCGTCGGAGTCCAGGCGTACGGTCACGCTGTCTTTCGGGACGCTGTGGCCGACCACCTTGCCGCGGCCCTGCTCGGTCTCCACCCGTTCCCCGATCGCCGGGGCAGAGGCGTGAAACTTCTGGTACAGCGGGTGCTCGTACTTCAGACAGCACATCAACCGGCCGCAGGCGCCCGAGATCCGCAGCGGGTTCAGCGGCAGATCCTGATCCTTCGCCATTCGGATTGTCACCGGCTCGAAGTCGGTGAGGAACGTGGCACAGCACAGGTCCCGGCCGCATGAGCCGATACCGCCCTGCACCCGAGCGGAGTCCCGAGCGGAGAGCTGCCGTAGCTCAACTCGGCATTTCAGGGTGGCGCCGAGGTCGCGCACCAGGGAACGAAAGTCCACCCGGTGCGGCGCGGTGAAGTAGATCGTGGTGCGGTGGGCAGCGGAATCAGAGCCGTTGCTCACCACGGTGTCCACCGCGACCACCTTCATCGGCAGTTCGTGTTCCCGGATCAGGCGTTTCGCGGCCACCTTGGCTTCGGCTTTCCGGCGCCGGATCAGCGCGTCCCGTTCCAGGTCCGGTGCGGCGGCGAAACCGGCCAACCGGGGAAATCCGTCAGTGTCCTCGGAGACCCATTGCGGCGCCCAGACGCACTCGGCCACCTCGGGTCCGTCGTCGGTGGGTACGAGAACCCGGTCGCCCACGTTCGGCGAAATGTCCCCGGGGTTGAGGTAATACAGGCGGCCGTACCGGTTGAAACTCACCGCGCACAGCATGCCCATGCGCAAACCCTACGCGGTGCTGCTCCCGGGTCGACCCCCAGCCAGCAATCGATCCACGTCGCGGCGAGAGTCCGCCCCGATCCGGACCGCCCTTCCGCACCGCTGCCCTCCCGCACCGAGTGATCGCACCTGGGCGGGGCGGGCGCTCTCACGCATGGAACAGGGGGCCGACACGTTCCGGAGGAATGAGGGCGGGCGACCCCAGGACAGACGTAGGTTTCCCACCGTACTAAATGCACGATTTGTGGTTTTAGGAATGATTTGTCGACACGCCGCGCAACCTCAAACTCGTTACTCAAACTCACTATTGCCGGCACTTTCCGTAACTCTCTCGCGAGTGGCGTCGTTGGTTCGGCGAGACATGCCCCTTTTCATCCCCTTGCTCCGGAGGTAACTGCATGACCTCGGATAACCGGGTAATCGGCTGCCTGGCGGACCGGATCCGCCCGGACCGCCGGATCGCCGGAATAGCCGCCGCCGGTCTACTCGGCGCGATACTGGCACCCGGCATCGCCGTCGAACCCGCCGCCGCGACCGCTTGTGAGAGCAGGGACTTCTCCGCAATGGCCGCGGCCGACCTGATGAACGCAGAACTCAAGAGTCTGGAACCGCTCGGAGTAGACGCTCCGGCACGTTCCGGGATAACCGTGGCGGCTGCCCGAAGCTGGGTGAACAGCAACGCCACGACGAAGTCAAGGGCCTCCGTCGACTACCTGGACGCGGAACTGCTCGGCAGATCAGTCCCGGCCGGCCCACTCGACGCATCGGTCAGCCAGTCCGCACCACCGAACAACACGCGTCCCGCGACGGTACGCCCGGAACAGGTGAACGCGGAGCTGCTGCGCCTCGGCCCCGGCCCGATGTCGGCCCACGCCACCTGGAAGAAGGAGTACGGCTGCCGTACCAGGCAGGGCGTGATCGCCGAGTCGTACGTCTCCGACCTGGACGCGGCGGTGCTGCCGGCGATGACCACCGGGCACGAGCACGGCCAGGCCGAACTGCTCGGCACCGGGCTCGTCGCACTGCCGTCCAACGCGTTCTCCCGTACCGCCACGGGACTGGTGAGGCGGGAGGGGACGATGACCACCGCCGCCTCCGCCTGGACCGGAATGACAGAGCTGGTCCTGTTCCAGGGCACGGAACGGGAGACGACCGTACGGGTGGTCAACCCGCCGGAGCTGACCGGGCTGGCCACCGGATCGAAGCGCAGCTCCGCCGTCGAGTACACCTCCCCGATCCTGGAGGTGGTCACCGCAGACGGGACCTCGCGGCGGTTGGACGCACCCGGTGAGGTCGTCACCATCACGGTGCCGCCGGGAACGCACGCCGACACCGAGAAGACCACACCGGACAGTGAGGCGTCCAAGGCTCCGGAACATCCCGGTCTGCCGGACGGCGCCCTCCCTGACCCCGATGCGGCCCCGGACGGGACCGACCGCGGCCTGGTCGGCGGACTGCTCGGCGGTCTGACCGGCGCCGGCGGCTCCCAGACCGGGGACCCCGACGCCCCCTCCGGCGAGAACGAAGACACGGCTGACCCTGGCTCCGGCGAGAAACCCAAGTCCGGCGGTACGGAACAGCCCGACGGCGAGGCGCCCGGCCGGCACCCCGAATCTGGCGAGAGCCGTACCCTTCCCGCGATGGCCGTACGACTCGGCCTCGGCCACCTCGACTCCACGATCACCGACAGGTCGGTACGCGCGGAAGCGGCCTCGGTACGACTGCAGCTGATGGCCGTACGAGGCGAGGACACCACCGCGATGGCCGATGTCGGCCTAGGGATGCTGAAGGTCCACGCCACCGCTCCCAAGGCGCCGGCGCCCAGCAATCCGCCGGTCACCACGCCTCCCAGCTCGGGAGGTGGCGGCAGCCTGCCGATCACCGGCTTCAACCTGCTGGCGGTGCTCGCCGGGGGTGCCCTTCTCCTGGCCGCCGGCCGGTTCCTGATGGTGGTCGGACGTCGGCGGGACCCCGCCGGGCCACCACCCCTTTGACGGCACGTTCCCCGGCCCACCATCCAGGTGGGCCGGGGACGCACCCGGGAGGGTCGGCCGGGGACGTGATGGCTCACAGAGCCCTCGGAAGGCTCACAGAGCCTCGGAGGCCTCGCAGAGCTCTCGGACCGAGCGACAGGAAGATGCGGCACCGGAACCACTGGCCGAGTCCGGCGCCGCGCCTCCAGCCGCAGGCCCTGTCCCCGACCGCCCCTCTCGTACCACCACCGCAAGGCCGGTTCCCACTCTGGAGGAGCCGTGAGCCAGGGGCACGGTCGAGTCATCAGCCAGCACGAGCGGCGCGGAGGTGTCATGAGCCAGGGGCGCGGAGGAGCCGTCAGCCAGCAGGTGCCGCCACCTGACGATCGCATGCCAGGGCAGACCTCCGGCTTCACGGGAACCCGGCAGGCGGCTCTGACATCGCCCCGTCCTGGACCGGACGCACGACGTATCTCTCCCGAAAACCCCGCCTCGGGACCGGCCCTCCCGAGACCCGCCACCCTCCAGGCGGGAAGCGTGGGTCATGTGGGCCCGGAGCCTGTCCCCGCCGGCTCCGGGCCCGCACACGCCCTGTCCGTTCGGCTGCCCCGCACGCACCGCGCGTGTCCTCCGCCGGCCCCGTACGGGTGGTGGCACAGCACGCGTCCTCGGCTGCCCCTGCCGACTCTGGATCACCGGCCCCAGAACGGGGTGCCGGAAGGTGTCCGTTCTGGGGTCTTTCGGCGGGGCAATCCAGGTAAAATCACGAGGGGCATTCACGTTGTCCGTGAATCCTGGAAGCCTCGTACCGAAAAGATCGACTTCGGTTGCAGCGTCCGGCCTGACGTGCTGTTATTACAGCACGTAATCGCGCTACCCCGGATGGGTGAAAACCCGGCTCAGACGTTTCTCCTGGCGGGGAGTGGGGTTAAGTAGGAGATAGAACTTTTAAGCAAAGGTAGTGCCGCATCGTTTCGCGCGGCATCGCCATAGACCTGCGGGGGGTGCAGGGAGCCGCGGCGCCGGAGCCCAAGGGAATGCGTGTTGGTGTCGACCACCGCGTTCCGCTCCGGCGCCGCTGGCCTGTCCGGAGCCTCCTGGGCCAGCCCTGACCACGCCTGCCGCGCCGCGGGCCGATGGCCCGTCGCAGCCGAGTGAAGATCGGCAGGACACACCCTAGATCCGTACCCACACACCGGAGGCGTAGCCGGCTGAAGGTCCCGCCCCGGTACCTGACGGCTCTGGGATGTACGCCAGTTTCGACGGCCAGTCCCCAGCCGGAACGCCGTCCGCACCGGCCACGAAGTACTCGATGCCGGCGTCGTACCACTCCTCGATCGACGACAGGGCGGTCGCACCGATCGCCGCCGCCGCGGCGGTCAGTCGTGAGGCGCCCTGCAGCTCGCCGGTGATCACGGTGCGGTGCAGCGTCGCCGGGTCGCCCTCCAGCAGATCGCAGCCCTTCAACACGACCGCATCCCGGGAGGTGAACGCGTCGACCAGGGCACCCGCCATGGCCTGGCGCATCTGCGAAAACCAACCGGCGACGGACTCCACCAACTCCGCGGTCGCCACCAGCCTGTCAGCCATCGAGTCGGCGTCCTCGCCGCCCAGGTGACTGAGCTGATCGGTCCAGTCGACAAGAAACGCGTCGTACCCGGCGCCCCGCCAGGCCAGCCCTTCAGAGGCCCGGCGCAGCGGCTCCACCAGATCCCCCCGGTACGCCGCTGCGAGTTCACGAAGCTGCCGTACCGAGTCCAGCAGGCGCCCGGGTGGGGCTGCCAGCAGCATCGTCAACGCCTCGCCGGGACGCACCCGGAGCGTACGCAGCAGTGGCACCAGCGGGTGTTCGGGCGGGGTGCCGAGGTGATCGATCACCAGGTCGACCCGGCGCAGCAGATCCTGCGCCTCGCGCGCCATCAGGTCGAGCGGGTCGTCCACGACCGGGAACCCGGCGACTTGCGGAGTCACGTCACAGCCCCGTCGGGTCGTACGGTCAGGCTCCGCCCGTCTGGGCGGGCGGCCCGCAACAACCGCGACTCCGGCTCGGCGCCCGTGATCCGGCTGGCGAGGGTGGCGTCGGTGTCGGTGTAGCTCGCGGCCACGTGGCCGAGCCGCTGCGCGGTGTCCACCAGCCTGGCGCCCTGCCCGGTCGCCTCGCGAGCGCGAGCGTCCAACGCTGTCGCCCACTGCCGGTGTACCTGCCGGCACAGCTCCCCGAAACCACCAGGCGCGTCCGCGCCGAACGACTCCTCACCGGGATCGGACCCGCCGATCACAGCACCCGCCGCCACCAGCGTGTCTCCTGTGTGGAGCACCTGGCCGGCGAATTCGAGCAGGCCGAGCACGTCGTGCTGACGTGGCGAATCTCCCTGGTGGCCGGTCATCGCTCCCCCGCTCACGTGGTCCGCAGCGGCTCGAAATCAGAGAACCGCTCGTCGTACAGCTTGGTACGCGCCCACTCCCGCGCATGAGACGCGGCTTTGCACGCTGCTAGGACGGACGCGGCAAGCTCACGGGGCGTCAACTCGCGGTCGAACGCCTCATCGGCGATCACGACCTCCCGGAACTCGCCGGCACCGTTCACCACGATCTCCACGACTCCGTCGGGAGAGCGCACCGTGAGCTCGATGTCGACGAGCGCCTTCTCGAACTCGTCGCGCTGTGTGTCGATCCTGCGGTAATGCTCGATCGCCTCCTCGACGAAGGCTTCATCGATTTCGCGAGGCATCCCGGGCTCCTCACCGTCCGTACGAACCCACTCCCGGAGAGGAACCGTACGGTACCGACGCGAAAGACGTGGACCACCCCCACTCTCCCAACGCCGTTTCACCGCCCCCCAGACGCTACGACACCACCCGGCGCACCCCCAAGACGCGACTCCGCCCCTGTGGACAAGGGCGTCCCGGATTCAGGTCTTGAAGCTTCAGTGCCGGTTTCTGCGTACCAAAGCTTCAAGATCGCGAAGGGGGCTAGGGGTACCAGAGGGAGAGCATCATCGACTCGACGGCGATCCGGGGCTTCACGTTCGCCTCGATCGCCTCGCGGCACTCCAGGATGGCCTCGATCCGGCGTAACGCCGCCTCTGGCGTCCATTTCACGGCGGCCGCCCGGGACACCTCCGCGACGTCGTCGTGCACCAGCGGCACCGCGGCGGCCAGCCGCACCATCAGCACGTCCCGGTAAAAACCCGCGAGGTCGACTAACGCACGGTCCAACGCATCCCGTTGGGCACGGGTGGCGCGGGATTTCTGGCGCCGTTCCAGGTCTTTGATCTGACCGGCGGTGCCCCGTGCGGCACCGGCGGCACCCCGCCCGGTGCCACCCGCCCCGAGGGCCGTCTTGAGCTCATCCTTCTCGCGTTCGGCCCGTTCCACTGTGACCGCTGCCGCCTCCGCCTCCGCCGCTTCGATCAGCGCCTGTGCCGCGTCGAAGCACGCACCGATACCGGAGAGGCGGCGTGGGATCCCGAGCACCGCCTCGCGGGTGGCGCGCGCCTGCGGGTCCCGCGCCAGCCGGCGGGCCCGGCCGACGTGGCCCTGCGCGGCGGCCGCCGCCCACTGTGCGGTCTCGGCGGCGACGCCATCGCGTACCGACAACACCTGCGCCACCGCTTCCGCCGACGGCTGCCGCAGCGTCACCACCCGGCACCGGGAGCGGATGGTGACGGAGATGTCGTCCGGGTGCGTGGACGGCGTACAGAGCAGGAAAACCGTACGCGGCGGCGGCTCCTCGACAGCCTTCAGCAGTGCGTTGCCGGCCTGTTCGGTGAGTCGGTCGGCGTCTTCCACCAGCAGCACCTGCCACCGACCCTGGGTCGGCGTACCGGCGGCACGGAGTACCAGGGCACGCATCTCGCTCACCGAGATGCTCAGCCCGTCCGGCACCACGAAACGTACGTCCGCGTGGGTGCCGCCCAGCGCGGTGTGACACGCGGCGCACCGCCCACAGCCACCGTCGGGGCACTGCAGTGCGGCCGCGAACGCCCGGGCGGCGACCGAACGTCCCGAGCCCGCCGGACCGGTGAACAGCCACGCATGGGTCATCGCGCCGCTGGGCGGCTGTTCACCGCGTACCACCTGGTCGGCGGCGCCGGCCGCACGCCGTAGCGTCGCGACCGCCTCCTCCTGGCCGACCAGGTCAGCGAAGACGTCGTTCACCGCGTGCCCCGGTACGGGCCCGTTCCGCCACCTCCGGCCCGAAATCCGCGCCGTTGGGTGTGGCACCGGCAGTAGCGGCGGCCGCGCCGTTGGCCGGATCGGTTGCGGTGACCGCTGGCCCGGCAGGTGAGCCCCCGTCCCGGGAACGGCCCGGCAGGTCGGAGTCCTCCGATGTGTCCACCTCGTCCGGCGATATCGCGCCGGAGGTGCCGGTCCCAGCGGCACCGTCGTTCCCGCCGGTCCCAGACGTTCCGGGGGCGCCGTTGCCGGCAGCGGCGTCATTTCGCACCGCGCCGTCTTCTCCGGCGGCCCCGGGCCCGTCGCCTGCGCGGGTCGCCTCGAAGCCTTCGGCGGGGATGAGGGATCCGATCTCGACAGTCCCGGAGAGGCGGGACCGCAACGGCGGCAGCAACCGGGTCACGCGTTCGGTCACCTTCCTGGCGATCTCCTCGGGCCCGGAGTCCGCGTCGAGGACCAGGTAGCGCCGCGGGTCGGCGGCGGCCAGGTCGAGGAAGGCGTACCGGACCCGCTCGTGGAACGCCGGCGACTCACTCTCCAGGCGATCGGAGGCGCCCCTGCCGGAGACCCGTTTCGACCCGACCCCCGGCTCCACGTCGAGCAACACCACCAGGTCCGGCTTCAGGCTCCCGGTGGCCCACTGCGACAGCCACGCGACCTCGTCGACCGGGAGCACCCGCCCGGAACCCTGGTACGCCAGGGAGGAGTCCACGTACCGGTCGCTGACCACCACGGCCCCCCGGGCGAGGGCGGGACGTACCACCGTGGAGACGTGGTGGGCGCGGTCGGCCGCGTACAGCAGCGCCTCCGCGCGGGGTGAGAGGGTCTCCCCCTCCGGCAGTGAGTCCTTGTCGAGCAGCATGGAGCGGATCCGGGCGCCGACGCTGGTGGCGCCGGGCTCCCTGGTGAGCACCGCCTCGATCCCGTGCACCTGCAGCCAGGCGGCGAGCTTGACCGCCTGGGTGGACTTGCCGGCGCCTTCACCGCCTTCGAACACCACGAACAGACCGTTGCCGACCCGGCCCTCCGGCAGCCCGAGCGGCCGCCCCCGGATCGAGGACCACAGGTCGCCGAGCACGCTCACCCCGGGCTTGTCGTCCATCTGCCGGAACGCGGAGAGTCCGGTTGCGATCCCCACACCACCGGCGATCACCAGCAGCACCCGGGTGGTGCTGATGTCCAGCCCGAGCCCTGCCAGGTCGATGTGGCGCGAAGAGCCGAACCCGACGATCACACTGGAGAGCGAGATCGCCAGCATCAGTACGGCCCGGGAGGCGGTGTTGACGAACGCGAACACCCGGCCCCGTACGTCGTCCTCGACTTCCGTACCGAGCAGGGTGATGCCGGCCAGGAACGCCATCCCGGCTCCGGCACCGACCAGCAGCGCCGCGAACGCCCCGATCGACAGGTGCGGCGCCAGCGCGAGCACGATCGTGGCGGCACCGGCGAGCACGATGCTGATCCCGAACCAGCGGCGCCGTGACAGCGTACGGACCAGCGGCGGGCCACCGACGATGCCGAGGCCGAGCCCGATGAACAGTACGGCGAACAGCAGCGAGAACGCGGCGTCGCCGCCGCCGACCGAGATCGCGTAGAACTTGGCGGTGCCGACCACGACACCACCGCCGACGAAGGCGCCGAGGATGCCCAGCACCAGCCCGCGTACCAGCGGCTTGGTGGCGACGTACCGCCAGCCGTCGAGGAACTGCCGCAGCAGCCCGACGGTCGGGGCCTGCCGGCCTTCCCGCGCCCGGCCGCTGATCTCCTTGATCCCGAACAGCACGGCGATCGCCACGGCCAGGAATGTCAACGCGTTGAAGTACAGCGCCAGGTCGATCGGACTGGCGAACCTGCTGATCGGCGCGAACAGGTGGGTGCCCGGAACGCTGGTGAGCGCCCCGAGCACGGCAGCGGCGATCACCGGGGCCAGCCCGTACGTGGTGGCGAGGGTGAGTTGGTTGGCCTTCTCCAACCGGGCCTTCGGCAGCAGGTTGGGGACGGCTGCTTCCTTGGCGGGCATCCACACCAAGGCGACGCACTCGATCAGGAAGTTGGCGATGCCGACCCAGGCCACCGCCGAGGCGCCGCCTTCGACCAGCAGGGCCACCACCGGAATCGAGGCGAACAGCAGGAACCGGAGTACGTCGCAGACCACCATCGTGTAGCGGCGGTCGAACCGGTCGGCGATCACCCCGCCGAGCGTGCCGAGCAGCAGCGCGGGAAGCAGCTTGACCGCGATCACGGAGCCGAACGCCAGGCCCTTCGCGGTGGAGCCGGTGACCTGGTTGGCGGCGAACAGCGCGGTGGCGAGCAGCCCCAGCCAGTCGCCGAGGGAGGAGACCCCGAGCACCATCCAGAGCCGCCGGAACGGCCTGATGCTCACGATCGCACGTAGCTCGGCGACCCCGGAGATGTCCATCGCGGCACCGGCGTCTGCGTGGTCGCTGCTGTTGTCGTGGGCTCCCGCCCGGACGCCGCTGGACTCGTGCGAGCCACCCTGGGCGTCGCCGGGGTCGTTGGAGTCACCCCGGGCGCTTTCGGGACCTCTCGTGCCGATGGGGACCTACCTCCTCCGGTGCAGGGCATTCGCGCGCCGGCACAACGGGACGCCGCCGGTTCGCCGCGACCCCCTCCGACCGTACGGCGGGACAAGTGCGTGCCCACTGTATCGACGTGCGGCCGGACACTTTGCCGTCACCGCCAATGTTCGCAGAGGACCTGGTGCCTGGTGGCGCTGTGTGACGAGGACCGGTGCACTCGCGCCCGGGAAATACCCGATAACATGAGGACTCCTCAGGTATTGTCCACCGCACAGGTAGGGAGCCCGTTGAGCGCCGACCAGCAGCGGTACGACACCGCAACCGCCCACCTCGACCCGCCGTTCGCGATCGTGGACCTGGAGGCGTTCCGGGCCAACGCCGCGGACCTGGTACGCCGAGCCGGCGGCACACCGATCCGGGTCGCCACCAAGTCCGTACGCTGCCGCGAGCTGGTCACCGACGTCCTGAAACAACCCGGGTACGCCGGAGTCATGGCGTTCACCATCACCGAGGCGGTGTGGCTGGCCCGGCACGGAATCGACGACATCCTGCTCGGCTACCCGGTCGCGCACCGGGCCGGGATCGCCGAACTCGCCGCCCCCGAGCTGGCGAACGCGATCACCCTGATGGTCGACGACACCGCCCAACTGGACCTGATCGACTCCGTGCTTCCCGCCGCCGCCGGCCGGGGCCGGCCCGACATCCGGGTCTGCCTCGACCTCGACGCCTCCTGGCGTACGTTCGGCGGCCGGGTGCACTTCGGGCCGCGGCGCTCCCCCGTACACGCCCCGGAGGAGGCGGTCGCGCTGGCCCGCGAGATCGTCGCCCGGCCCGGCTTCACACTGGTCGGGTTGATGTCGTACGAGGGGCAGATCGCCGGAGTCGGTGACGCGCCACCGGGCCGCCTCCTGTACGGCGCCGCGGTGAGTGCCCTGCAACGCGGCTCGTACGCCGAGCTGACCGCACGCCGATCCGCCGCGGTCGCCGCGGTACGCGAGATCGCCCCGCTGCGGTTCGTCAACGCGGGCGGGACCGGCTCCATCGAGCTGTCCGCCGGTGACCCCGCCGCCACCGAGATCACCGCCGGCAGCGGGCTGTACGGTCCCGCGCTGTTCGACACGTACCGGGTCTGGAAACCCCGTCCCGCGGCACTGTTCGCACTGTCCGTGGTACGCCGTCCCGCCCCCCGGATCGCCACGGTGCACGGCGGCGGCTGGATCGCCTCCGGAGCGGCCGGCAAGGATCGGCTGCCCACGCCGTACCTGCCCGGGGGGCTCAGCCTGCTCGGCACCGAGGGAGCCGGCGAGGTGCAGACCCCGTTGCGGGGAACCGCCGCGGACAACCTCGCCGTCGGTGACCGGGTCTGGTTCCGGCACGCCAAGGCGGGCGAGCTGTGTGAACACGTACCGCTGCTGCACCTGGTGGACGGCGACACCGTGGTGGGTACGGCGGCGACGTACCGCGGGGAGGGCCATGCCTTCCTCTGACCAGAAGTTCTCGCGAGGCTCAGGTTTCCGCTGCCAAGGCCGCAGCGAGGGCCGCGTGCGGTGTTGGCACGCAACCGAGCGGGAACGCGGGCAGCGGGAAGCTGAGTCCGCGAGCGGGTTACGCCGCGA
>JBOGDK010000052.1:0-17050 GCA_050701795.1 Micromonosporaceae bacterium
TGGTGGGCTGTCGGCCTCACGCCACCGGGGACGGCCACCGGATGCTGCTGGACCTGGGCGTACCGATGACCGGGTACGACACGTACCTCCCGACCATGGGCATGATCGAAGACCCCGACCGTCCCGGGTACGCGATCGGACTCCACGAGGCGCGGCTGGTGGTCGATGCGCACGCGCGTCCGCCCTGGGAGATCTGGGTGAATCAGCACGGTGAGCGTTTCGTCGACGAGACCGGGCGCTCGCCGGACCGCAGGGAACGGGCACTGCTCGAACAGCCCGGACTCGCGATGTGGGGGATCTGGGACGAAGCCGCGATGACCCGGGCGCCGTCCCCGGCGATCGGCCCGAACTGGACGGTCGACCGGGTGCGCGCCGCCGCGGCGGACGGGCGCTGGCTATGGCGTGCCGGGTCGCTGGCCGAGCTGGGGCAGCTCACCGGCCTGCCGCCGGACCGGCTCCGGCGCACGATCGAGGAGTACGCCACCTCGCAGCCTGACCGGTACGGGCGCACCTTCCGGCCCAGCACCCTGTCGCAGCCGCCGTTCTACGCCGTACGCACCGTGGGCGCCTTGTTGTTGTCGCGCGGCGGGCCGGTCGTCGACGACCTGCTGCGACCCGTGACGCCGTCCGGGATCCCGATCCAGGGTCTGTACGCGATCGGGGAAGTCCTCGGGATGGGTCAGTTCTCTGGCGACGCGTTCGCCGGTGGGATGAGCGTCGGTCCCGCGCTCAGCTTCGGAGTGTGGCTCGCTGACCGGCTCGCGGCCCCGGCCCTGACCAGTAGCCGGTAGCGTGGAACAGGGTTCCTCTATGCGGAACACCTCGAAGCCTGCCGCGACGAGTTGCTGGCGACCACCCGGCGGCTCCGCGCCCACTTCGGCTGGACCGGCACGTCGTTACCCGACCAATGAGTAGGTGCCCGTGATTGCCAGGTCATACCTCTA
Source organism: Micromonosporaceae bacterium (assembly GCA_050701795.1). Lineage (GTDB taxonomy): Bacteria > Actinomycetota > Actinomycetes > Mycobacteriales > Micromonosporaceae > WHSM01. Next base: position 945 of record JBOGDK010000052.1, read on the forward strand.
CGTGCCCGGAGACGCGCCCGGCAAGCTCGCCAAAGTGCTCGGCCGGGGCGCGGACGCGGTCATCGTCGACCTCGAGGACGCGGTGCCTCCGGCCGGGAAGGACGCCGCCCGCGCGGGCGTCCGCGCCTGGCTGGCAGAGCTGTCCGGCGTGGACACCGAGATCTGGGTACGCGTCAACCCAGGCAGCCTTGGGCACCGGGACGTGCGCGCCGTGCTCACTCCTGCCGCCGGCGCTCTGGCCGCCGAAGCGACGGCGACTGGCGCGACGGCGGTGACCGGGGCGACGGCGGTGACCGGGGCGACGGCGGTGACCGGGGTGATGGCGGCCAAGACGGAGTCGGCCGACGAGTTGGCCGCGCTCGACGGCGTACTCGCCGAGTGCGAGGCGGCCACCGGGCTGGCGGCGGGCAGCGTACGGGTGGTGCCGTTGCTGGAGTCCGCGGCGGCGGTGCTGCGGGCCACGGAGATCGCCCAGGCGGCCCGGGTCGAGCGGCTCCAGCTCGGCGAGGCCGATCTCGCCGCTGACATCGGCATCACCGTCGGGCCCGATGAGCGGGAGCTGGACCACGTACGGTCCCAGATCGTGCTGGTCAGCGCGGCCGCTGGGATCAACCCACCGGTCGCCCCGGTGTCGACGAACTTCCGGGATCTGGACGCCTTGCGGGAGTCCACCCGGGCGCTCGCTCGGCGCGGCTTTCTGGGTCGGGCGTGCATCCACCCGGCACAGGTCGCGGTCGTCAACGAAGTGTTCACGCCCAGCCCGGACGAGGTCGACGCGGCCCGCGACCTGGTGGCACGGTTCGAGGCCGCGGTCGCCGACGGCAGCGGCGTGGTGCTCTCCGCCGACGGTCGGATGGTCGACGAGGCGGTCGTACGGCAGGCTCGCCGGGCACTCGACCGGGGACTTTGAGCCTAGGGTCTCGGGCGAGGGCTTCGGCGAGGAGAACGTGGTCATGGATTACGACTGGTCGATGTTCGCGGCTCGGCTCGACACGGTGCTAACTGAGTTGGCGAAGCACGAACAGGACGTGGCGTTGATCATCGCTGACCGCCGCGAGCCGACGTGCTTCGTGCAGTTCCTCTGCGGCGGTGACTTCGAGGGAATCTGGGCCGAGGTGGCGGGCGAGAAGTATCTGCCCGGCGATCGGCGGTATTCCAAAGAGGACAAGCAGCGGCTCAGCGCCGACGGTTGGGAGAAGCCCGGTGGCCGGTGGTGGGCCCCGTCCCGGATCCCGAACTGGTCGAGCGCCCACCCCATGGACGGTGCCGGCTACCGGGCACTCGCCGACAAGGTGGTGAGAGCGCTGCACTATGTCCTGCGGATCGAAGCTCCGGCGGCGCTCAACTACGACGCATTCCTGCAGGCGAGCGGTGAACCGCTCACCCTTGATCGGCTCGAACTGCCGAGGCGTGCGGCAGACCCCAGCTGAGAAGCGTTTCCTGGTACGCCGCGACCACCGCAACCGTGATCCGCCAAAGCGCGTGTCCGAAGAGACTCGCAGCCGATAGGACGGAGCGGATATGGGTGTGCGCGTAAGGAAACGTTGGCTGATCCCGGTGGTGCTGCTTGGCGCGGCGGCGTTGGCGGTGCCGCCGGTGCTCGCTGAAGACTCCACCGCCAACTGCGCCCAGGGCAAAGGCTGGGGGCACGACCTCAACGCGGACGGCGTCGACGACGCGGTGATGGGCAGGCCGGAGGAGTCCGTGGACGGCGAGAGCCAGGCCGGCGCGGTGGCCGTGCTGTACGGCGGCGGCAAAGGCACTCGCCTGATCACCCAGAACACCCCGGACCTGGCGGGCACCGCGGAGAGTGGTGACCAGTTCGGCAAGGCCGTGGTGATCGCGGATGTCAACTCCGACGAATGCCCGGACCTCGTGGCGTCCGCGCCGTACGAAGCGGTCGGTACGGAGCAAGGCGCCGGCGCGGTGTGGGTGATCCCCGGTTCCCCCACAGGGTTGGACATCGCGGGCGGCTACATCATCAGCCAGGATTCGCCGGGAATGCCGGGCACCGCCGAGACGGGGGACCAGTTCGGTCGTTCGATCGACGTGTCGTATTACGGATTGCTCGTCGGGGCGCCGGACGAAGACCACCACGCGGTCAACAGCGGATCGGTGTACGTGATCACCGAAGACTCGGCCACCGTGGTGCACCAGGACACCCCGGGGGTGCCGGGCACCCAGGAGGCGCATGACCGGTTCGGCAAGGTGGTGAGGGCAGGCCCGACCGGGATGATCGTCGGGGTGCCCCACGAGGCGGTGGGTGCCGCGAAGGGCGCTGGCATGGTGCACCTCTTCGGCCTGGGCGGCGATGGGTCGGTGAAGCCGGGGCGCACGTACACCCAGAACGACAGTGACGTCGCCGGTACGTCGGAGTCCGGCGACCACTTCGGGGACGCGATCGCCGCGGGTGGGTTCATCAGCGGGGCGGAGGGCAGCGGCGCGTTCGCCGTCGGGGCCCCCAACGAAGGCCTTGGCAGCGAGGGCTACCAGCACGGGATGGTGCACGTCTTCGTGGTGCCCGACTTCGCCGACGCTGGGCGGGAGGCGTACACCGTCCACCAGAACACCTACGGTGTCGCGGGGGAAGCGGAGTCGGGCGATCATTTCGGCGCCGGGCTGGTGATCGGAATGACGCCGCCCGACCCTGAGTACGACGGTGACAGGCACCCGATGGTGACCGTGTTGAGTCGCGGTGAGGGCTCCGACATCGAACAGGGCACAAGCCCGGCGATCCAGGTTTTCGAGGGCCTGCGGGACGTGGGACACGACGACCGCTGGATAAAGGCCGGGGAGTACGGCCTGCCGGCTGACGCCGAACTGTCGCCCAGCTACGTCGAGGAACGCGGCGACAGGCTGCTCCTGGCGGAAGCGGACGGGGCGCTTGTCTACGGGGTGCCGACCGGGAACATCGCGTTCGGGGAAACCGAACCCGTCGTCCGGTACGGGCCCTAACCGGCCACGCCATCGTCGTTCCGGAGCGGTCAGCCAGGCCGGCCGCTCCGGGTCGGACCGGGATGGTGGCGATTACCCGGTCACGTCATATCTCGAACAGATATGTTCAGGTTATGCTGGTCTCGCGCAGGTACCTCGACCTCGCATCTGAGGAGACCGTGATGACGTCGCAGACAACCGCTCGTGTGGGCTCGTTGCGTGAGCACTGGCCGGTCCCGGCCGGGTTGGGCTTCGCGGCATTGATCGCGTTCGACCTGCCGAACGGCGCTGACCTGGCGGCCGTTCTCGCCGCCGCGGCGGCTGTCTACGTCGGCGCGGCGGCACTGCGGAAGCCCTCGGCGGCATGGCCGATGTTCTTCGGCACGGTCGTCGTGATCACCGTGATGAAGCTGCTCGGCCAGGGGATCCAGGCGACCTGGGTCCTCTTCGCGGGCGGGGTGGTGCTCATCGTGGCGGGGTGGGTACGCGACGCCGCCCGGCCCACGTACGGGCTGCCACTGCAGAGCCTCGCGCTCCTCGGATTCGGGGCGGCCGCGATCGCCGGAACAATGATCACCCCGGATCTGGGTGGTTACGTGGTCGCCGCCGGGCTGTTCGGGCACGCCGCCTGGGACCTTCACCACTACCGCGGCGACAGGGTCGTCTCACGTTCCCTCGCCGAGTTCTGCCTGGTGCTCGATGCCACCCTGGCGTTGGTCCTGGTGCTGGTGACGGCCCTGACCTGACCCCCACCTATGTTCGGCGCGTTAGCTGCCGGCGCGCTCGGCTCCGGTCCACTGGGCGACCTGATCGGCGGCGGCGCTGGCCAGGGCGGCGGCGTCGGAGTGGCTCAGGTGGGCCGTTGCCAGCACGCCGATCACGGCGCCGGTCAGCAGGTTCGCCCGGTCACTCGTGGAATCCGGGTGGATCTCTCCTTGCGCGGCGGCTCGGGCCAGCGCGTTGCCGAATGCCTCGGTGAGCCGCTGTCGATAGCGGGCACCGAGTGCTCGGGAGTCCGGATCGCGGTCCGCGAGTTCGGTGATGGTGTTGACCATCAGGCAACCTCTGCTGGAGTCGTGGGGGCTGGTACGCATCGAGTCTGCGAGCGCCCTCAGGTAGCCGACAACCTCCGGGAGCCCGGCGTCGGGGCTCTCCAGGTCCGCCAGGCGCGGCTCGGCGACCTCGTCCAGGTAGTTGCCCAGCGCCGCGTGGAAGAGCCCTTGTTTGCTACCGAAGTGCTGGTACAGGCTGGACCGGTTGAGGCCGGTCCGCTGCTCCAGGTCGGAGAGGGAGGTGGCCGCGTACCCCCTGTCCCAGAACAGGCCGCGTGCGGCGCGCACGATATCGATGAGCGCCACCTTGGGTGGTCTGGCCATGCCATTCCTCCGGGTTGACAGTTATGAACTGATCAGTTCAGAATCTCGTACCAAACCGATCGGTTCATAACCTACCCACAAGGGGTACGCATGACTGCGCTCGTGATGACGGCGGCGGCCGTGGCCGCGCTGATCCACGTCCTTTTCTTCCTGGTGGAGAGTGTGTGGTTCATGCGCCCGGTGGTGTACGCCCGGTTCGTACGGTCTCGCGAAGAGGCCGAGGTGCTGCGGCCGATGGCGTACAACCAGGGGTTCTACAACCTGTTCCTGGCGGTGGGGTCCGGCGGCGGCGTGCTCGCTCTGGCGCTTGACGAGCCCGTGGTCGGCAACACCCTGGTCGCGTTCACCTGCGGCTCGATGGTGCTGGCCGGTGTGGTGCTGTGGTTCACCGACCGGCGGTTCGTGCGTGGGAGTCTGCTGCAGGCGGTGCCGGCCATCGTCGCGGTGGCTGCGGTGGCCGCAACCGCGAGCTGACGCCGCCGGCACCCCGGCCACATGCGCCACGACGAGGGTGTCGCCCGTCGGTGAGCGACCTGCCAGCGGCTGACCAATACGCTCTGTGCTCGTATTGACACGGATGTAGTGCTGGCCGTACGGTCTGGCCCCTCAGTGGCGACGACGGGAGGCTGAAACGTGACAACCGTCAGTGTCCTATGTGGAGGAATTACCCCGGAAAGTGCGCGGGTGACCGCGAAGCTGACCGGCTACGGAGCGGCGCGGCTCGCCGTGGCCGACAACGCCGATCTGGGCGATCCGGCGTACTTCGGTCCCGTCGCCCCGGAGTGGAATGTCGCGCGGTTCACCGCGACCGGGCTCGACCCGAACACCCGCTACTGGTACGCGATCGAACAGTCCGACAAGCTCGACACCACCATGGTCGGCCGGTTCACCACGCACCCCCCGATCGGGGAACCGGCCAGCATCACGCTGATCTCCTCGGCCGATTCCGGTCAGACCCCGACCCATCCCGGGATCGGCGACGTACTGGCGCCGCAGCGGGTGTCCAACCATCCGGTGCTCGACGAGATCAGCTCCCACCCGAGCGACCCGCTGATGTTCCTGCACCTCGGTGACCTGACGTACTACGACCCCGGCTCCCGGGTGTGGGTGCCGGACGCGACCGCGGCGACGTACCGCCGGATGTACGACGACGTACTGGCGCAGGCCCGATGGCGGAAGCTGGCGCAATCACTGCCGATCGGCTACGTCTATGACGGCCACGACTACGGGCCCAACGACGCTGACCGTACGGCCATGGGCCGCCACAACGCGACCACGGTCTACCGGGAACGGGTGCCGAGCTACCCGCTTCCGGCCGGCGACGGGGCACACGGCATCTACCACTCGTTCCAGATCGGCCGGGTGCTGTTCGTGATGACGGACTGCCGGACCGACCGTACGCCGAACTCCGAACCGGACGACGAACACAAGTCGATCCTCGGACAGGCCCAGTTCGCGTGGCTGGACTCACTGCTCGCGTCCACTACGGCGCAGGCCCTGGTGTGGGTGAACCCCACCTCCTGGCTCGGCAGGATCGACGACTCCTTCGGCGGCGGGTACACCACCGAACGGGACAAGCTGGTGGCGTTGTTCGCCACGCACGGCTGGCTGGACCGGATGTGCATCCTGGGCGCGGGCTACCACGCGCTGGGGATCTGTTCGGCGCGGAACAACCCGTACGGCGGCTTCCCGATCTTCGGCTTCTCGGCGATCGACGCGGCTCCGTCGCAGTACACGGGTGAGATGTTCGACGTCGGCTTCCGTGCCGGACGCAACCAGTACGGCGTCCTGGCGGTCACCGACGACGGCGCCGAGATCACGATCACCGGCACCGGGTACGTCGGCAGCGACCCCTGCGTCTCCCACGATTTCACGGTGTCGGGCCTACGGGTCCCGCCGGGCAGGGCGACCGCGTCAGGCATCGCGAGCTGACTCCGGGCTGATCAGTCTCCCCAGTCGGCGTCCTGGCGTTCGGCTTCGGCCGACTTCGCTCGCACATTGCCCGGTACCTTCAGGGGTCATGAACGACGACAGCCGACCGACTACCCAACTGGCGAATCGCCCTGACCTGATCGACAGCTGACAGCGGCCGCCAGGAATTCCCCACGTACGGCCAGTTATGAGGTCACTCTGCGTACTGGGCTGAGGTGAGTAACTGCGGTGTGGGGCAGCGTATTGGGCGTGGTCAGTCCTGAGCGTGGTTGTCGAAGAGCAGGGAATCCAGGCCGCGCCGGACACCGGGCTGTTCCTTTACGCGGCGCACGGCCAGCAGTGTTCCTGCCACGTATGGGTCGGGATCCGTACCCGGGTCGTGCCGCATGATCAGGCGTTCGCCCGGGCCCGCGAAGAGGACTTCGGTGGTGACCACGAAGCTGGGCAGGCGGATCGAGTGGATGCGGCTGCCGCCCACCTCAGCCCCCCGCGCCTCTACCGGGCCGTGCAGTTCGTCCAGGGGTACTGCTGGCTCGGGTTGGCGGACCGCGCCCAGCGTTTCGGCCAATTCGCGGGCGGTACCGGACGGGACGTCCCGCTTGGCGTCGCTGGCGTAGTCGGTGATCTCCCAGTGGTGCAGGTGCTCGGCAGCCATCGCGGCGGCGCGGCCCAGCACCGCCGCCATGATCGAGAAGTTTCCGGCAGCGACCACACCTGCGTTGTGCTGGCGGGCAAGGCGGTCCAGCTCGGAGTAGTCGTCTGCGGTGAGGCCGCTGGAGCCGATGACAGCATCCACCCCGGCCTTAACGGCGGTCCAGACGTTCTGCTTGACGGCAGCGGCGCTGGTGTAGTCGACCAGCACATCCACCCGTGCGTTCTTCAGCGCCTCTGCCACCGTGCTGTAGACCTGGCCGTCGCTCGAGGAGCCCACGACCTCGGCCAGACTCCGCCCGGCGGCAGAACGCGATACGCCGGAGGTGATCGTCAGGTCGTCGGTGGCATCGATGGCCGAGACGATCGGCGGAGCTGTCCAGCCGGTGACGCCAGCAAAGCAGACATGAATCATGCCGACACTCTAGGTGATCACGATTGCTGACGCAGAGTGACGATGCGCGGCCAGATTGGAGGTACCAACCGGCCAGTTGACTGGGCACCGATGACTTCCGGGCCGCATTCGGGTCTAAACACCAACGACAGGCCACACACGTCGTGGCCACGCGAGCGCTCCGGCCCGGGACAGGCGCGGTCCCCTGGCAAGCACCGTCCCAGACGCGCTCGTCGAAATGCTGGGCAAGCCGACTGCCGAGTCCAGCGCCCTGTTCATTCCGACCGGTGTCTACCCCTTCCCGGGCGGTGCCGGCATGGCGTGGCAGGCGATCAGCGGAAAAGCTCCGAGCCCGTTGTGCGAGCTGGGTTGGAAGTCTTTGGGAGTGCTGGAGCTCACCGCGCTGCCGACCATCCGAGAAGAGAGTTGGGTCCCCATGGTCCGGGAGGCTGACGCCCTGCTCGTGTGGGGCGGTGATGTGCTCTATCTGTGCCACTGGATGCGGCAGTCGGGCCTGGCAGACCTCTCGCCGTCGCTGAGTGAGTCGGTCTACGTGGGAGTCAGCGCCGGGAGCATCGCGGTGACCCCCTACAACTGTGACGCCGAGTTCAACCTGGAGTTTGTGCCCACAGGTAGCGATATGGCGCTGGGAGCCGACAGGGCGCTGGGACTGGTGGATTTCACGTTGTATCCGCACCTCGATCGCGAGGGCATGCCGGACGCTTCCCTGGCCAACATAGAGACGCTTCCCTGGCCAACATAGAACAGTGGGCGTCCGGGATCCCGGCCCCGACGTACGCGATAGACGATGACACGGCCATCAAAGTGGTCGACGGCACCGTTGAGGTGGTCTCCGAAGGGAACTGGAAGCTGATCAACCCCTGAGGGCGTCGCTATCGGGAGACGGGCTGGTAGTGCAGGAGTGCGGTCTGGGAGTCGAAGGTCAGTGTATTGACGAGTTGGAGGTTGAGCCGCTCCGTGGATTGAGGGAAGAGCGGCTTGCCGCCGCCGAGGACGACCGGATGCACGACGACCTGGTGCTCGTCGATCAGGCCGTGGGCCGTGAGTTCGGCGGCCAAAGACGCGCCGCCCAGCAGCAGCAGGTCCTTGCCCGGCTCGGCCTTGAGCGCCTTAACGTCCTCGACCAGGTTCGAACCGTCGATGACACGGGCATCGTGACCGGGCTCGGTCAAGGTGCGGGAGAACACGACCTTGGGGTGCTGTGCCAGACAGGGGCGAACTTGAGGTCGTGTGGGTCGTCGGACATGGACTCGGCGTTCGGCCAGAAACCCGCCATCATCTCCCAGACCCGACGGCCGTACAGGAAGGTGTCGGCTCGTCCCACCAAGCTGAAGGAGTACGCGGATAGTTCCGGTCCCATGGCCGGCCAGTCGAACTCGCCGCCCGGCCCCTCGATGTTGCCGTCCAGCGAGATGTGAACGAAGTGGATGATCTTCCGCATGGTGTGACCCCTTCTCAATTGCCATCATGTAGTTACGTCTGTATGACAGTGCGGCGCAGGCAAAGTAATCGCCACAGTCGAAGTGGCACGCGTCACGCACGCGTGTGGTGCGCACGATCCTCCGCCACCAGTCAGGGCAGCCGACCCAGAGCATCGAACCGAAAGCCCGATGGCGTTATCGCAGGTGGGCGACGCTGTTGTAGGTACGCAGCCGCAGCCCGTCCGGCGTGGCGCTCCACCAGGTGACCGACCCGTTGCGTACCGGCTCGATGGTTTGCAACTCGGTGTCGCCGAGCCCTTCGATGACAGCGCGCAGCATCAGCACCACGGCGTCGTGGGCCACCACGAGCACCCGCCTACCGTGATGACGGCGCCCGATGTCATGAAGGGCGTCACTCACTCGTACCTTTACGTCCCGGAACGATTCGCCTCCGGGCGGCCGGTGGTCGAGTTCACCGACCTCGCGACGGCGTACCACCTCCTCCGGAAACCGGGCGTGCACCGCGGCCCGGGTCAGCAGCTCCCACTCGCCGAGTTCCCGGTCCCGCATTCGGGCGTCGATCTCCACCGGGAGTCGCAGCGCGGCGGTATGCAGAGCGATACCGGTGGTCTGCTTCGCCCGCAGGAACGACGAGCACACCACCACATCGGGTGGCGGGCGCAGTGAATGCAGCCACCGGCCGACGTACCCGGACTGCCGGCGGCCGTGCGCCGTGAGCGGGATGTCGCCGTCCCGCCCAGACAGGTCCGTCTCCAGGTCCCCATTCCGGTTCGCGCGGATGAGCACCTGGTTCGCGGTGCTCTCGCCGTGGCGTACCGCATAAAGCTCGATCGGCAGGTCCATGGGACTAGTGTCCGTGGGTATGCGGGTAGTGATCGCGGGTGGGCACGGGAAGATCGCGTTGCGGCTGGCACGGCTACTCGCCGACGGTGGTAACCAGTCGGTGGGGTTGATCCGAAACCCTGAGCACACATCGGAGGTACGCGCCGCGGGCGCCGAGCCGGTGGTCTGCGACCTGGAGAGTGCCGCGCCGGACGACGTGGTCGCGGCGGTCGAGGGAGCCGACGCGGTGGTGTTCGCGGCGGGAGCCGGGCCGGGCAGCGGCGTGGCCCGCAAGGACACCATGGACCGGGCCGGCGCGGCGCTGCTCGCCGACGCGGCGGAGCGGGCGCGGGTACGCCGCTACCTGCTGATCAGCTCGATGGGTCTCGACCGGCCCAGTCGACTCGCCCCTGATGACGTGTTCGGTGCCTACCTGCGGGCGAAGGCCGCCTCCGAGGACGACCTGCGCGCGCGTGACCTGGACTGGACGATCCTTCGCCCCGGCCGGCTCAACGACGACCCCGGCACCGGACAGGTACGCCTCGCGGAGTCCGTACCGCGTGGTGCCGTGTCCAGGCAGGACGTGGCTGCGGTGGTGGCCGGGTTGCTCGACGTACCGGCGAGTGCGGGTTTGACGTTGGAGCTGGTCGGCGGCGACACCCCGATCTCCGACGCGGTCGCCGCCGTCACCCGGGGTTGAGCCTCACTACCGTGGCCGGGTATGCCTGATCTGCCGGATCAGGCCGCGTCGCCGGTTTGGGCGGCGTGGGCGATGGCGCGTCGGATGTCGGCGAGTGACACCTGGCGGTCGTGGTCGAGGTCGGTGAGGCCTACTTCGATCCACTCGCGGATCAGGGTGGAAACGCCAGTCCCGCGTGCGTCGGCGGCTGCTTTGACTCGGCGGTGCAGGTCGATGGGGAGTTTCAGCGACGTCTTGACCACGGTGTCAGCGCTGGCGTCGGGCAGAGTGACGTCGGCGTCGGAGCCGTGGGTGATGGTCTCGCTGAGGTCCTTGCCGAGCAGTTCGTCAGCGGTGACCTGCAGGTCGCGTTCGCTGCGGTCGGTCATGTCAGCTCACCTCCGATTGCGTGCCGGTACGCCTGGGCTTCAGCGACGGTGGCTTCCCGGGCGCCGATGATGACCCACGTGTCGAGGTCTTCGTAGAGCGCGACCACGAGGACCCGGTTTGTGTTGGTAGCGGAGACGACCGCCAGCACGTGACCGTCGACCCAGCGGCGGATCATCCGGCCGGCTGTCAATGCCTGGGTGACCTCGTACGGCTCGACGCCTTTGAGGTCGGCCAGGGACCACTCTCGCCATTCCCATCGCACCCACCCAGCGTACTACCTTCGTGGTACTCGTAGGCAAGGGTCACTTGAAGGCTTCAGCATGGCGGTATCGCGTGACGCGACGAGGCTGAGTCCGAGGTCGTCCGCTCGGATCGTTGGTGGTTGATCCGCGCCGCCAGGTGAGCACACGGTGGAGCGGTGACTACGCAATCACGGGGCTGTGGTTGGCAACCGGGGGTTCACCCTTTTGAGTCCTGAGCGGTCTACCACCGGTCAGGGGCCGGTGCTTGAATGCCCGGATGACAGCCTCCCGTATCCCTCTTCTGGCGGGCGTTGCCGCCGTGGGCCTCGCGCTCGCGTTCGCGCCGTCAGCCTCGGCCGAACCGAGCCCGGTCGACGTACAACTGCTTGGGCTCAATGACTTCCACGGTCACCTTGAATCCACCACCCCCGGCACCATCAGCGAGACTCCGACGTCCCCGCGGGTGCCGGCGGGCGGCGCGGAATACCTCGCGACCCACGTCCGGAACCTGGAGAAGACCAACCCGAACACCATGGTGGTCTCGGCGGGTGACCTGATCGGTGGCAGCCCCCTGCTGTCGGCGCTGTTCCACGACGAGCCGACGGTCGAAGCGATGAACAAGATCGGTCTCGACCTCAACGCGGTCGGCAACCACGAGTTCGACGAAGGCGGCACCGAGCTGCTGCGGATGCAGAACGGTGGCTGCCACCCGACCGACGGATGCCTCGACGGCGACGGGTTCGGTGGCGCGAAGTTCGGCTTCCTGTCCGCGAATGTGGTGGACAAGGAAACCCGTAAACCGTTGTTCCAGCCGTACGCGGTGAAGAAGTTCGACGGCGTGAAGGTCGGGTTCATCGGGATGACCCTGGAGGGCACTCCGGAGATCGTCAGCCCGGGCGGGATCGCCAACCTGGACTTCCTCGACGAGGCGGACACCGCCAACAAGTACGCCGCGGAGCTGCGGCGCAAGCACGGCGTACGGGCGATCGTGGTGATGCTGCACGAGGGTGGCGTCCAGACCGATGACGGCGGGATCAACGCCTGCAACGGCATCTCCGGCCCGATCACCGACATCGTGGGCCGTACGTCCAAGGCGGTGGACCTGTTCGTCACCGGGCACACCCACCAGGCGTACAACTGCAAGATCGACGGCCGTACGGTCACCAGCGCGAAGTCGTTCGGCCGGTTGGTCACCGACATCGACATGAAGTTGGACCGGCGTACCAAGGACGTCAGCAGCATCACGGTGAACAACAAGATCGTCACCCAGGACGTCGGCAAGGCCTCCGACATGACAGACCTGATCACCCGGTACGACAAGATCGCCGCGCCGCTGCGGGACCGGGTGGTCGGCTCCACCTCGGCCGCCATCGACCGGGAACCGACGCCGGCCGGTGAGTCGGCGCTCGGTGACGTGATCGCCGACGCGCAACTGGAGGCGACGAAGGAGGCCGATACCGGCAGCGCCGTCGCCGCGTTCATGAACCCGGGCGGCATCCGCGCGGACATGGACGCGGGCGAAGTGACGTACGGCGAGATCTTCACGGTGCAGCCGTTCGGCAACTCGTTGGTCACCATGACCGTCACCGGGGCACAGATCGACACCATGCTGGAACAGCAGTGGTGCGAGCAGAGTTCGCCGAAGATCCTGCAGGTGTCCGAAGGTGTCGCGTACACCTGGGACAACAGCGCTCCGGCGTGCGAACGGGTGGATCCGGCCAGCATCACGATCAACGGCGCGGCGGTGGATCCGGCGGCGAGCTACCGGATCACGGTCAACTCGTTCCTGGCCGACGGCGGCGACAAGTTCACCGTCCTGAAGGAAGGTACGGACCGGCTCGGCGGCGAGGTCGACCTGGACGCGTTCGAGGCCTACTTCACCGCGCACTCGCCGGTGGCGCCCGGCCCGAAGGACCGGATCAGCCGGCTGAACTGACGGCTCCGACATCAACTGACGGCTCCGACACAGAACGGCGCCCCGGCGATCAGGCCGGGGCGCCGTTTGTCGCCTGGGGGGCTACCTGCCTGGTGGGCAGGTCAGCGTTTGCGGTTCGTCATGGCCAGGACAGCGGCGACCACGCCGGCCACCCCGACGGTGAACAGGCACATACAGCCGACGAGCAGATGCCACGGTTTCAGAGCGCCCATGAGCGAGCAGTGTAGGAGTGGGCGGTGGGTCAGGGGCGCCCGGCGGTACGGCGGCGGCCGGCGCGGCGTTCCCGGCGCAGTTCAGCGAGGTAGGAGTTGAAGTCGACCTGGATGGTGTGGCGCTTCGAGGCGACGTACCGCTTCGCGAGCACCCGGTCGTAGTCGGCGATGGAACGCCGCATCTCGGCTTCGGGCGGGAGTGCGCAGGTGCCGTCGAGCAGGTCGGCGAGCCACTCCGACTGGGCTTCCGCGATCGGCATGATGGCCCCGATCGGCTGCACCAGACCGACGAAATAGAGCCCGGGGTGGGCGGGGTCGACCACCCGCCGGTACAGGTCGACCTTGTTGTCAGTGGCGGCGACCAGCCCGTCCGCCAGGAACGGAAAGCTGATCTTGTAACCGGTGCAGTAGACGACGATGTCGATCCGTTCGGTGGAGCCGTCGGTGAAGTGCACGGTGTCGCCGTCGAGGCGGTCGATGCACGGCTTGACCGTGATCTCGCCGTGGCCCAGCCGGTTGAGCAGATCCGCCGAGACGGTCGGGTGTGCCTCCAGCGGTCGGTGGTCCGGTTGCGGTAGGCCGTAGTCGGTCACTTTGCCTTGTACGATCCGCAGCGCCAGCCCGGTGAGCAGGCGCTGCACCGGGAACGGCATCTTTCCCAGCGGGGTCTTCACCAGGCTGTCGAACGGCTTGCCGAACTGGTACTTCGGCACCACGTACGCGCCGCGCCGCATCGCCAGGAAGGTGCGTTCCGAGACGTACGAGGTCTCCACAGCGATGTCGCAGGCGGAGTTGCCGATGCCGAGCACCAGGACCCGCTTGCCCGCGTACGACTCCGGCGTCTTGTAGTAGTGCGCGTGGACCTGCTCGCCGGTGAACGTGTCGGCGCCGGGGAACGCCGGTTCCGGCCAGCGCGGGTTCCAGTGGTGGCCGTTGGCGATCAGCACCGCGGAGTACCGGTTGGTGGCCACCTCGCCGGTGTCCCGGTGCCGCGTAGTGACGTCCCAGGCGCCGGCGGCGCTGTCGGCGTTCGCGGCGGCGCCGTTCGTGCCGCTGGCGGGCGCTACTGACACCACCTCGGTACGGAACGTGATCGTCTCCCGGAGCCCGAAGTGGTCGACGAAGTCGTCGAAGTACTGCGCGATCTGGAAGTGGTTCGGGAAGTCCGGCAGCTCCGCCGGCATCGGGTACGACGCGTACGCCATCAGGTCGCGGCTGGTGTTGATGTGCAGCGACCGGTAGGCCGAGGACATCCCGTTGTCGTTCTGGTAGCGCCAGTTGCCGCCGATCGCCGAACCGGCCTCGAAGCAGTCGTAGCCGATCCCCCGTGCCTTCAGTGCCCGGCAGGCGGCGATGCCGGAGGAGCCGGCGCCGATGATGCAGACCTTCTCCGATGATATGACCACCCGGTCATAATGGGTGGGCCACCACACCACGTCAAGGGAGCGCGGATCGTGCCCACCCGTACCTGGTCCAATCTCGACCCCGCGCGGCGGGACCGGGTGCTCGCGGCGGCGCGGATCGAATTCGGCCGGAACGGGTACTCCCGCGGCAGTCTCAACGTGATCGCCCGGGAAGCCGGCGTCGCCAAGGGATCGCTGTTCCAGTACTTCACCGACAAGTTCGACTTCTACGCGTACGTCGCTGAGCACTGCGGCCGTACGGTCCACCACGACCTCGGCCACCTGCTGGTACGCCCACCCGGTACGCCGCTCGCCGACCACCTCGCCGACGCGCTGTACGGCTGGGTCAGCTACTTCGCCGACCACCCCGTCGAGCGGGGCCTCACCATCGCGACCAACCTGGAGCTGGACCCGGACGCGCGTACCGCGATCCGCGGGCCGATCCACCGGCTCTACGTCGAGGCGCTCCGGCCGATGTTCGCCCAGGCCGTCAACGACGGTGAACTCCCCGGTGACACCGACCTCGACGCGCTCGTCGCGATGGCGGTCCTGTTGTTGCAGCACCTCGCCATGGCGCCGTTCACGCCCGGCATCGACCCCGTGCTCGGGCTGTACGGACAGACTCCGGACCAGCTGCGGCCCGCGATCCGCCGCCTGGTCGGCACACTGCTGCACCACATCCCTGGGTAGCATCCGCCGGATGCAGGGCGGTGCGGTCGTCGCGATGCTCTCCGGCCTGTTCGGGGTGGCGCTCGGGATTGCGCTGGTACGTCCGGCGTACCGGCTCTCGGTCGCCGCTGACGATCCGGTGCGTACCGCCTGCGAGGGCTGTGCGGTGCCGCTGCGCTGGCTCGCCCGCCCCGGCTGCCCTGGATGTGGCCGCCGGCTCGGCCCCCCGGCGTGGTCCCTCGCCGCGGTCTCAGGCGTGGCGTGTGCCGGCATGGGGTGGCGGTTCGGAATGGCATGGGAGCTGGTGCCATATCTCGGGCTGGCTTTGCTCGGGGTGCTGCTGGGCGCGATCGACCTGGCGGTGCTGAGGTTGCCGGACGTACTGGTCAAGCCCGGATTCGTGGTGGCGACCGGGCTGCTGGCGGCGGGCGCGCTGATCGACTCCGCATGGTGGTCGCTGCTGTGGGCAGGGCTCGCCGCCGCCGTGCTCGCCGGCATGTACCTGATCCTGGCGATCCTCCCCGGCGGCGCCCTCGGGTACGGCGATGTGAAGCTCGCCGGCCTGCTCGGCCTGTACGCCGGTTGGCTCGGCTGGGGCGAAGTGCTCGCCACCGCGGTGCTGCCGTTCGTCCTCAACGGGGCGGTGGTGATCGTGCTGCTCATCCTGCGACGGGTGAGCCGTACCACCCTGGTGCCGCTCGGGCCGGCCATGCTCGCCGGCACCTGGCTCGCCGTGGTCGCTCTGCCGATAGCGCGGTGACCACAGCCACACGATCATGGGAACCCGGGGATGGAGCGGATCCGCCCAACCCCGGACACCGGCAACCTCAGTGGTCAATCCCGCAAGGTGGTGGATCTCTCAACGCTCCCGCTTCTCGGGCATGGGCGGTGCGAGGGAGTGTTGCCAGATGGTCGTCCACACCGCCGACGCCGCTTCCGCAGCCGGCCCCGCCGCCAGCACCGGCGCCGCCTCGGCGGACGCTGCCGCCGGCTCACCGGGGGC
>JBOGDK010000053.1:0-16888 GCA_050701795.1 Micromonosporaceae bacterium
CTGCCGGAGACGGCAGGGCGCGGCTGGTGTGCTCAGTAGTGTGTCAGGACTTGGAGGGCTCGGTGGAGGCCTTGGGCTTCTCCGGAGCCGGGGACGCCTGGCCCTTGGGCTGTGCCGGGGTGACCGTGGCGGTCTTGATGTCGACCGGCTTCTTCGGCTTACCGCCGCCCGCGCTCTGGTCCATCGATCCGTCGTGCCCGGCCTTCGCGACCTTCTCCACGATGTCGAGCCCCGCGGTCACCTCACCGACGAGGGTGTAGTTGGCGTCGAGCTGGGTGTCCTTGTAGATGATGAAGAACTGGCTGCCGTTGGTGTCCGGCCCGCTGTTCGCCATCGCCACCGCACCCTTGGGGTACGCCGGGTTCTCGCCGATCGGAAGGTTCTCGTCGTTCACGGTGTACGTCGGCCCGCCCTTGCCGGTGCCGCTGGGGTCGCCACACTGCAGTACGAACAGACCCTGGTCGGTGAGCCGGTGGCAGGAGCTGCCGTCGTAGAACTTCTTCGACGCCAGGTACGACAGGCTCTCGGTGTTGCAGGGAGCCTTCGCTGCGTCCAGCTCGATCGTGATCGCGCCCCGGTTGGTATTCATGGTCAGCATCCGTACGCCCTTGCGGGCCTCGGCGCCTGCCTTCGGCGTACCGACGTCCTTGCGCTCCTTGGCTTTCTTGCGCTCCTTTTCGGGCATTTCCTTGTACTTGCACGGCCCGGGTGTCTTGGGCCCGTCCGCCGAATTCTTCTTGTTGCCCTTGCCGGGGTTGCTGCCGCTGAACTCGCTCACCAACCACCAGCCGCCGAGAACGACGAGGACCAGCGCGACGGCGGCGGCGATGCCTGCCTGGATCTGTCGCCGCTTCCGGGCAGCGGCGGCGCGCCGTGCCATCTGACGCTCGAGTTTGGCGCGTGCGAGCGCGCGCTGACGGTCCCTGCTGGAGGCCACGGGTGCTCCCTCCCCAATTCCGTGAGAAAGTCTTCGGTACGCACGAGCCGGTGCGCCCGCCAGAGTCTACGGGTATGTCCCGGGTTTCCGGCGTGCCAGGTTAACCAACTGTGACCGGGAGAGGTGGTCACAGCGGCCTTCATACCGCGGATTACCGGACATACCGGACCGGGCTTATCTGGTGTGGGGGCCGGTACGGCTGCCGGTAGGCTGCCACATGTGCTCGTGACAGGCTTTCCCGCCGCCGCATTCGGTACGAATTGCTACGTCATCGCGCCTGCTCCTGGTGAGCAGTGCGTGATCGTCGACCCCGGTATCGGTGTGACCGACCGGCTCGACGACGTCCTCGCTGAACACCGGTTGCATCCCGCCGCGGTGGTGCTCACCCACGGGCACCTGGATCACACGTTCTCCGTCACCCCGGTCTGCGGGGCGAAGGGGATCACGGCGTACATCCACCCGGACGACCGGGAGCTGCTGGCCGATCCGGCCAAGGCGATCAACTCGGTCGACCCGCGTACCCTGCTCGGCGGTCTGGAGTGGAGCGAGCCGGACGACGTCGCCGAGCTGGCCGACGGTGCCGTGGTGAAGCTCGCGGGGTTGGAGATCACGGTCGACCACGCACCCGGCCACACCCGGGGTTCGGTGATGTTCCGGCTGCCGGCCGACGAGCTGGACACCCCGGAGGTGTGCCTGTCCGGGGACGTGCTGTTCGCGGGGTCGATCGGGCGTACCGACCTGCCGGGTGGGGACATGCCCACGATGCTGCGCAGCCTGCGCGAGAAGGTGCTGCCGCTGGACGACGCGGTGGTCGTACTCCCCGGTCACGGGCCTGCCACCACGATCGGCGCGGAACGCCGTACCAACCCGTTCCTGCTCGAGGTCGGCCAGGAGACCACGTCATGACCCGTCCGAACCCGATCAGCGGCTTCCCGGAGTGGCTGCCGGCGCAACAGATGGTGGAGCAGACGTTCATCGACCGTGTCCGGTCGGTGTACGAGCTGTACGGCTTCGCGCCGATCGAGACCCGCGCGGTGGAGCCGCTGGACCAGCTGTTGCGCAAAGGCGGCGACACCGACAAGGAGATCTACGTCATCCGGCGGCTGCACGCCGACGACGGGGACGACGGGAACGCCGACACGCTCGGGCTGCACTTCGATCTCACGGTCCCGTTCGCGCGGTACGTGCTGGAGAACGCCGGCAAGCTGCAGTTCCCGTTCCGGCGCTACCAGATCCAGAAGGCGTGGCGTGGTGAGCGCCCGCAGGAAGGGCGCTACCGGGAGTTCCGGCAGGCCGACGCCGACGTGGTGAACGCCGACCAGTTGCCGTTCCACTACGACGCCGAGATGGCGCTGGTGTTCGCCGAGGCGCTGCGTGCTCTGCCGATCCCGCCGTACGAGATCCGGGTCAACAACCGCAAGGTGTGCGAAGGGTTCTACCGGGGTCTCGGCCTGCGTGATCCGCTGGCCGCGATGCGCGCCATCGACAAGCTGCTCAAGATCGGGCCGGAGAAGGTCGCCGGTCTGCTCACCGAGACCGCCGGCGCCACCGACGCCCAGGCCGAGGCGTGCCTGAAGCTCGCGGACATCTCGGCGGCGGACGGTTCCTTCGCCGACCGGGTACGTGCCCTGGGCGTCTCGGACCCGCTGCTGGACGTGGGGTTGGACGAGCTGGCCCAGGTGCTGGAGTCAGCTGCCGCGCACGTCCCCGGCGTGGTGCTCGCGGACCTGAAGATCGCCCGCGGTCTGGACTACTACACCGGCACCGTGTACGAGGCGTTCCTGAAAGACCGCCCGACCATCACCATCGGCTCCGGCGGCCGGTACGACAACCTCGCCTCGGCGGGCGAGACCCGCTACCCCGGGGTGGGCATCTCGATCGGGATCACTCGCCTGCTGGGCCTGCTCGGCGGCTTCGAGGTCACCCGGTCGGTGCCGACGGCCGTACTGGTGGCGCTGCCGAACGAGGCGGCCCGTACCGGGTCCGACCGGATCGCCGCCGCGCTGCGGGCCCGGGGGATCGCCACCGAGGTCGCCCCGGAGCCGGCCAAGTACGGCAAGCAGATCAAGTTCGCCGACCGGCGTGGCATCCCGTACGTATGGTTCCCCGGGGAGCCGGACACCGTGAAGGACATCCGGTCCGGGGATCAGGTTGAGGCTGACGCCGCGAGCTGGACGCCGCCCGTGGAGGACCTGCGGCCCCAGATCACCGGCGCCTGACCGGCGCCACCTGGACAAGCCGGCGCCACTGGAACAACCCGCACCACCACACGATTCATCGCAAGGGAGACAGACCCGTGATCCGTACCCATGAAGCTGGGACGTTGCGCGCCGACCATGCCGGCCGGGGAGACGGCGCCGGGCAGCAGGTGACGCTCGCCGGATGGGTGGCGCGGCGGCGCGATCACGGTGGCGTGACCTTCATCGACCTGCGGGACGCGTCCGGTGTGAGTCAGGTTGTCTTCCGGGAAGGCGCGGCCGCCGAGGCGGCGCACGGGCTGCGCAACGAGTTCTGTGTAGCGGTCACCGGAACCGTCCAGCGGCGGCCGGGGGGCAACGAGAACCCGGAGCTGGCCACCGGCGAGATCGAGGTCATCGCCACCGACCTGGTGGTGCTGGCGGAGTCTGCGCCCCTGCCGATGCCGGTCGACGACCACGTCGACGTCGGCGACGAGACCCGGTTGAAGTACCGGTACCTCGACCTGCGCCGGCCCGGCCCGGCCCGGGCACTGCGGCTGCGCAGCGAGATGAACCGGATCATCCGGGAGGTGATGCACGGGCACCGCTTCACCGAGGTGGAGACCCCGACGCTGACCCGCTCCACACCCGAGGGCGCCCGGGACTTCCTGGTGCCGGTACGGCTACAGCCCGGCTCCTGGTACGCCCTGCCCCAGTCGCCGCAGCTGTTCAAGCAGTTGCTGATGGTGGCCGGGTTCGAGCGGTACTTCCAGATCGCGCGCTGCTACCGGGACGAGGACTTCCGGGCCGATCGGCAGCCGGAGTTCACCCAGCTCGACTACGAGATGAGCTTCGTGGACCGCGATGACGTCCTCGCGATCGCCGAGGACGTGATGGTGGCGCTGTGGCGGGAGCTGCGCGACATCGAGCTGCCCCGGCCGTTCCGCCGGCTGACCTGGCAGGAGGCGATGGACCGGTACGGATCCGACAAGCCCGACCTGCGGTACGGCCTGGAGCTGGTGGAGCTTTCCGACTACCTGCGGGGCACCGAGTTCCGGGTGTTCTCGGCAGCCTTGATGGCCGGCGGGTACGTGGGCGCCGTGGTGATGCCTGGTGGTGCCGGGCAGACCCGCAAGGAGCTGGACGCCTGGCAGGACTGGGCGAAAGCACGTGGCGCGAAGGGCCTGGCGTACGTGCTGTTCGACGCAGAGTCCGGGGAGCCGAAGGGCCCGGTGGCGAAGAACCTCTCCACGGAGCACCTCGCCGGGCTCGCCGACGCGGTGGGAGCCAAGCCGGGCGACGCGGTGTTCTTCGCGGCGGCGGACTCCCGTACCGAGGCTCAGGGGTTGCTGGGCGCCGCCCGGGTGGAGATCGCCAAGCGGGCGAGGCTGGCGGACCCGGACCGGTTCGAGTTCGCGTTCGTGATCGACTTCCCGATGTTCGAACGCCGCGACGACGGCGGCTGGGACGCGATGCACCACCCGTTCTGCATGCTCCGCCCGGAGTGGCTGGAGAAGTTCGAAGACGACCCTGAGCATGCGCTCGCCGATGCGTACGACCTGGTCTGCAACGGCAGCGAGATCATGAGCGGCTCGATCCGGATCCACCGTGCCGACATCCAGCAGCGGGTCTTCGACCTGATCGGGCTGAGCCGGGAGGAGGCCGAGGACAAGTTCGGCTTCCTGCTGGAGGCGTTCAAGTACGGCCCGCCGCCGCACGGTGGCGCCGCACCCGGTCTGGACCGGATCGCCGCGCTACTGGCGGGGGCGGACTCGATGCGCGAGGTGATCGCGTTCCCGAAGACCGGCAACGGGTACGACCCGCTCACCGGCGCACCGACCCCGATCACGCCGCAGCAGCGCGCCGAGGCGGGGGTGGACGCCAAGCCGAAACCACCGTCAGGGGACGTGGGGTAGGGGCCACTGCTCGCCGGTGGCGCTGTCGATCAGCGCGGCCCGGTCCGCCGTCACGTGCAACGGAAGTACGTCGTTGACCGCGGCGATGACGCCGGGAAGCTGCTCCAGCCGGGCCCGCGGCGCCAGCGAGCAGTGTGGCAGCCAGCCGCCCGTCCGGTAGTGCCGGTGCACTGTCGCTCCCACCTCGATCACGGCCTGGTTGACGGCCTGTTGCCGCTGCATCAGGTCGGGCGGCACAGCGGGCACCAGACAGATCCGGCCTCGTGGGAACGTGCCCAGTGCCTGGAACTCGATGCGTACCGGTCCGCGGTCCTCGAGTGCGGCCACAGCGTCGCGTACCGCGGCCAGGTCCCAGTCGACAAGCACGGTGTACGACAGGTGCGCGCTGTGCCGGCGATGGGTGTGTGACCGCAGGGTCGGTACGCCGGCGTCCTCCAGCCGGTCCCACAGACTCAGGAGGCTGTGCTCGCCGCGGGCATCGAACAACATACAAACCCCGAGCGCCACGCCGTGACAGTACCGCCCGTGTCGTCTGGAAGCCTGCGATCCGTCGCGCCAGAGTGCCGGTCAGCTGACCGGTCGGGTGGCGGGTGGTGCCGGGTCGGCGCCGGCCGGCGTTGGTTCGTCGCGGTGGATCTCGTAACTGGCTCTCGGGATGACCTGGTCGAATCCGAGTCGGCGGTACAGCCGGCGCCCGGGGGTGTTGTCGAGCATCACTCCGAGCCCCACCAGCCCCCGCTCCGGCACCAGCCGCCGGGTCAGGTATCCGGTCACCGCGGCTCCGAGCCCCTGGCCCCGGGCTTGTGGACGTACCGCGATCCCCGCCAGGGCGCTGACCACGCCGCGCTCCACGTCCGCGCCGCACGCGATCACCTGACCCTGCTCCAGTACGCCGTACCAGCCGCGGATGCCGTGGTAACCGGGTCGCGCCATGCTTTTCGGTAGCGCCACGTCGAGCAGCTCGTTGATCTGGCCGTGGTGCTCCGTACCGAGCGGCCGGATCCGCTCCTCACCGGGTTGCGGTGGCGGCGTCGACGTGGTCCACAGGAACTCCCAGTCCTCGACCGGTCGCATACCGAGCCGTGCCGGGATCAGGCTGGCCGCTTCCCGGGGCGCTTCCACCCTCCGTACCCGGGCCAGCTCATCGATCGCGTCCAGGGACAGCAACAGCTCGCGGGAGGCCTCGGCGGTGCCGTGTACCGCGGCGGCGACCCCGGTGGGGCGTTCGGCGAACCACACGACGGCGTGGTCGATCGCGTACCCGCGGGGCTGTTCCCGTACCGGGGCGAACGTGAGCGCGTACGGGTGGTGGTCGGCGGCTCGGTGGATCTCCGTCCAGCTGGTGAGCGCCCGCAGGTTGACGGCCATGGCGTGCACCGTAACCAGTCGTCCGCGCCACACGGCTGGCGCTACCCGGTGCGCAGGGGTGCCCGCCGGGTAGGGTCGGCCAGCGTGGACGCCCTGTTCGATGTCGGCGGCGATGCCGCCCCAGGTGCCGGTACCCGACCGGCTGGCTTCGCGGAGCCGACCGCCGATGCCCCGCTCGCGGTACGGATGCGTCCGGCGGATCTCGACGAGCTGGTCGGCCAGGAACACCTGCTGGGGCCGGGGGCGCCGTTGCGCCGGCTGGTGGAAGGCGACGCCCCGCTGTCGGTGATCCTGTGGGGCCCGCCGGGCAGTGGCAAGACCACGGTCGCGCACCTGGTGGCACACGCGACCAGCCGTCGGTTCGTACCGCTGTCGGCACTGAACGCGGGGGTCAAGGACGTACGGGCGGTGATCGACACCGCGCGCCGGGAACGCCGTGCCGGTTCTCGGCAGACCGTGCTGTTCATCGACGAGGTGCACCGGTTCACCAAGACCCAGCAGGATTCGCTGCTCGGGGCGGTGGAGGACCGTACGGTCACGCTGCTCGCGGCGACCACGGAGAACCCGTACTTCTCGATCGTGTCGCCGTTGTTGTCGCGGTGCGTGCTGCTGACTCTGGAACCGTTGACCGACGAGACGATCCGGAGCCTGGTACGGCGTGCCCTGACTCAGCAGCGGGGCCTCGATGGTGCAGTGACACTGCACCCGGACGCCGAGGCTCATCTGGTACGGCTGGCCGCGGGCGATGCCCGCAAGGCGCTGACCGCGCTGGAGGCGGCGGCGGGGTCGGCGCTGGCTGCTTCAGGATCCGGTGACGGGCCGGTGGAGGTGGATCTCGCCACCGCTGAGGCGGCCGTGGACCAGGCAGCCCTGCGGTACGACCGGGACGGCGACTCCCACTACGACATCGTGAGCGCGTTCATCAAGAGCATGCGCGGCTCCGACGTGGATGCCGCGTTGCACTGGCTGGCGCGGATGCTGGTGGCCGGCGAAGACGCCCGGTTCATCGCCCGTAGGTTGATCATCTTCGCCAGCGAGGACGTCGGGATGGCGGATCCCACGGCGTTGCAGACCGCGGTGGCGGCGGCGCATGCGGTGGAGCACGTCGGGCTCCCCGAGGTGCAGTTGAACCTGGCGCACGCCGTGGTGCACCTGGCCACGTCGCCGAAGTCGAACGCCGTGACGGTGGCGATCGGCGCGGCGGCCGAGGACGTACGGGCCGGCCGTACCGGCGCGGTGCCGCCGCATCTGCGGGATGCCCACTACCGGGGAGCCGCCTCACTCGGGCACGGTGCCGAGTACCGGTACCCGCATGCGGACGCCCGGGGGGTGGTGGAACAGCGATATCTTCCCGAGGGAATGTCGGGCGCTGACTACTACCGTCCGACCAGGCACGGTGACGAGGCGTCAGTGGCTGAGCGGCTGCCGCGGCTGCGGCGTATCGTCCGGGCAGACTCAGCGGACCCTGGCGAGGCGGCACCACCACCACCACCGACCGGGCGGAGCAGGCAGTGAGGGGGAGTTCGTGACGCCGGCTGATCGACGCCGCCGCCGCGGTGGCCCGCCCCCGGACTCCGTGCCGCCAGGCCCGGTACCTGATGAGTACGGCGATGAGATCGACTATTTCGCGCAGCTGCGTTCGGCACCGTCCGCACGTCGTGAGCGACAGGCCCCACGTCGCGACCCGGGTGACCTGAGGCGACCGCCTCCCGACCATGTGGAGCCGCCACGCCGCCAGGCGACGCCGGATCATATGGAGCCTCCTCGCCGGCGTCAGGGGCCGCCGCCGGAGGCCCGGACCCGCGGCGGTGGCCGTGGCCGTGGCCGGCCGCAGCGTCCGGACGAGCGGGCGGAGTGGCTGCCACCCGGCCAGGCGCGGATCGATGCCAACGCTGCGCCGAGTGGCCGCCCCGCCAGGGTGATCGACGGTGAGGTCACGGGGGAGATCCCCGCCGTCGTGGACGGACAGGCCACCGGCGAGATCCCACCGGTGATGGACGGGCCGCAACGCCGGCCGCCGGCAGGTGCCGGGCCACGACGGCGGCAGCCTGGTGACCCGCCGCAGTCCGGGGCTGGACGTGGCGGTGCGCCGGAGGAACGTGGGCGTACCCGGCGGCGAGGTGGGCGCAAGGCACCGGAGCCTCCCCGTAGCGACAGCCCGCATCAGGAACCGGGCCTGACGGACCCGAGGCGTCCCGACGCCCGGCCGGGGGCGGAGCGGCCCCGACGTCCCGATGCCGAGCCCAGCCATGGTGGCCCGGCCCGCGGTCGGCCCGGGCGTGGCGAGCCGCCTCCGCAGCGACAGCGTGGTGGGCCACCTCCACAGCAACATGGGCCGCCCCCGGAGCAGCCACCGGGCAGGCCGGGCAGGGCCGATCGGCGGCGCTCCGACGGCCGTAGCGGTCGGCGGCGCCGTGCGGAACCCGTGGAGGCCGCCGGGGCAGCGGGGGTCGAGGCTGCCGGGCCGCCGACCCGCGGTCCGGGCGGCGCCGGGCCCGGTCAGGGAGGCGGCCGATCGCAGGTACGGGCACAGCTGCGCCAGGTCGAGCGGTTGCGCATGATCACGCTGATCTGTGTGACTCTGGTGCTTCTCGGATCGTTGCCGGGTTTCTTCCTCATCAGGTACGCCACCCGGGACCCCGGATTCCGGGCGATGGACGGCCTTGCGGTGCCGACCTGGGCGGCCCGGAATCCGGCGGACGAAGCGGTGGGGAGCCGGTGGTGCATCCGTACCTGCCGGGTACGGCAGCGGCTCTGGGAGTCCGAACGGGCGATTGAGCCGACGTCGGGCGCCTACCAGAAGGCGTTGCGGGACGCTGGCTGGAAGCGCTGGGACGTGGCGGACTGTCCAGTACGGAACGTGCGTGGCCATTACAGCTGTTGGCGGCGCGACGCGTACACGATGGACATGTGGATCCGGGCGCCGCAGTGCCGCCGCAACGGTGGCGGCGGGTCGGCGGAGAGCGGGAGCGGCAACCGGTGTCCGGCGTCGCTCGTCACCGTGGTGATTCGCAACGCGGGTGCCGACTACCGCCTCAAGTGACGGGCAGCAGGCGATCAGACGGGCAATGCATCCGGAAGCCCACCGGCACGTCACCGGGTCCGGTAACCACATGAGATGCCACGGAATCCGGGTAGCGCGGTGGCATGTGGGTGCGCCCGGTAGGGTCACTGCGATAGCGGGAAATCCCCCCGGGCGGGCAGGGATCCGACATCCCACGGCGCCCTGAGGGATCTTCGAGAAGGGAGCACCACCGTGTCCGGTGGCGAGATTGCGGCGTTGCTGGCCGCAGCGGGGTTTCTGCTGCTGGTGGGCGCCCTTGCGGTACCGATCCTGCGACTGCGGCATACCGTCGACGCGGCGACCCGGGCCCTCAACGATGTGGTCGACCGGACGACTCCGGTGCTCGGCCAGTTGGAGACCACTGTTGGCGAAGTGAACACCGCGCTGGGTCAGGTGCACCAGTCGCTTGATGGCGTCAACGCCCAACTGGTCCGGATTGACACCATCACCGGGCACGCCCAGCAGGTCACCGGGACCGTGGCCAATCTCGCCACGGTGATCGGGGCCGCGTCCGCGAACCCGCTGGTGAAGGTGGCCGCGTTCGGGTACGGCGTTCGCAAGGCCGCGCGCGCACGGCAGCAGGCCGACTCTGAGCGCGAGGTGCGTGACAGGCTGAAGCTGGAGCGCAAGGCCGCACAGCCCCGCCGCCGGAGGAGGACCGCATGAGCTGCCCCATGGACGGATCCCGCACCGTTCACGAGGCTCCGCCCCGGGTCGTGCCCCGGCACAGCGTCGTGGTCCGGAGCCGTGGCGCGGTCCCGTCCCCGGGCCAGGGGAGGCACTGATGCTCAAGCGAGTGTTCTGGCTTGGCGTCGGCGTCGCGGTCGGGGTGGTGGTGGTACGGAAGCTGAGTCGTACCGCCGAGGCGTACACCCCGCGCGGGATCGCCGCGTCCGCACAGGAATCCGCTGTCGGTCTGCTGGATTCTGTGCGTGAATTCATGCAGGACGTACGCGAGGGTATGGCCGAACGGGAGGCCGAGATCCACGCCGCGCTCGCCGAGAACGCCGAGTCCGGCGGGCTGCGCGCTGAGGATCTGGACGATCAGGGCGATCCCCGCGTCGAGATCCTCGATCGCCTGCACGAGCTGGGCGACCTGGCGGACCCGTACCACCCGAGAGGCGAACCCGGACGATGAGAACCGCGGAGATCAAGCGCCGGTTCCTGGCTCACTTCGAATCACACGGGCACACCGTGGTGCCGAGCGCGCCCTTGCCCGCGTACGACGATCCGAATCTGCTGTTCATCCCCGCGGGCATGGTGCCGTTCGTGCCGTATTTCCTGGGTCAGGTGACGCCGCCGTACCGGCGCGCCGCCAGCGTGCAGAAGTGCGTGCGTACCCCGGACATCGAGGAGGTCGGCAAGACCAGCCGGCACGGCACGTTCTTCCAGATGAACGGCAACTTCTCCTTCGGCGACTACTTCAAGGAAGGCGCGATCCGGTTCGCCTGGGAGCTGGTGACCACGCCGGCCGGCGAGGGCGGCTTCGGGCTGGATCCGGAGAAGATCTGGGCGACTGTCTACCTCGACGACGACGAGGCGATCGAGATCTGGCGGTCCGTGGTGGGGCTGCCTGCCGAACGCATCGTGCGCCGGGGCAAGAAGGACAACTACTGGCACACCGGAATCCCGGGCCCGGCCGGTCCCTGCTCGGAGATCTACCTCGACCGTGGCCCGGAGTACGGACCCGAGGGCGGCCCCGAGGTCGACGAGGACCGGTACCTGGAGTTCTGGAACCTGGTCTTCATGCAGTACGAGATCACCAACGTGGTGGACAAGGAGACATTCGAGGTCGTCGGTGACCTGCCGTCGAAGAACATCGACACCGGAATGGGCCTGGAACGGGTCGCCGCGCTGCTGCAGGGCGTCGACAACCTGTACGAGATCGACGAGGTGCGCCCGATCCTCGACAAGGCGGTCGAGCTGACCGGCCGCCGGTACGGAGTCTCGACCAGCCACGTCGCGTCGCAGGCGCACCCGGATGACGTACGGCTGCGGGTGATCGCGGACCACATCCGTACCGGGCTGATGTTGATCGGTGACGGGGTGACCCCGAGCAACGAGGGCCGCGGGTACGTGCTGCGCCGGATCCTGCGGCGGGCCGCGCGTGCGGTACGCCTGCTGGGCTACTCCGAGCCGTCCTTCCCGCACCTGTTCCCGGTCGCGCGGGACTGCATGTCGCCCAGCTACCCCGAGCTGGCCGCCGAGTACGACCGGATCTCCCAGTACGCGTACGCCGAGGAGGAGGCGTTCCTGTCGACGTTGCGGCAGGGCACCGTGATCCTCGACATGGCCGTCGACGAGACGAAGCGCTCCGGGGGCACCGTGCTCTCCGGCGACAAGGCGTTCGCGCTGCACGACACGTACGGCTTCCCGATCGACCTGACTCTGGAGATCGCGAGCGAGCAGGGGCTCTCGGTCGACGAGGACGGGTTCCGGCGGTTGATGGCCGACCAGCGGACACGGGCGAAGGCCGACGCCGCGGCGCGTAGATCCGGTCACAGCGACACCTCGGCGTACCGGGAGGTGCTGGACTCGTACGGCACCAGCACGTTCACCGGCTACACCGAGCTGTCCCGGGAGTCGACCGTACGGGCCGTGATCTCCGAACACGGCACGCTGGCCGGA
The DNA here is from genome assembly GCA_050701795.1 of Micromonosporaceae bacterium. Classification (GTDB taxonomy): domain Bacteria; phylum Actinomycetota; class Actinomycetes; order Mycobacteriales; family Micromonosporaceae; genus WHSM01. The sequence goes on from JBOGDK010000053.1 coordinate 12,091, forward strand.
GCCGGCGAGGGCGACGAGGTCGAGGTGGTGCTCGACGTCACTCCGTTCTACGCCGAGGGCGGTGGCCAGCAGCCGGACACCGGCAGGATCGTCGTCGCCGGTGGCGAGCTGGAGGTGCTTGACGTCCAGCAGCCGGTGCCGGGGCTGACGGTGCACCGAGCGAAGGTGGTCCGCGGCGAGGTGCGTACCGGTGAGACCGGGCTGGCGGAGATCGACGTCCGGCGCCGGGGCGCGATCTCGCGTTCCCACACTGCGACCCACCTGGTGCACCAGACGATGCGCAACTTTCTCGGCGAGTCCGCGACCCAGGCGGGTTCGCTGAACGCGCCTGGCCGGCTGCGATTCGACTTCAACACCCCGGGCGCGGTGTCCGCGTCGATGCTGGCTGACGTGGAACAGCAGGTCAACGAGGTGCTGGTGGCAGACCTCGAGGTGCACGCGTTCACCACCTCGTTGGAGCAGGCACGCAAGCTCGGCGCGATGGCGCTGTTCGGTGAGAAGTACGGCGACGAGGTGCGGGTCGTCGAGGTGGGCGACTACGCGCGCGAGCTGTGTGGCGGTACCCACGTGGTGCGCAGCGGCCAGCTGGGTCTGGTGAAGGTGCTCTCGGAGGCGTCGATCGGCGCCGGGGTACGCCGGGTCGAGGCCCTGGTCGGGATCGACGCTTTCGGGTTCCTGGCCAAGGAACACCTGCTGGTCTCCCGGCTGGCTGACCTGTTCCGGGTGCCGTCCGACCAGGTCGCCGACCGGGTGGAGCAGACCGTGGCGCAGTTGCGGGAGGCGGAGAAGGAGCTGGCCCGGATGCGGGCCCAGATGGTGCTCGCGGGTGCCGGGACGCTCGCCGCCGGAGCCCGCGACGTCGCCGGCTCGGCGTACGTGGCGACCGAGGCTCCGGAGGGCACGGGTGGCAACGACGCCCGTACCCTCGCCCAGGAGGTTCGTGGCCGGCTCGACCAGGGTCGGCCCGGCGTCGTGGCGGTGGCGGTGCGTTCCGGAGGCAAAACGTCACTTGTGGTAGCGGTGAACGGGCGTGCCCGGGACGCCGGACTGTCCGCAAGGGACCTGGTGAAGACCGCGCTGTCAGGACGAGGCGGCGGAAGCGACGAGGTCGCCCAGGGTGGTGGCCTGCCCGCGGACCAGGCGCCGGTGGTGCTCGAGGCCGTGGAGCAGTTGGTGGCGAAGGTGGCATTCTCCTGACGGAAGGCCCCGGCACTGTGTGGATCCGCGGAGTGCGGATCGGAGTCGACGTCGGCAAGGTACGCATCGGCGTGGCGGCCAGCGACCCGGACGGGTTGCTGGCCACTCCGGTGCGTACGGTCGCGCGCGCCGGGGGGACAGGCGGCGCGGATCTGGCCGAGATCACCGAGGTGGTACGGACGTACGGTGCCGTCGAGGTGGTGGTCGGCCTGCCGGTGACGCTGGGTGGCCAGGAACGGCAGGCGGCGGTGGAAGTACGCCAGTACGCGGACCGGCTTGCCCGGATGGTGGCGCCGATTCCGGTTCGTCTCGCGGACGAGAGGCTGTCGACAGTCGTCGCAACCCGTAGGCTGTCCGAGCGGGGGGTTCGGGGGAAGCGACGCCGCACCGTCGTCGACCAGGCGGCGGCTGTGGAGATCCTGCAAGGGTGGCTCGACGCTCACCGGAGGAAACCGGATGCCTGATCGGCGGGTGGACTACTTCCGCGACCGGACACGACGGCGGCAGTACCGCGACGAACCGGAGTACGACGCGCGGCAGGACCACTATCCCGACGAACCGGCGTACGACCCGCGGCAGGGGCACTACCGGGAAGACCCTGGGTACGACCCGCGGCAGGGCTACCACCCTGATGCACCGGCGTACGACCCGCGGCAGGGCCACTACCGGGAAGACCCTGGGTACGACCGACACCAAGGTCACTACCGCGAGGATCCTGGCTACGACGCGCGGCAGGGCTACCCCCCCGACGAACCGGCCTACGACCCTCGGCGGGGCCACGACCGTGAGGTGCCGGCACCAGATCAGTCATACCCGGGCTACCGCGAGGACCCAGGGTACGGCTACCGCGAGGACCCCAGGTACGGGCGCGAACCGGACCCGTACGATGCCGCGCCCGGGTACGGGCGTGGGCGCAGCGAACCCGACGCCGAGCAGCTCCAGTTCTTCCAGGACGATCCGAACCCGAGGGGACACCGCCGCAACCACGGCTCCGAGGAGCGTGGCGGTCGCTCCGCAGTCACCCTGCTGCTCACCTTCGCGATTCTGGCCGGCCTGGTGTTCGGTGGCTGGTACGGGTTCACCAAGGTGCGCGACTTCTTCACGCCCCCCGATTTCGAAGGCTCTGGCAAAGGCAAGGTCACCGTGACGGTCCACACCGGTGACACGGCGGGGGCGATCGGTAACGAGCTGTACCGCAAGGGTGTGGTGGCCAGCGGCGCCGCGTTCGTCAACGCCGCCGAGGACGACGAGCGCAGCCGGAACATCCAGCCCGGCGCGTACCAACTGAAGAAGAAGATGCAGGCCAGGGCCGCGTTGGTGGCGCTGCTGGATCCGAAGAACAAACTGGTCGACCGGGTTACGGTGCCCGAGGGGCAGAGCAATGTCAGGGTCTACAAGACCTTGTCGGAGAAACTGAAGATTCCGGTCAAGGAGTTCACCGACCTGGACAAGGACCCGGAGGCGTTCGGGATCGACAAGTCCTGGTTCAAACGCAGCGACAAAAAGGACGCCCCGAAGAGCCTGGAGGGTTTCCTCTACCCGTCGACGTACGAGTTCGGCCCCGACACCACGGCCGCGCAGGCGATTCAGCGCATGGTGGACAAGTTCCTGGAGGTGGCAAAGGAGCTGGATCTGCAGAACGTCGCGGCGCAGAAGGACATCACCCCGTACGAGGCGGTGATCGTCGCGTCGCTCGGCGAGGCTGAGGTGATTCCGAAGGACCTCGGCAAGGTCAGCCGGGTGATCTACAACCGGCTCAACCACGAAGACGCGTGGATGACAAGACTGCAGTTCGACTCCACCACCAACTACTGGCTGGAGAAACAGGGCAAGAAGCGCAAGGACTCCTCGGGCCTGACCCGCGCCGAGCTGAACGACCCGGACAACCCGTACAGCACGCATGCCCACGCCGGCCTGCCTCCGGGGCCGATCGGCAATCCGAGCATGCAGGCCATGGAGGCCGCGGTGAGCCCGGAGAAGGGCGACTGGTTGTACTTCGTGGCGATCAAGAAGGACGGCAGTTCGGCGTTCGCCTCCACCCTCCCCGAACACGACCGCAACGTGGAGCTCTGCAAAGAGCGCAAGCTGGGATGCTGATGGATGCCGTAACGCACCGGGCCGGGGTGTTCGGCAAGCCGATCGGGCATTCGCTCTCGCCGGTGATCCACAACGCGGGTTACGTTGCGGCCGGGCTGGCCGGCTGGAGGTACACCGCCCACGAGTGCGGCGAGGACGAACTCTCCGACCGGTTGGCGATGCTGGACTCCACCTGGGCGGGGTTGTCGCTCACCATGCCGCTCAAGCAGGTGGCGCTCACGCTCGCTGACGAGGTGTCGCCGCTGGCGGCCACGGTGGGTGCGGCGAACACCCTGTATCGGCGTGCCGGTCGCTGGATCGCGGAGAACACCGACGCGCCCGGCATGGTGGACGTCCTGCGGCAGTCCGGGGTCACCGGAGCTGGGCGGGTCACGGTCCTGGGCGCGGGCGGCACCGCCCGCGCGGCAATCGCCGCGGCGGCACGGCTCGGGACGGCCGAGGTGGTGGTCTATGCGCGACGCCGGGAGGCGATCGAGCGGTTGTCTCCCGTCGCCGGCGAACTGGGGGTACGCCTGGTGCCCGCGGACTGGTCGACCGCTCCGGAGCGGGCCGGCCAGGCTGACGTACTGATCTCGACGGTGCCGAGCGGCGTCGCCGACGCCCTGGTCCCGGATCTGTCGGTACGAGGCGATCTGACCGTCTTCGACGTGCTCTACCAACCGTGGCCGACCCCGCTGGCCGCGGCGTGCCTGGCGGCGGGCTGCACCGTGGTGGGCGGCCTGGAGCTCCTGCTCGCCCAGGCGGCGCGCCAGTTCGAGCTGTTCACCGGAGTGCCGGTTCCGGCGTCCGCGATATGCGAGGCAGCATGCGCCGCCGCCACATTCCGGACAGCTGACGACCGCCGGACGGTTCACCGGGACGGTTCGGTGGATGGGATGTGGTCGGGCTCCTGACCGGGAATCCGGCGGAGCGTGACAGACTACGGCCGTGCTGCGATGGCTGACAGCGGGAGAGTCGCATGGCCCCGCACTGGTCGCGATCTTGGAGGGCGTTCCCGCCGGAGTCGCGTTGACCAGCGCGGACGTGACGCGAGAGCTGGCCCGGCGCCGCCTCGGGTACGGCCGGGGCGCCCGGATGAAGTTCGAACAGGACCAGGTGGAGATCATCGGTGGGCTGCGCCACGGGGTGACCCTGGGCAGCCCGGTGGCGATCCGGGTGGGCAACTCCGAGTGGCCCAAGTGGGAGCAGGTGATGGCGGCCGATCCGGTGGATCCGGACGAGCTGGCGGAGCTGGCCCGCAACGCGCCGCTGACCCGTCCCCGGCCGGGCCACGCCGACCTGGCGGGGATGCAGAAGTACGGCCACGCCGACGCCCGTCCGATCCTGGAGCGGGCCAGCGCCCGGGAGACCGCGGCCCGGGTCGCGGTGGGTACGGTGGCGAAGTCGCTGCTGCGGCAGGCGCTCGGCATCGACATCGTCTCTCACGTCGTGGAGCTGGGTCCGGTCCGCGTCAAACCCGGCACGCTTCCGGCTCCGTCTGACGCTGAGGCGGTTGACGCCGACC
>JBOGDK010000054.1:0-16786 GCA_050701795.1 Micromonosporaceae bacterium
GAACCTGACCGGCCATCCGCCGCGAGACCCGGCCAGACGCGGTCCGTGGCCAGCCACCACAACATCCATGGCCAGGCACCACACCTCGCGTGCTACATCCATGGCCGGGCACCACAACTAAGGTCCAGGGTGTGGTGCCGTGGGCCACTGCGGCGATCCGGGGGGCACGGGGCAGGATGGTGTCCGACCCCTGACAAGGTGTACTGGAGGTGGCGATGACGGCCGGGGAAGCCCTGTGGGAGCCGCCGGTGGACGTACGTGAGACGTCCCGGGTCGGCGACTACCTGCGTTGGTTGGCCGAGCATCGCGGGGTCCGGGCGGCCGACTACGCCGCGCTCTGGCAGTGGTCGGTGGACGATCTGCCCGGTTTCTGGTCCTCGATCTGGGACTACTTCGACGTCATCGGACACACCCCGGCGACCGAGGTGGTGAGCGGCGCCATGCCCCACGCCCGGTGGTTCACCGGCGCGACCCTGAACTACGCGGAGCACATGCTCCGGATGCCCGGAGCCGGCGACGACACCGTGATGGTGATCGGCGAATCCCAGACCCGGGATCGGGTGGAGCTGTCCGCCGACGATCTGCGGGACCAGGTCGGGCGGGCCCGTACCGGGCTGCGCCGGCTCGGAATCGGCAAGGGCGACCGGGTGGCGGCGTACCTGCCGAACATTCCGGAGACCCTGATCCTGATGCTCGCCACTGCGAGTCTGGGTGCGGTGTTCTCCTCCTGCGCCCCCGAGTTCGGCACCCGCAGCGTCCGCGACCGGTGGCAGCAGATCGAGCCGAAACTGCTGGTCGCGGTAGACGGCTACCGGTACGGCAGCAAGCCGATCTCCCGGCTCGACGAGGTGGCGGAGATCCGCGCCTCGCTGCCCAGCGTGGAGCACGTGGTGGGCCTGTCGTACCTCGGGGAACGGGTGCCGGACGCGTTGCCGTGGGAGGGGCTGCTCGCAGACCCGGGACCGCTGGAGTTCGCGCCGGTCCCGTTCGATCACCCGCTGTACGTGCTCTATTCCTCCGGCACCACCGGTCTGCCGAAGCCGATCGTGCACGGCCACGGCGGAATCCTCCTGGAGCACCTCAAGGCCCTCGCACTGCAGATGGACCTGGGCCCCGGGGACCGGTTCTTCTGGTTCACCACCACCGGCTGGATGATGTGGAACTACCTGGTCTCCGGGCTCGCGGCGGGCAGCGCCGTGGTGATGGTGGATGGCGACCCCGCGAAACCCGACCTGGCCGCGCTGTGGCGACTCGCCGGTGAGATTGGCGTGACGTACTTCGGGACGTCGGCGCCGTACCTGCTGGCCTGCCGCAAGGCGGGTGTGGTGCCCTCAGAGAGCGCGGACCTCTCGGCGCTGCGCGGTGTCGGGTCGACGGGCGCGCCGTTGCCACCCGAGGGCTTCCGCTGGGTGTACGAAACGGTCAGGCCCGATCTGCCGTTGATGTCCTTCTCCGGCGGTACGGATCTGTGCACCGGCTTCGTCGGCGGCGCTCCGCTGCTCCCGGTGTACGCCGGCGAGATCTCCGGGCGGTGCCTCGGCGCGAAGGTGGAGGCGTACTCCGCGGAGGGCAAGCCGGTGCTCGGTGAGTTGGGGGAGCTGGTGATCACCGAGCCGATGCCGTCGATGCCGGTCGGGTTCTGGGGCGACGCCGACGGTCAGAAGTACCGGGACGCGTACTTCGACGTGTTCCCCGGAGTGTGGCGGCACGGTGACTGGATCACCATCTCCGAACGCGGCTCCTGCGTCATCACCGGCCGTTCCGACGCGACCCTGAACCGGGGCGGGGTACGTCTCGGCACCGCTGAGTTCTACTCCGTGGTCGAGGCGTTCGACGAGGTGGTGGACTCGCTGGTGGTCCACCTGGAAGACAGGGAGGGTGGCGCCGGGCAGCTGCTGCTGTTCCTGGCGTTGGCAGACGGGGCGCACCTCGATGACGCGCTGCGCCGCCGGATCGCGGTCGGGTTGCGCGAGAACCTGTCGCCGCGACACGTACCGGACGAGATCTACCAGGTGCGCGCGGTGCCCCGGACGTTGTCCGGCAAGAAACTGGAAGTGCCGGTGAAGAAGATCCTCACCGGAGTGCGGTCCGACCAGGCGGCGGCCCGGGGGGCGCTGGCCAACCCGGAGTCGCTGACCGCGTTCGAGGAGTACGCCCAGCAGCGCGGCTGATCCCGGGGTCCGGCACCCCTCCGTGGTCAGTCGGTGGGCTCCAGCAGGTTCGCGGCGAGAGAGGCGATCTGGGCGTCGGTGAGGCCGGCGTCGCGGACGTACCCGGGGATCGAGCCGTGCCGTGCCCGCAGCTCGGCGAGGTAATGCAGCATCGTCTCCCGGGTTGACGGCTTGTGGACCGGCGCCTGGTCTCCGTACTCCTGTCGCTCCCACGCGGTGAGTCGCAGGAATCCCTCAGTGGACAGGGCGTACTCGTCGGCGACGTCGTCGTCGGGGACGCCCAGCAGCGACAGCGTGAGCGCCGAGATGATGCCGGTACGGTCCTTGCCCACCAGGCAGTGCACCACCGCGGGTACGGCGTCCGCGTCGGCGATCAGCGCCAGTGCCGCGGCGATGTCGGCGCGCCCCTCCTCGGACATCTGCAGGTACCGGCCGGCGACCCAGCGTTCCGCGTCCTCGCCCGGCTGGAACGGTACGAGGTCCCAAGGGGTGTGGCGGAGACAGATGTTGCGGTAGCGCACCGCGTCGTGGCCGGCCAGCCGGCCGTACTGGCTGATCTCCTCCGGAAACCGCAGGTCGATGACGGTACGGATGCCGAGCTCGGCGAACCGTTCCAGGTCCGTGTCGGTCATCAGGCCAAGGGCGGCGGAGCGGAACAGTCGCCGCCATCGCACCTGTCGGCTGTCACGGGTCCGGTGGCCGCCCAGGTCGCGAAAGTTGAAGACAGAGTCGAAGCTCGTCCAGCGCCGCCGGTCGGAATATTCGGTCGTCATGATGCGATCGACGCTAACAAACTGATCCGCCTCGCTACCGGGACGCGGGCCGGTTCTCCGCAGATCAGGCGGGGGTGTAGGCCTGGGCTGGGAGGATCACTCTGGCCCGAGCGGTGTCTTATACCGGGGGTTCTGCTGCTTGATGTACAGATGCACGATACTTGGCGGTGCGCCAGTCGACGGTGCCTGTGAAGTACGAACCTGACCAGAGCTGGTTGGCCCGGTGGTAGTGGCGCACCAGGTCGGGGAGCTTCTGCCGCGTCGGCCGGCTGGACACACCGTTGAGGGGGTTGACCAGTTTCGACTGGGCGATCTTGGGTGGGAAGTTCACGAGCAGGTGGACGTGGTTGTTCTCGTCGTTGAACTCGACCAGTTCGATTCGAAGTCGGCGTATACCGCCGGCATGATTTCGCCCATCCGGTGAGGTGGCGGTCTGTGAACACTTTGTGCCGGAACTTCGTCACGTAGACCAAATGGGCGTGGAGGGCAGAGCCGCAGTGTCTTCTGTGGTCGGGGGTGTTGTCGTAGCCGGTCAGTAGGTTGCCGGGGTGCAGCTTCGATATAACTACCGCGTGTACCCGACTCCCGCTCAGCAGCAAGCGCTGGCGCGGGCGTTCGGGTGTGCCCGGGTGGTGTTCAACGACGGGCTGCAGGCGCGGCAGCAAGCACGAGCCAACGGGGAGAAGTACGTCTCGGACGGGGAGTTGTCCAAGCTGGTCATCACCCAAGCGAAGTTGACGTCGGAGCGGGAGTGGCTGGGTGAGGTGTCTGCGGTTGTGTTGCAGCAGGCCCTCGCGGACCTGAACACTGCGTACCGCAACTTCTTCGCCTCGATCACCGGTAGGCGCAAGGGCGGCAAGGTGGCGCCGCCGCGGTTTCGGTCTCGCAAGGACAACCGCCAAGCGATCCGGTTCACCAAGAACGCCCGGTTCAAGCTCCTGGATAACGGCCGGCTCAGACTGCCGAAGATCGGCGATCTATCGGTCCGCTGGTCGCGTCAACTCCCGGGGGGCCCGTCGTCTGTGACGGTGATCCGGGATGCGGCCGGGCGGTATTTCGCCTCGTTCGCGGTGCAGACCACCGACCAGCCGCTGCCGCCCACGGGCTCGGACGTGGGTATCGACCTGGGCCTGACCCATTTCGCGGTCCTCTCGGACGGTACGAAGGTGGCGGCACCGAAGTTCCTGCGCCGCGCGGCCCGCAAGCTCAAGCGGTTGCAGCAAGACCTGTCTCGCAAGCAGCGGGGCAGCCGCAACAGCGGCAAGGCTGTGGTGAAGGTCGCCAGGGCGCATGCCCGGGTGGCCGACACCCGGCGGGACTGGCAGCACAAGCTCTCGACACGGATCATCCGCGATAACCAAGCGGTGTACGTCGAGGACCTGTGCGTGGCCGGTCTGGGCCGGACCCGGCTGGCGAAATCCGTGCACGATGCCGGTTGGGCGTCGTTCACGGGCATGTTGCAGTACAAGGCCGCCCGGTACGGGCGCACCTTCGCCAGGGTGGACCGGTTCTTCCCCAGCACGAAGACGTGCTCGGACTGCGGCCGGATCAACGACAAGATGACGCTCAACGTCCGAGCGTGGGACTGCCCGTGCGGCAGCACCCACGACCGGGACGTCAACGCGGCCAGGAACGTGCTCGCGGCGGGACGCGCCGAGAGCCTAAACGACCGTGGAGCGCAGGTAAGACCACCAGCGATGGCGGCACCGCGCGGCGAAGCGGTAATCCACCCCGACGCCGCGCGTTCCACACGCAGCGTGGAGGGACTCCCCGTCCTTAAGGGCGGAGAGAACGTCAAACAGTGGTGGTGATGCGTTCCTGCTCTGCCCGTGCCGGCAGTTTCTCCGGGTCGGTGTTACGGCACAGCACGACCGAGGCCCGCGCCGCCAGCGGCGCGAGCAGCCAGTCCAGCGGACGTGTCGGCGCCTCGGGGGAGTCGACCACCAGCAGGCGGCCACCGGATTCCAGGCCGAGGGCGGCGGCGCGCTCGGCACCCGCCGTACCCAGTGCGCGGTGGCTGAGCGGGCCGCGGGGCAGCCCCAGGAGTCCGGGGTCGTCGGGGTCCACGGGTGCGGTCGGCACGAACCGGTCGCCGTGCTGGCGGACCTCGACGACGAAGTCGGCGAACCCGGGCGGTACGTTCCGCAGCGGCGCGGCGAGCGGTGCCAGGGCGAGGGCGTACCGCTCGTCGGACGGCCAGTGGCGGGCCTCGTCGGTACGGTCGGCCGCGGCGAACACCACGTCCACGGAGGCGGGGTTGTCAGACGCGGCGCCGTGCGCGGTGCCTACCCCGGCGGTCCAGCAGCCGAGCAGCACCGCGGCGGTCTGCCAGTGCGCCGGTAGCAGCGCGACCGCGGTGTCACCCGGTGCCAGTCCGCATCCGTCGACGAGTAGGTTCGCGGTCTTCGCGACCCAGTTTCCGAGCGTCGCCACGGACAGCTCGGTACGTTCCCCGGTGGCGTCGTCGTAGTAGGTGATCAGCGGTCGGGCGGGGTCCTCGGCGAGCGCCGAGGAGAGCAGCCCGGCCGGAGTGACGTCGGTGCTCTGGGACATGACGCCCAGTCTCCTCCAAGCCTCATGACACGCCCGCCCTGGGCCGGCACCGCAATGGCCAGCCGCAGGGCCGACACCGGCCGTGCCGCTCAGGGCGGCGTGTGGAGCGGGTACCAGGACGCGCTCGGAAACTACGTAGCGTGGTGGTTGAACCTCGTACCGAACGGGCCGAGAATCCACAAGGGTCACTGCTGGCGTTCGTTTGGAATGCCCCGATAAGGTGACGATCACGGTCCTACGGGTCTTCCCCACGTCGGCAGTGGGCGCGCCGCTGTCCCCGTACACGCAAGGGATGGCTGGTCCGCGACCGATATGCGACACGACGTATCAAGCACGGGGCGTAACCAGACACGGTCTGGTGACGTTCTCGCAACGGCTGACCTGAATCCGCGCCGCCGTGGTCCACGATGCGGACCGAGTGCGGCGTAGGCTTGCAGGAGCGTGTGAAGTAGCAGACATGAGCTGTGCGGTGAGACCGCGCCACCCGGGGGCGGCGCAGCGCACAGTGTGCAGACACTCACTGAGGAGTTGGATCCGTGACCGGCGGCAGCCCGCCCCGTGTGCTCGTCGACGCGACGAGTGTTCCGGCTGACCGTGGCGGGGTCGGACGCTACGTCGACGGCCTGCTCGGCGCCCTGAGCGGCACTGATGTCGACCTGGTCGTCATCTGCCAGCGCACCGACGCTGAGCGGTACGCCCGGATCCTGCCGCATGCCGCCGTGGAGCCGGCGCCTGGCGCGGTGACCCATCGACCAGCCCGGCTGGCCTGGGAACAGACCGGCCTGCCGCTGTTCGCACAGCACGTTGGTGCTGACGTGATCCACTCGCCTTACTACACCTGCCCGTTGCGGGCCGGGTCGCCGGTCACCGTCACCGTCCACGACGCCACGTTCTTCACCGAGCCAGAGCATTACGACAAGGCGCGCGGCACCTTCTTCCGTTCCGCGATCAAGACGTCGCTGCGCCGCGCCGCCAGGGTCATCGTTCCGAGCAAGGCGACCCGCGACGAGTTGATCCGCCTCCTGGATGCCGACCCCACGAAGATCGACGTGGCGTACCACGGTGTCGACCCCGATGCCTTTCACGTGCCGACCGAAGCCGAGAAGGCGCGGGTACGCGCCCGGCTGGGTCTGATCGCCAGCGACTACATCGCGTTCCTCGGCGCCAAGGAGCCGCGGAAGAACGTACCCAATCTGATTCGGGGCTGGGCCATGGCGGTGGGTGAGATGAAGGACCCGCCGGCGCTGGTGATCGCCGGCGGCGCCGGTCACGACGACGACATCGACAAAGCGGTCTCCGAGGTTCCCGCACACCTTCGGCTGCTGCGTCCCGGCTACCTGCGGTATGGCGACCTCCCCGGCTACCTGGGCGGAGCCCTGGTGGCGGCGTACCCGAGCCATGGCGAGGGGTTCGGGTTGCCGATTCTGGAGGCGATGGCGTGCGGTGCCCCGGTGTTGACCACACCCAGGCTTTCGCTGCCCGAGGTGGGCGGCGACGCGGTGGCGTACACCGGCGAGGATGCCGACGAGATCGCGCGTGACCTGGGTACGCTGCTCGGCGACGCCGAACGCCGCGCCGAGCTGTCCCGGCGGGCCGTCGAGCGGGCCAAGGAGTTCACCTGGCAGTCCAGCGCCGAGGCGCATCAGCACTCGTGGGCGCGGGCCGCCGCGCAGGTCGAGGGTTAGGCCGGGGTGCCTGACGGTGGTGCCGGCGGCGACGATTCCATCGAGCGCCCGTTGCACGTGGTGATTCCCGCCGGTGGCAGTGGCACCCGGCTGTGGCCGCTGTCCCGGGCCAGCCACCCGAAGTTCCTGCAACCGCTGACCGGTACCCCGCGCAGCCTGCTGCAGGCCACGGTGGACCGGGTCGCCGAGCTCACCACCCCGGAACGGACCCACGTGGTGACCGGCGTGACCCACGCCGCGGCGGTGGCACGGCAGTTGCCGGACGTACCGGAGCGGAACCTGTTCGTGGAGCCGTCGCCGCGGGATTCCTGCGCGGCGATCGCGCTGGCCGCCGCGGTGATCGCGGTACGCCAACCCGGCGCCGTGATGGGGGCGTTCCCCGCTGACCACCTGGTCGCCGACCCCGACCGGTTCGTCACCGCGGTACGCGCCGCCGCCGAGGTCGCCGCCGCCGGCAACCTCGCCACCATCGGAATCACCCCCACCAGAGCTGAGACCGGGTACGGCTACCTGCACACCGGTACGGCTCTGGAGCACGTCCCTGGCGCCTACCGGGTGCTGCGGTTCCAGGAGAAGCCGTCCTACGACGTGGCGGTGGAGTACCTGAAGTCCGGTCACCACCTGTGGAACGCCGGGATGTTCCTGTGGCGGGTCGAGGTGTTCCTGGACGAGCTGGCCCGGCAGCGGCCGAAGTTGCACGCCGGCGTCACCCGGATCGCCGCCGCCTGGGACGGCCCGGCCCAGGCCACCGTGCTCGCCGAGGAGTGGCCGAACCTGGAGAAGATCTCCGTTGACTACGCGGTGATGGAGGGTGCCGCAGAGGCGGGGCGGGTGGCGACCGTACCCGGTGACTTCGGGTGGAACGATGTCGGCGACTTCCGGACATTGGGTGACGTTCTGCCCGCCGACGGCGCCGGCAACGTGGTGATCGGATCCGGCGAGACGTACCTCAGCGATGTCGAGCACACGGTGGTGGTGCCGGCCGGCGGGCGCCTGGTCGCCGGGCTCGGGGTACGTGACCTGGTGATCGTCGACACCGCGGACGCCGTACTGGTGTGCCACCGGGAGCGGGCCCAGGACGTCAAGAAGATGGTCGACGACCTCCGCGACCGGGGCGACACCGACCACGTCTGAGGTGTCGGCTTTGCGCTGACACCGCTCCCTGTCGGGAGTGAAATAGGGCCATGGACGTCGTCGTGGACCTGGAACGGGCGCGTCAGGCGCACCAGCGGGAGGCGTGGGCGGACGCGCTCGATGAGTTCACGTCCGTCGACCGGGTGGCGCCGCTGCGGATCGACGACCTGGAGCTGCTGGCCGAGTCCGCGCAGATCCTGGGCCGGGGTACCGAGGCGGCCCAGGTGTTGCAGCGGGCGTACCAGGCGTGGGTCGACGCCGGGGAGATCGGCCGGGCGCTGCGGTGTGCCTTCTGGCTGCAGGACGTCCTGGTGTTCCGGGGGGAGTTCGCGCACGCCGCCGGGTGGCTGGGCCGGGCGCAGCGGCTGGCCGAGTCGGCACCGGCCTGCGCGGAGCGGGGCTACCTGCTGGTCCCCGTTGCCGAGAAGCAGGAACGCCAGGGGGATTACGACGCCGCGTACCAGTCCGCGACCCGCGCCGCCGAGCTGGGCGCCGGCTGCGGTGACCGTGATCTGACAACGGTCGGCACCCACCTGCAGGGTCGGGCACTGGTCCGGCAGGGGCGGTTCGGCGAAGGTCTGGCGCTGCTGGACGAGGCGATGCTGACGGTCACGGCCGGTGAGACCTCCTGCCGGGTCACCGGGTGGACCTACTGCAACACCATCGCCACCTGTCACGAACTGCACGAGATCCAGCGGGCGAGGGAGTGGACCATCGCGCTGAACGCCTGGGTGGACGGCCAGCCGCAGTTCACCGGGGGGTACGCCGGGATCTGCCGGATCCACCGGTCCCAGCTGCTGCAACTCGGCGGTGACTGGCCGGACGCGGTACGCGAGGCGCGACTCGCCTGTGACCTGCTGACCCAGGGGTACGGCGAGGTCGTCGCCGGAGGCGCGTTCCACCAACTGGCCGAGGTGCACCGGCTACGGGGCGAGCTGGCGGAGGCCGACGAGGCGTACCGCCAGGCGGGCCGGTACGGGTGGGACATCCAGCCCGGGCTGGCGCTGCTGCGACTGGCACAGGGTCGGGCGGAGGTGGCGGCCGCGGCGATCCGCCGGGCGCTCGGTGAGACGGCCGAGAAGGCCACCCGGTCCCGGCTGCTCCCGGCGCAGGTCGAGATCATGCTCGAGGCGGACGATCTCGCGGCCGCCCGGGACGGCGCCGCGGAGCTCGCCGAGATCGCCCATCAGTACGAGACGCCGGCGCTGTCGGCGCTCGCCACGTACGCCCGTGGGGCTGTGCACCTCGCCGACGGCGCCCCGGAGAAGGCGCTGCCGGCGTTGCGGGCCGCCTGGCGGTTGTGGCGCGACCTCGACGCCCGGTACGACGCGGCGCGTACCCGGGTGCTGGTCGGTCTGGCATGCAGGGCGCTGGGCGACGAGGACACCGCCGACATGGAGCTGGACGCCGCGCGCCAGGTGTTCGAGCAACTCGGCGCCGCCCCGGAACTGACCCGGGTGTCGGGGCTGGTACGCAGACCCGCGACCCGGGATCCGTCCGGGCTCAGCCCGCGGGAGATAGAGGTGCTGCGGTTGGTCGCCGCCGGGAAGACCAACCACGCGATCGCCGACGAGCTGTTCCTGAGCGAGAAGACCGTGGCCCGGCACCTGAGCAACATCTTCACCAAGTTGGGTGTCGGGTCGCGTACCGCGGCGGCCGGGTACGCGTACGACCACGGCCTGGTCTGAGCAGATCCACCCACCCGCGTGCGCGCCGGGCTACCTGGTCAGTACGGGCCTGATGCTCTTCTGGTACCTCCGGTACGCCGTCAGCCCGCAGGTCGCGCTGGGTGCCCTGCTCCGTTGGGTCGCAGCCCTGGACCGCCGGGCCCGGCGACTGGGTAGATCTACCCATCGGCGCGCCGGGGGGCGGTTGGGCAGTTCTCCCGAAGCAGTCGCCGGCCCCGCCGGCACACAGTGAACTCATCGACTCCATGTGGAGAGGGTGAGCAGCCATGACGGAGCACATCGAAACAGTGGTGATCGGCGGTGGCCAGGCAGGTCTGGCTGTCGGCCACCACCTGGCGGAGCGGGGGCGGCGGTTCGCGATCCTGGACGCTGGCCAGCGCACCGGCGACAGCTGGCGTCGCCACTGGGACTCGCTGCGGCTCTACAGCCCCGCCCGGTACGACGGGCTGCCCGGGATGCCGTTCCCGGCGCCGCCGTGGTCGTACCCGACGAAGGACGAGATGGCCGACTACCTGGCGGCGTACGCGTCCCGTTTCGACCTGCCGGTACGCACCGGGGTCCGGGTGAACAGCGTCCGGCGGACCGGGGCCCGGTACCTGGTCGAGTGCGGCGGCGGTGACACGATCGAGGCCGACAACGTGGTGGTCACCACCGGCACCTTCGGGCCCACGCCCCGGCTGCCGGAGTTCGCCACCGATCTGGATCCGGGCATCGTGCAACTGCACTCCAGCGAGTACCGCAACCCGTCCCAGCTGCGTCCTGGCGGGGTACTCGTGGTGGGCGCGTCGCACTCGGGGGCGGACATCGCGTACGAGGCGGCGCGGTCCCACCGGACGGTGCTGTGCGGTCGGGACACCGGTCAGATCCCGTTCCGGATCGACAGCCGGGTCGCCCGGAGGGTCTTCCCGCTGCTGTGGTTCGCGTGGACCCGGGTGCTGACGCTGGACACCCCGATGGGGCGGAAGATGCGGCCGCACGCACGCAACCACGGCGCCCCGCTGCTGCGCTACCGGCGGGCTGAGCTGGCCGCCGCGGGCGTGGAGCGGGTCACCGCCCGGGTCTCGGGGGTACGCGAGGGCAGGCCGGTGCTGGACGACGGTCGAACGCGCGACGTGACCAACGTGGTGTGGTGCACCGGCTTCCGGCAGGACTTCAGCTGGATCCGGATCCCGGTGACCGGTGAGGACGGCTGGCCGATCGAGCACCGTGGCGTGGTGACGACGTCGCCCGGGCTCTACTTCTCGGGGCTGTCGTTCCAACACTCGTTCGCCTCGATGCTTGTGGGTGGGGCTGGCCGGGACGCCGGGTACGTCGCAGACCACATCGCGCACCGGGCCACCGCGCAGGCGCCGGCTCTGACCGGCCGTGGTACGCCGGGCGGGCAGGGCATGGCCAGGCACCACCTGTAGCGGCGGTGCCCGGCAGGCTGGTGGTGGCGATCAGCCGTCACCACCAGCGGTCGGCCGCACCACCGCTGTTCGAAGCTGGCCCGTCACGACCGCTGGTTCGGATGTCAGGCGCCGCGGCGTGCGGTACGCCAGTCCTTGATCAGCCGCTTCGGCGCTGGCACAGCCACGCCTCAGTGACCAGCTCGCGTACCTCTTCAGGGCTGAGCCTGTCGAGGTGGGCGATGCGCACCAGGATGGCGGGCCAGCCGTCGAAGTGGGAGGTGGTGAAGTACGCCCCCGACGGGTCGGCCAGCAGCGCCTGCTTCACTCCTTCGTCGGCGACCCGGAACATCAGTACGTCGTCGAGCCGTTCCCCGGTGTCCGGGTCGACCGCGTCGGGTCGCTGGTCGCGCAGGCACAGGAACAGCTTCTTGCGCACCCGGTACGCCGGCCGGCCGTCAGGGGAGAGTTGCTCCGTGACCTCCGGCAACGCCATCGCCGCCTCACGTACGTCGTCGAACGTGACCATGCACCAGATCGTGCCACCCCCCCGACAGTCTTCCGCCGGAACGCGCCCCGGAGAGTCTGGTGACCACGAAGCAAATTCAGTGACTATCACGGCTACGTGGTCAACCCACAGCCCTGATGGTTAATAGGAGGTGGGCCAGAGTGACAGCCGCCCACGCCAACCCCGAGCGGGTGCCGGTCCACAAACTGATCCACGACAGCCTGCTCACGGACTCTCTCCGGCTTCCGCTCGGCCCGGTGGTCGGGGCGGCGTCACGGCTTGCAGGAGAGCGCCTGCGCAGTATGGATGCACTGCACCTCGCCACCGCGCAACAGCTGGCACAGCCACTGACGGAGCTGATCACGTACGACGAGCGGCTTGCCAGCCACGCCGCCGCGGCCGGCTTGACGGTGACGGCTCCTGACTGACTATCAGCCAGCGTCCGCGGGCCGGGTGCTCCGCAGCCGTTCGGCCTGCCACCGGATCCGCGGCGGGTCGTCGCCGAACATGCTCGGCCAGCCCTCCGACAGCGGAAGCCAGGCGGCCTGCTGTCCGGCTTCGGGAACCAACGGGGTCGCCGCATCGATGATCGCCGTATACGACAGCCCCAGGGTTGGGGCCCCTTCGGGGTGGTACGAGCGGACGCACGCGGCGGCCGGCTCATCGAGCAGCTCAGCACGTACTCCGGTCTCCTCGAACAGCTCCCGGACGGCGGCCTCACGGGGGGTCTCGTTTGGCTCCACCTGGCCTCCCGGCGGTACCCAACCTCGCCAACGATGTTTCACCAGCAGGACCTGCGCGAGCTTTTCGTCGTACACCCAGACCTCAGTGCCGAGCGGCTCGGAGCCGGGCCGGGTGAGCCAGCGCCGAGCCTGATCGAACTCGCGGACCGCAAGCTCGACGTCACGGGCGGCGGCGCCCAACGAACGTGGCGAGGGCTGACCAGTCACGTCGGCACGGTAGCGCGGAGCTGTGACAGCGTTGGTCCTGGCCCTGGCCCTGGCCCTGGCCCTGGCCCTGGCCCTGGCTCCGGAGCCGGAGGCGGAGCCCGGAGGCGGGCGTCAGCGCCAGCGGTCCGGTGCACGACATGCGGCTCCAGGGTTCCTTTGAGGACACCGCCGAGCGGATAATCCCCGGAAGGTGCGTCGTACGGCTCCGCGTTGGGCCCTCGTTCGGCGGCTCGGACCAGGTGTCTCTCGGACCTGGTGTCTCGCGGTGGCGCGTACCCGGCACCGTGGACCCGTCACCCGGGCGGGTCCGGTCCTCTGGGGAGGCACGCATGAATCCCACCAGGTACCTGCGGTCCGCTGCCGTCATCGCGTTGTTCGCTGTCGGGTTCGTCTCGGCACCGGCCACCGCGTCCTCGGCGTCAGCGTCGACTCACGCGGATCTGAACGTGGTGACCGAGGCGTTGGAACGTACCGTCGACACACCAGGTACCGCCTGGGGGGTCGACCGGCGGGCCCGTCAGGTGGTGGTGTCCCACGACGACACCGTCACCGGTGCGGAGCTGATCGAACTGACCTCGATCGCGGAACGATTCCCCGCCGCGGTACGGATCGAACGGGTCCGGGGGGCTATCGGCACACACATCTCCGGTGGGGACGGAATCTTCGGCGGCGGCACCCGGTGCACCCTCGGTTTCAACGTCGCGAGCGGTACCGGCGCCCAGTACTTCCTCACCGCCGGTCACTGCACCGACATCTCCTCCTCCTGGTACGCGGCGGACCAGACCACGTACCTCGGTCCCACCGCCGGCAGCAGCTTCCCCGGCAACGACTTCGGAATCGTCCGGTACGCCAGCGGCGTGTCCCGCCCGGGCAACGTCAACCTGCACAACGGCAGCTACCGGGACATCACGGGCGCCGGCACCGCCCGGGTCGGGGACCGCGTGTGCCTCAGCAGCCCGATCGGCGGCTTCCGCTGCGGGTACGTCGTGGCCCTCAACGTAACTGTGAACTACCCGCAGGGCACTGTCTCCGGGCTCGGCAGGATCGACATCTGTTCGGCACCGGGCGACAGCGGCGCCCCGGTCTTCAGAGGCACCGTCGCGGTCGGGCTCGTCTCCGGCGGAAGCGGCAACTGCTCCTCCGGCGGCACCACCTTCTTCCAGCCGGTCACCGAGCCCCTGAGCATCTACGGCGTCCACGTCTACTGACCACGCCCGCCCGTATGTCCTCGATGCTCTGTAAACGATGGACCCGGATCACGAACGACAGGCACGTGTCGTCATGATCCGGGTCCATCGTTCGAGGTGAAGCGCTGATCAGGAGCCGCGACCGGCCGCTCGGCGCGGCCTTCGGCGCGGGCTTCGGCGCGGGCTTCGGCGGTACCGAGGGAGAACATGTCCTCGTCGGCGGGGCGTACCAGGGCGCTTGCTCCCGGGGCGGCATCGTCCAGCAGGTCGGGGTCGACGCCGCGTACCACCGCGACCGGCACCCCGCCGAGCTTGCCTTTCACCAGCTCACCGGCCGCGGCCAGCTCGTCCGCAACGGCATGCTGGGTCAGCCGCAGCTGGTTGCCGTAGCTGTCGGTCTGGCCGCGGTGGTCGCGCAGCGGGAGCAACCCCGCCACTCCGATCGCGACGTCGGTCAGGCCCAGCCGCCAGGGCCGCCCCATGGTGTCGGTGACGACCACGGCGACGTCGACCCCCAGCTCGGTACGCAGTCCGGCCCGCAACCGGCGGGCAGACCGGTCGGGGTCCTCCGGGAGCAGCGCCAGGGTGCCGGGCTCGACGTTGGAGGCGTCGATGCCGGCGGAGGCGAGCACCAGCCCGTGCCGGGTCTGCACGATCCGGGTGGGGCCCCGGCGGGCCACCTCACGTACCGACTCGGCGTCGATGGCGGCCTGCCGGATCCGCTCCGCTTCCTGCGGATCGTCGGGTACGTCGATCAGCCGCCCCTCCGCCTTGCTGACGATCTTGCTGGTCACCACGAGGACGTCGGCGTCGGCGAGCCACGGCGCCGCCTTCGCGACCACCGCGGCCAGGTCGTCGCCGGGGCGTACCTCGCCGATCCCGGTCACCGGCCAGACCGACAACCCACCGGTGGGTACGTCAGCCACGGCCCAGCTCCACCGCGTCGGCCACCATCCCGGCGGTCTCCTCCTCGGACGTCATCAGCAGCGGCCGGGCCTTCACCGCCGCGCCCGCCAGGTCGACCCCGGAGTCGGCGGTGTCGACCAGCCAGCCGTCGAGCAGCCCGGCGTCGCGGCGGGCACCGTACAGGGTGGCCACGCCGGCCGCGGAGACCTCGACGCCGACCGCGGTGAGGCATTTGTCCGCCATGCCGCGTACCGGGGCGCCGCCGATGATCGGGGACAGGCCGACCACCGGGGCGGGGCCGTCGGTCAGCGCGTCCCGGATCCCCGGGATGCCGAGGATCGGGGCGATGCTCACCACCGGGTTGCTCGGCGCCAGCAGCACCAGATCGGCGCCCCCGATCGCGTCCAGTACGCCCGGCGCCGGCTTGGCGTCCTCGGCGCCGACGAAGACGAACCGTTCGGCCGGCAGGGCGCCGCGGTGCCGGATCCACCACTCCTGGAAGTGCAGCGCCCGGCCGTCGCACACCACGTGGGTCTCCACCCGGTCGTCGGTGGCCGGCAGCAGCCGTACCCCCGGCTGCCAGCGGGCGCACAACGCCTCGGTGACCGCGGACAGCGGGTAGCCGGCATCCAGCATCCGGGTACGCACCAGATGGGTGGCGGTGTCCCGATCACCCAGGCCGAACCAGGTCGGTTCCGCCCCGTACGCCGCCAGCTCCCCCTTCACCGCCCAGGTCTCCCCGGCGCGACCCCAGCCGCGTTCCGGGTCGGCGCCGCCGCCGAGGGTGTACATCACGCTGTCCAGGTCAGGACAGATCCGCAGCCCGTGCAGCGTCACGTCGTCGCCGGTGTTGATCACGGCGGTCACCTCGGCGCCGTGGTCGGTCGCCCAGCGGCGTACGCCCAGCAGGAACCGCGCACCACCGATGCCTCCGGCGAGCACCACTATCCGCATGGCCCCATCCTGGAGCAACCGGCTCCGCGGGCCGGCACCGGGTCAGACGACCGGAGTCACTGGCCGCTAGGCTGGCGGCGACTTCAGTCCGCTGTGGGCGAGGGGGAGCCGTGACCGTCCAGACCACCGATGAGCAGACCGCCAGTCAGTACACGAAGCCGTACCGCTCCATCCTCGGGTACGCGTTGCTGGCCGCCGCTTCGCTGGAGCTGCTCCTGATCCTGGTGCGTTGGCTGGTGCCACCGACCAGTGGCACCGTGATGGACCGGGCTTCGGATCTGCTGGTCAGCACGAGTCTGGTGAGCCTGGTGACGGTTGCGCTGCCACTGGTGGCGGTGCTGATCGCCACCCATGTGGCGCCGGTGATCTCCCAGGCGAAGACGATCACGCTGGTCGCGCTGGTGCTGTACGGGATCATCACGCTGCTCACCCTGCTCGCCACGGTGGCCAGGCTGATCAACGTCCTGGACGGCATCTCCGCCAAGTCGATGCTGACGTTCCTGCTGTCGCACCTGATGACATTCGTGTTGCTCGGTGTGCCGTTCTTCGTGGTGCTCCGGGTGTTCCTGGGGCTGACTCCGAAGGCGGCACCGGCCCCCGCATACGGTGGGTACGGCCAGCAACAGTTCTCCGGTCAGGCCTACCCGCAGACCCAGGCGTACCCGCAGCCTGCCACCGCGGCGGCACCGGCGGCCCAGGCTGCCACCGCGGCGCAGGCCGCGTACGGGCAGCAGGCGTACGGTCAGCAACAGCAGGCCTACGGCCAGCAGTACGGCTACGCCCAGCAACAGGCCGCCCAGCAACAGGCCGCCCAGCAACAGGCCGCCCAGCAACAGGCCGCCCAGCAGCAGGCGGCGCCGGCCGGTTACCAGGCGGCCCCGCAACAGGC
>JBOGDK010000055.1:0-16491 GCA_050701795.1 Micromonosporaceae bacterium
CGACGTACGAGACGTACCTGCGGCGGATCATGACTGCCGCTCCTATGAGGAGCAGTATCTATGGCAGAGTCGGCTTGCGTCCCCGTCGGATGAGGACCACAGCGGTGATACCGACCGCGACTATTACCACGGCCACGGCGATGAGTACGGCGATCAGCGTCGCGCCAATGCGACCCGAGTCTGGTTCGCCTTCGCCTTTGGCACCTGGCAGTGGTGGGCCGGTGTAGCTGTGGCTCGGTGTCGGGCTTACGGGTGCCCGGTCCAACAGCGGGTTGCCTCGCACCTCGGGGACTTTCGCCGTGAGTGCCTTGAGTGGATCAATGACGCCGAAGCCGTATTTGTCGTCGTGGCCCTTGGGACCCTTGTCGTCGGCGGTGGCGATCAGGCGCTGGATCACGTTCGGGGCGTCCAGCTTCGGGTACTTGGCCCGGATCAACGCGGCCGCCGCCGAGACCAGCGCAGTCGAGTTGCTGGTGCCACCTCCAGCGGAATAGGGGTCACCGTCGCCAGCGCTCGCGGCCATGATGTCGACCGCCGGCGCTGCCACCGTTACCTCGGGACCTTTCGCTGAGACGTCATTGAAGCGGCCCTCCTTATCGGTACCCGATACCGCGATCACGCCCGGGTACCGCGCTGGTGCCTTTACGGTGGTGTCTCCGTTCGCGACGTTACCGGCGCCGGCAACCACCACGACATCCCGGTTCAGCGCGTAACTCACCGCACCTTCGACACCGGCCCCAACGAACGAAAGGTTGATCACGTCGGCGCCGTGATCCACTGCCCATGTGATCGCCGCCGACGTGTCGCCCTGGCCACGGAGGTTGGCGGCCTGGTGACGGACGGGGAGGATGGTCGCCTCCGGCGCGAGGCCGAGCACGCCGTCGCGCCAGCCTTGACCGTGTCCGTGGCCGGCGATCAGGGACGCCATCGCGGTGCCGTGTCCGTCGGTGTCGAGTTGGCCGTCGCCGTCGGCGGCGGGCGGAGCAAAGTCGGCTCCGTTGGCAACGTTGCCTGTTAGGTCGGGGTGTTTCGGGTCGACTCCGGTGTCGACCACGGCGACGGTGACGCCGTGGCCCTCGGTTATCGCGTGCAGCTTTTGTGCCTTCAGGAAGGACAGGTGCCACTGCTGGTCACGGATCGCGTCGGCACTGGCGGGGGCGGGGACCGCTACCGCCATGCCAGTGACGAGGAGCGCCAGTAGCGGCCGCGACAGCAAGCGTCGCGTCGGGTTGCCTACGGAACGATGAGTCACCGCGGGACCGTGATCCCCGATCGTCGGACTATCCGCCACCGCTGGGCCTCCGCACATCGAACCTGACGCCGTCCTTGCGGGTGAAGCTTTTCAAGTCGTCCGGGAACCCCTCCGGTACGCGCGTTGGCGCCGGTTCGGGCATCTGCCGTTGGCCACGTGCAGGCTCGTCGCGGGGAACCTTCTGCTCGCCAAGCACTCCTGGGCCGGAGTCGGTCACAGCGGTGCCGGCCGAGCCACCGGTGAGTTCCCCACCGGGAAGGTTGCCTTCCAGAGCCTTGAACTCGTCCTCGATCTTCTCGTACCAGGTGCGACGTTGTCGCCGGTCGTTACCACCACCGGCACCGGCACCGTGGGCGCCGGGCACACCCGGTGGGACATGGTGGCCGCCGCCCGGTCCACCCGGAGGGTGCCCGCCAGTCGTCCCAGGTGGAACGGAGGTGCCGGGCGGTCCTGATCCCAGAGCCCCCAACCTGCCTACGGGGCCGCCACGAGCGGCGTCCCCGGCTGAGGGGGTACGGCCTGCCACCCCACTGGCCGGCTTGCCGCCGAGCGTGCGGCCGACGGGGGCGGTGTTGGCAGCCTCGCCTCGCGGGCTACCGATCGTTCCCGGGACTCCGGTGCCGCTGGCGCGGCGGCCGTCTGATCCGGCCGGTGAAGTCCCAGGATCCGGTGTGGTGCCAGGTGCGGTGTTGCCTTGGCTGGGCCTGGAACCGACCGGAAGCCAGCCGCCCGGCGGTGTGGGCACGTTTGGTGGCACCCGGCCGCTAGGCGTGCCGGTTCTACCGCCGCGCGAACCCGCGGGAGGCACGCTGGCTGGTGCGTGGCCGTTCTCTCCGGGATTGCCAGCAGGGTTCTCGGGTGCCTTGATAGTCACGTCCGGGACCTTTGGGTAGCCGGTGGCGAACTCGTACAGGTTGTTGTTGAGTTTCGCGACCATGCCGGCCAGTCGGTGCCGTATGTACTCGTCAACGTCGAGCCCTACCTTGTCGGCGGTGCTGTCGGAGCCCGAGAGCACCTTCCCGATGACGTCGAGCCGGTTCTCGAACAGCCCTTTGGCTTCCCGCTGGGTGTCCGCGAGCCCCTCCCCGGCGGAGCGGGTCAGCGTCGCGGCGCCGAGCAGAGCGGACCCGACGTCGTGCATGACATCCGCCCGGTCGCGGATCGCCTGGAACATCGCGGTGGCGGCCTTGGGTGAGCTGTAGTGGCCGTCGAGCAGCTTGATGCTGTCGCGCAGCTGCTTCGCCTTGTCCACCAGGTCGCCACCACGGCGTTGCAGCTCATCGGCCCGTTTTGTCAGATTCTCAGGGCTGTCGCCGTGGGCGATCTTCCAGAGCGTGTTGACGTCGTAGATCAGGAAGGGGTTGCCACCGCTGCCACCGTCGGTATCGGCCATCAGAGGTCGACGTCGCTGTCCGCCAGGATCGAGTGGAGTGCGCCGGCGTTGAGGCCGTCCTGCCACTCGGCTTCTTCCACCACCGCGAGGCCGGCGTGGAGAAGCCGCTCGCAGGCGTCATGGAGCCCGTTCACGGCTTCCTGGGCGCGCGAGGTGGTGGTGTCGATGGTCTCCTGGAGCTTGACCGAGCCGGTCAGCCGCCAGTCACGCCCGACCGCGAGCTCCTCACCGTCGAACAGCCCGTCACGCAGGCCATGTCTGACCCGTCGCATCTCCCGATACCACGGATCGAAGCCCGCGCGATCGATGTAGATGCCGCCCTGATCCCCCATACCCGAGCCCTCCCCATCACAGGCGGTCTACCGCCAATGAACAGCCGGCAGCCAGTATTCTCCCGTAATTCCGGCGGTACGTGTCAAACCCGGCCTGTCCCCTGTGGACAACTATCAGGGCCGGTCGAGGTGCCAGGCTGCCAGCACCCGCCGGACGGCTCTGTTCTCCAACGCGAACGTACGACTATCCGGCGCTCGATCATCGACTGGGTCATAGTCGTCGATCACACCGATACTCGCCGTCAGCGGTAGGCGTCCCGTCGGTGGCTGACATGGAGCACGGTGACCGTACGCGCCGAGTCGTCGATCTCATAGATGATCCGGTATTCACCGATGCGGACCCGCCAGTCACGGCCGCTGCCGACGAGCTTCTTGACGCCGTCCGGCCGGGCGTCGTGCGCGAGCCCGACGATGGCTTTGAGTGCCGCCACGAACGCAGGACGCGGCGGGCGTTGCAGTTGCTTGAAGACGTCCGGGTGGAACTGGACGTTCACGCTACGCGCTCGGCCAGGTCGTCCAGGGACACGCCGAGAGCGTGCAGCATCTCGTCCAGGGACATCGCGGCGTAGTCGTTGCCACGGATCTCCCGCAGCCGCAGCGCGTCGGCGACATCGGCGTGTTCGTGCAGCCGCTCGTAGTCATCGAGACTGATGATCACGGCGACTTCCCGGCCGTTGTCCGTGATGATCGCCTCGCGGCCGGTGTAGGCCACTTCGCGTACGACCGTGCCGAGTTGGTTGCGCAGCTCCCGCAGGCTATGAGTGCCCATGTACTCATGGTACACAGTGTGCTATGAGTACATAGGCGCCGGATGGGACCCGGTGAGGCGTACGCAAGGCGGGTCACCGGTCAGCGGCACGAATGGGCTCAGGGCGGTGGGCGCTTGATCTGGCAGACCCGCCAGTACTCGTCGGACGGTTCTTTCTCCAGTTCGAACGTCCAGGTCTCCGGGCCCTTGATGACCGTCTCGTCAAAGTCATCGATCACGCTGACAGTGCCCGTCACCATGGCCGTCTCAGTGTCTGAGGACTGGTTCCAGCGCGGAGTCGGCACCGATGTCCCGTCGCCGGGCAGCGGCCACTCACAAGCTTCACCCGTGAGTAATTTGCTGTCTGATGTACGTCACTTTAGCCAGATTGCTAACGAAGGTGTCACTACCTGACACGGACCATCCACAGTAGGCGATCGCTGTCAGTAGCCGAGTTTGCACCGGCCTTGCGAGATCCCCGAGACTAGGCACCACACTTCGCGCTGTAACGCCAATCTGACGGGGGATCGATGTGACTCGCCGCGCACTGTTGCTGACTGCTGTCTCGGTGGTTATCGCGGTGGCCATGGCCGCCGTCGTGGTGTGGGCGGGCCGCGACGACCCCACGCGGTTACGCGTCAACGTGGCAGGGATACCAGACAGGGTCGAAGCCCGTGTCGAGATCGCGGGACCGATCACGTACACCGTCCGAGATCATCGCGACGAACGGGACGTGCCTGCGGGCAGGTACACCTTGCGCATCAGGCCGGTGAACACTGAGGCGGGCAAGGCATTCCCGGAGTTCGACGAGACCTCGATTGAGGTGCGCCCCCATCGAACCAACACCACGGCGGCAGAGTATGTCGTTATCATCCCCGATACCACCAAGGTGCTCGACCGGCGTAGGCCGGGGATCACCAATGTGGACGGCCGAAGGGTCACCTTCGCAGCTGAATCGCCCGCGGTCCGGGTGTTGAAGCGGGGCAACATCTTCATCGTCGCGGAAGGCCCACAAACCTCTCAGCTGTTGGTACGCCGGATCGACGCGATTACTCGCGACCGGACCGGCGTCGTGGTGGACACGACTCCGGTGTCGTTCTCCGACGCTCTTCCGAGCGGGCGATTCCGACTCGACTCGGAGAGGATAGGAATTCGGCCGGCCTCCGCGGACCCCGGCGGGTTTGTTATCCGTCCCGCATATGAGGCGCCGCCGACGTTGTCGATCAACTTCTTGGAGTTGATGCTCAAGCGCGAGGATGGCGGTTGCCGCAGCTCGGCCAGAAACGCCGGCTTTGGCATGGACGTCGGCAACCTGAAGCCCCGGGTGGGCGGCAAGATCGATTGGGGTCTCTACCCGCCGCATGCCGCCGTCGACATCACCGCCACGCTGAACCCCCGGGTGAAGCTGCATCTCAAGTTGTCCGGGGGTGCATCGTGCGAGTTCAAGCTCGACAAGGAAGGGGGCATGGCGTGGCTCAACACCTTCTGCGGCAAGGTGATCGGGACCCTGGTACGGATCGGCCCAGTGTCATTGAGGTGCGAGGTGGAGCCGCAGGTCAAGGTAGGACTGAAAGCGGATGCCGCACTCACGTACACATTCGGGATGACCGTCAGCGGTGGCATCGAACATTCACTGCCGAAGTTCGCGATCAGCGACCCCCGCATGGAGGACATGCACCAGTCGGTCCTGAAGGGGGTCAAACCCAGTGTGCGCACCGGTGCTGAGTTGGGCTTGACCATCGGGTTGTACGGCGGTGACCCGCTGGGCGCCGCAAAGGTCGGCGTGAAGTTGGGACTGGGGGTCGGGCCGGAGCTGGCGGTCAAGCCGAAGGACAACACCATCGAGGCGAACCTCAAATTCAGCTTCTCGATCAAGCCGACGATCTCGCTGGATCTACCGTTCAAGGGGTGGGAGAAGGAGTTCAAGGCGATTGAGTTCGTCAAAACCTGGCGCATCTGGGAAGCCAGCGGCAAGAAGTATCAGGAGCCGGCTCCGCCACCGCCCTGCCCGACAGACGATGATCTCAAATCTGCCCTCGACATCTACGATGGCCACAAGGTTCACGACAAGGTGTGCGCGGCCAACTATGTCGCCGCACGCTGGGTTGACTTTCACGGCGTCGTCGGCCCTGTGGTCTTGAAACATGTAGGTGGCGGCTTTTCGGAGTTCGCCGGCTCGTACGCGGACGAGAGCGGGCCGCAGTGCGACGCTGACGACATCAGGCGCGCCCCGGAGAAGATCAAGCGGTATGTGGGCTGCGAGTATTGGCGCGGCACTCCACCCTCCGGTAGCGCGCCCGCGGAGGTCGCGGAGCGTCAGCGCCGGCTTTTCGCGGCGCTACGGGACGGCGACAGGGATACGGCTTGCCGACTCGCCGGTCAATTCGGTGTGACGCCGGGCAGTGTGGCGCCAACCTGCGGCCAGGCGCTCGCCGGCCTCAAAAGGGCCATGCGTACGTTCTCGACCGCGACCCCGGAACCCAAGCTGATCCAGGCGGTGCCGGGTGACTGGGGGTCGGCTCTCGTCTACCTGCCCACGGCAGACGATGCTATGGGCGCGCTCATCTGGGAGAACGTCCCGGATAGCGGCTGGCAACTGAGGTCTGCCACGACCCTGTACGGCTAGCAGGTGGGCGAGCCCACGGCGGGCTTTCCGGGGCGGTCGATCTCGTGGGCCTTCCAGTAGCTGTCCGCGGCGCCTTTCCACAGGTGGAAGGTCCAGGTTTCGGGGCCGTCGAGGACACGACCTTCGATGTCGTCGATGACGTGCATCGTGGCGGTGATGGTGACGGTGCGGGTCTCGCCGCGTTTGCCGCGTGCGGTGACGGTGACGTCTTCCGGCGTGGCCAGCCGCCGGTCGCCCTGGCCGATCAGGCTGGCGAACAGCGCGGCGATCTCCTGCCGTGCGCTGTCGCAGACGTAACGGTTGAAGGCACGCTCCGCGGCGGCGGGGGCAGCGCCGTCGTCGTGGTAGTCCTGGCCCCGCGAGATCAGAAAATCTACGCTCTCCTCAGGGGGTGCGACGTACGGCTCGACGTAGCCGGGAGGCTGGTAGTCAAGGCTGAGGTACACGTACGAGCCGGCCATGGTGAGAACCACTGCGGTGGCGGCGCCGAGCGCGACCGCGGTGCGCCGCCGGGTGCGCTCGCCCGTGACGAAAACGAATCCGGTCACCGAGAGCAGCACCAGGCCGACCAGGGTGATCCCGCCGGCCAGAATCCCGGTGAATACGTCGGAGCTCGTCGCCACCATGGCGCCGACCACGATCGAGACGACCAGCAACGCCTGAACGTAAACGATGATCGTGGTCAGTTGGCGGCTGCGACCGCGCAGCCAGGTCAACGACACCGCGGCGATGAAGGTGCCGAGGGTGATCACCACCCCCAACGAGCTGTGGTCGTACACCCAGAGCAGTAGTCCGTTGCAGGCCGCCAGCGCCACCAGCGCCGCGCCGGCCGTGACCATCAGTGCACGTTTGAGTGACTCCTGCTTAGTGGAGGTGGGGGCTGTGGGCCTCCAGGTTGATGGTGAGGACGCCACCGCACCATCGTCCCGGTCAGCGGCCGACTTGGACTCGTGCGGCGGCTCCCATCCGGGAGGCCGGCCGAGGATCGGTGGTTGCTGAGTCATCGCGTCACACCGTAAGCGCGGCGCCCTTGGCCGCCATGAACGGGACCGGGTCGACGGCGCCGGCCTCGCCGCCGTCACCGTTGAGATGCACCTCGAAGTGCAGGTGAGGGCCGGAAGAACTGCCAGACGAGCCGACCTTTCCGATCGCCTGGCCAGCACGCACCTGATCGCCCGCCGAGACCAACGGACGTTCGACCATGTGGCAGTAGCGGGTGATCACCTGGTCGGCGTGCCGGATGTCGACATACCAGCCACATCCCTGGGCCTGGCTGTGCCCGTCGGAGTCGCAGGTGCCGGTGGAGGACTCACAGACGGCTTTGATCACGACGCCACCGGTGGCGGCGCGGATCGCGGTGTGGCGTGGGGCCATGATGTCGACACCGTCGTGGCCGGGTCGCCCGGTGGTCCGGAACCCGTTCTCCTGCCCGATCTTTCCCTTGGCCGGCACCGTCCAGCCGGATGCGGCGATGGCGCCGGCGGCGGCACAGGTGAAGGTGTCGTCGTCGGACGAGGCGGGCCGGATCGCGGTGCGGGCGGCGCCACCGGTGAGCGCGTTGACCACCTCGGCAGCGAGGTTCTCCCACTGCTGGTAGGCGTCGGGGAAGGCGCTGCGCTGCACCGCCTGTGCCGCATCGGTCAGTCGCATCGACTCCCAACTCTTGACCGTGCGTAGCTTGCTGTAGAACTTCCGGGAGGAGTACACCGGATCCAGAATCTGCTCCGGGGTGCCCCAGCCCTTGCTGGGGCGCTGCTGGAACAGGCCCAGCGAGTCGTGGTCCACCGCCGTGTCGAGGTTGCGGAGCTTCGACTCCTGCTGCGCGGTGGCGATCGCGATCACCCAGGCACGCGGCGGCAGTTTCATCTTCTGCCCCACCCGCACGATGATCGCGGCGTTGCGCATCTGCTCGCCGGCGAGCCCCCCGGCCCGCGGATGCCGGGCGTCGACGTCCACAATGGTGCCATCGCCGCAACCGCCCACCGCGGTGAGTGGAGCGGCCGCCTCGTTCAGTGCGCCGCGGACCAGTACGGTCCCGACGACCCCCGTGAACGCCAGTGTCACCGCGGCCAGGATCGCGACCAGAAAGGCTGCGTACTTCACGTGCACCACCGCCTCATTCGGACCTCCAACTGATCGAGTCGACCGCCCAGCTGCGGTCCGCGTATCGCAGGCCGAGCAACAGCACACCGTCGGCGGCCGGCACGCTGATCTCGGCGCGGTTGTCGCCGATGACAGCGTCCAGCCGCGGCTGGCCGGTGAGTTTCACACTGGGTTCGGAGGTCGGGTCGGCGTCGCCGAGGCGTGTCATCAGCGACTTGGTGGCGTGCTCCGCCAGTCGCGCCCGCCACTGCTTCCCGGTGATGTCGTCATGGTCCGCCCAGGCGATGGCGAACCGCTTCGCGACCGGTCCGGGGTCCGGAACCCCTTTCGGCAGCGTCGGTTCGGCCTGGTCGCTGGCGGCCTCGCCGGTCTCGATCACACCGTCGTCGGGCCCGAAGCTGGCGCTCGCGTGCGGATCCGTACCGGGCGCCGCGTCTCCTGTCGGACCGATCTCCCCGCCGGCCAGTCGCGACACCACCACCACCGCGAGCACGCCGAGCACCAGGATGCCCGCGATGCCGTAGCGCGTGGTCACCCAGCGAAGCAAGGCACGCATCGAGGTCTCCGGTGGTCGAGGGGGTCAGGTGCGGTTGGAGTATTCGTCACGCCATTCGTCGGGCACGAACAGCGGCTGGCTGGACGGGACGTCGTCGGTGGTGGGTGCGGCGGAGTCTCTGCCGGACCCGGGCCAGCCTGAGACATCCGGCCGGTACCCGCTGGAGTCGTCGCGGATGATTCGTACTTCGTTGCCGCCAATCACCTCGCGCTCCGTATCCGATTCCCTGGTCGCGATCCCGGGAGGCGATGGGGCAGCGCCCCCCGGTGCTCCGCCGAGTGTCTCCTCTCGGCCCTCGACGCGGCCGTCTGGCCCTCTGGAACCCGGCGGTGCACCGGTGCCGCCAACGGGCCGGTCGGTGGCGGGTGTCCCAGCCAGGTCGGGTGACTCGCCAGACTCAGCACGGCGGTCCAGGATCGGCACCACACCGCCGGGGTGGTCCTCGGGTCGGGTGTGATCTGCGCCCGCGACCGGCACAGTGGCTCCGTCGCGGCTGTTCTCGTCTCTGGAGCGTGCCAGCACCCGGTCGCCGAGGCTGCCGCCGCTGGCTCCGCCGAGTTGCGTCAACCGCCGATACGGGCGCAGCAGGATCCAGCCCGCGAGGCCACAGAGCCCGACCAGCACCACCTGCAACCAGCCGGTCATCCGGGTGTGCATGATCGTCTGGACCGCGAGCAGGTAGATGGCCGCCC
This sequence comes from Micromonosporaceae bacterium, assembly GCA_050701795.1. Lineage (GTDB taxonomy): Bacteria > Actinomycetota > Actinomycetes > Mycobacteriales > Micromonosporaceae > WHSM01. The sequence continues at coordinate 9,703 of JBOGDK010000055.1, forward strand.
CGGCGCCGAAGATCACGATCCCGAAGATCGCGGCGACCACGGCATTGCCGACACGGCGCAGCCCGGCGCTGACGGGTCGTAGCAACGCGACCGTGCCGAGCAGCGGCGCCACGATCACCGCCCAGCGGAAGATCATGAAAGACAGCAGGATCAACAGCGAGGCGACGATGTCGAAGAAACCGAAGAATACCGCCGATATCAGCGCGATGAAACCGGCGCCGATCCGGTCCGAGCCGTGCAACCCTTGCAGGTGCTCGTATGCCTCGGGGTCCTCGGACTTGATCTGCTGGGCGATCCGGTTGAACCGGTCCTGCTTGGCCTTGATGATCGAGTCGCGGACCGCCTGTCGCTTTTCCGGGTCAGCATTTTCGATCTTCTCGTACTCTTCCCAGCTGAAGGCCTGGGCGTCATAGAGCGCCTTGCCGTACAACTGAGCGACCTCGCTGTCCGCGGAGCCCAGCGCGCCGCGCAGCCAGTTGCGGTAGAGCACGGCGTCGGTGCTGACCTCGCTGGCCCGCTCCGCGGGCGGCCGCGGGTCGTCACAGGAGTCGGTGCAGCGCTGCAGCTTCTCCGGCCGGGGGCCCGCCGCCTCGTGCACCACCTTGAGTGACGTGGTGAGCATGCCGTCGGCCAGGTTTGCCGCCCATACCGGATACACCGCGACCGCGGTGACCACCATCATCACCAGCACCGCCCAGCCCGCGGTGGTCATCGCGTTGCTCATCTCCGCCTGCCGGGACCGCCAGATCAGGTAGAGCCCGACGATGGTCAGGGTCACCGCGCCGAAAGTGGTGAACACCTCCTGGTAGATCGCCTTGCTGACCCGCTGCAACAGGCTGTCAGCCCACTCCCACAGCCGGCCTGGATCCCAGGCCCGCTCCCGCAGCCCGTTGGCGGCGCCGGTGATCCCACCGGCGAGGGACAGCTCCCAGTTGGCGATCATGTTCTCGGTGGCCGGCCCCACGTCGGCACCGGTGGCGCCGCAGCGCAGGCCGTAGGTGTGGAAGTCGTAACCGCCGTACCCGTAGTCGATGTAGACCCCCGGGTTGTGGCGCTTCTTGGACGCCTGCGTCCGCTCGGAGAACCAGCCGGCCAGCCCGGAGTTGGGGGCGCCCGGCACCGGCGGGTCCAGGCACACCTCGTTGGCCGGCGGCAGCTCCCCGGCGCACCGCTTCCACTCCGTCTCCCATTCGCTGAGACGGCATTCCTCTGCCGCTGCGGCGGGGGAAGCGGGGTAGAACAGTACGCCGATCGCGGCCACCATCACCGTGAGCAGAAAGGCGACCCGTCGTTCCCGGGGGGTGGCCGGGGTGTCCGGCGACGTACGCCGGGCCAGTCGCGCGAACATCTAGTCCTCCGCGGTCCGCTGGGGTGGCTGGTCAGGCTGCACGGGATGGGGTTGCGCGAGGGTGGCCCGGTGCCGCGGCGTAGCGCGCGGTGGCAGGCGGTCCGCCGGGGGGTCAGCACGTTCCGGCGGCCCAGGTGTGGCCGATGGCGGTGCGGATGACGCTGAGGGCGCTGCGGGTGGCGACGAGGGCGGTAGTGGCCCCCGAGGAGCACGCCCACCAGGCGCCGGAGCCCCGGACACTGGCTGCCCGGTAACCGGAGATCCAGACACAGGTGGGCTGGAGACCGGGCGGCTGGTGCCGCCGGCTCGCGGGGCGCCGCCGGGGTGTGTCGTACCGCCGGCCTGGCTCCCGCCGGGTGTGGTGTCCAGGTAGTCCAGCAGTGCCGGTACGTACGAGATGTCCACCCGCATCCGCTGCACCCGGCCGTCCACGTCCCGCATCACGAACTCCCGGTACGGCAGCCGCTCCTGCGAGGACGGATCGACCTGGGACAGCCCGGCGAGGGTCTGTTCGTACCCGACGTCGCGGGGGACCCGGAGCATCCGCAGTGCCTCGGCGGCCACCTCGGGGTCTTCGGCGATCCGCCCCACGAACACCGTGGACACCAGGTTCTGTACGTCCAACCCGAGGATGTCCTTCGGGTTCTGGGACGCCACCAGCGCGGCGAGGTTCCACTTCCGGGAGTCGCGGGCGAGGCGTACCAGGAACGAACGGCCGGACCGCCAGCCCTCCATGAAGTGCGCCTCGTCGAGCCCGACCATCTTGCGCCGGCTCATGTCGCCGGAGTAGCAGCGGCGTACCGCCAGGCGGTGGGCGGTGTGCAGCATCGGCAGCGCCAGTTGTTCCTCGGCCGACCAGTACTCCCGCTCGATCTTCAGGTCCGGCAGCCGCAGCCCCGCCATCGTGATCACGGTGAGCACCGTGTCGTCGCCCATGACGCCCTCGGGTGGCTGCCCGAAGAACAGCAGCGCGAGCGGCATCTCGGCGGTGTCGAGCAGCAGGTTGCCGAGCTCGCGGCCGTCGTCGTCGGTCTCCTGGAGGGCACGTACCACATCGTCCAATGTGGACGTCTCCTCCGCCGGGACCTGCCGTACGGCGTGTCGCAGCAGGGTCGCCGTGGACGCCTCCCGGGCCACCTGCGGCGGCACCAGCATCGAGGCGATGTCCTGCACCAGCATCCGGCGTTCGGCGCGGGCGTTGGAGACCGAGATCTCGAACTCCCGGTCACCGGCGGGGCCTTCGGCGAAGTGCTGCCGTTCCGGGGTCGGGATCAGCGCATAGGGCGCCAGGGTCCCGTGCTCGGAGCCGGTCAGGTTGAGCACCCGGGAGAACGGCCGCAGCTCCGGCATCTGGCACAGCCGGGCGAGTGGGCCGGACGGGTCCAGCATCGTCACCTGGTTGCCGCGCCGCGCGTTCAGGTAGCCGAGCGCACCCATCAGCGTGGACTTGCCGCCGCCAGGCTCGGCGACGAAGACGGCGAGCCCGGAGCGCTCCCGTACCTCCGTGGGGAAGTGCAGGTCCAGGAACACGGGGCGGCGGCAGGTCCCGGCGGTACGCCCGATCAGGTCGCCCCGCCGGTCGCCGACCGTGGACGCCGCCTGGGGGAGCGCCGCGGCGAACAGCCGTACCGGCATCCGCCGTACGTAACCCGTGTTCGCCACCGGCTCGCCGGGGATGAACTCGCGGGCCAGCCAGTCCTGGTTCTTCGGGTGCTGCAACGAGATCCGCATGTCCCGGGAGTACGTTTTCATCACCCGGCGGGCGCGTTCCAGGCACTCCTCCCGGGTACGGCCACCCACCGCGAGCCGGTGCCAGCCGTGTACCCGGGACGCGTCCAGCGGCAGCCCGGTGGTCATCTCGTCCCCGACGGTGAGGGCCCGCTTCGCGAGCCGTTCCAGCTCGGGTGGCGCGTCCATCCCGTGGTCGGCGTAGTCGACCTGCTGGGAACGGATCATCCGGAGCCGGTGCTCCAGATTGCGGAACGCGTCGCCCGCCCCCAGTACGTCGATCCGGCTGGACAGCTCCATCGCCCACGGCAGCCGCTCGTGGAAATGCAGCCAGGGCTCGTGGCGTTCCGGGATGTCCAGCGGCTCCATCCGGCCCACGGTGAGTACGGCGACGTGGCGTTCCTCGCCGGTGAGCCGGTTGACCAGCTTCACCGCTGACCCGTACGGGGCCCGGTACCGCTCGATCTGCTCGGTGAGTGCCAGCAGGTCACCGCGTTCCCACTGCCCGTCGGAGACCGGGGACAGCCCGGTCGGCGGTGCCATGCACAGCGCGACGCTGCGGTAGAGCAGCCACTCCAGCTCCTGGGAGGTGACCCGGCGGCCCCGCATCCCGAACGCGCCGAGCACCTCGTCGAACTGCTCCACCAGCCGGGCGGTGCGCTGCCGTTCCTTGTCGGTGGTGCCCTTGCCACGCCAGGCGTTGAACCGTTCGGCCCATACGTCGCCGAAGCCGCGCCGGGCGAACGTGATCCCGAGGTACGTCTGCCCCTCGGCGGAGTTGGCGTTCAGCAGGTGCCGTTGCGCGGCCACCAGGTGGTCGGCCCAACTCGGAGCGCCCTGCACCCGGGGCAGCGGGTACGGCGTGTTCCCGGCGACCGTACGGGCCCATTCGTCGGCGGGGAACGGCTTGGTGGTACGCCGCAGGTGCAGCCGCATCCCGGCGAGGCCGGCGTACTGCTCCGCGATCGCGATGATCAGATTTTCGCGTTCCTTGTCGGGGCGGAACGCCCACCGCATCTCGGGCAGCCAGTACCAGGCTGTGACCGTGCTCGGCGTGAAGGTCAGGTGCCCCGCGATCTCGGTGATCGCCAGTTCCTGCCTGGCGTCCCGGTCCTTGTGCTGGGGGCGGCGCTTGTCGGGTGCGCGCCTGCCCGCTGGCGGTGGGGTCTGTCGCGCCGGTCCGCGGGGCTGATGTGGACCCCGTACCGGCCCGCTGGGCGGCGACGGGGTACGCGGCGGGCTGCTCGGCGAAAACGTGGCCGGTCCCGCCGGCTGGTTCACGGCGGGGGGTGGGGCACTCGACGACCGCCGCGGTGGCGGTGTCACCTGCGGGTATGCGCCAGAGGCAGGCTGCTGCGGGGCCACCTGCGGGTACGCGCCGGATCCGGGCTGCTGCTGCGGGGGCGTGAGCTGGGGGCGTGCCCCGGTGCCGGGCCGGGCGGGCGCTCCGGGCGCGACCTGCGGGTACGCGCCGGATCCGGGCTGCTGCGGGGGCGCCACCTGTGGGTATGCGCCGGAGGTGGCCTGCTGCGGGGGCGTGACCTGTGGGTACGCGCCGGACGCGGACTGCTGCTGTGGGGGCGTGACCTGGGGATAGCTACCCGACCCCGTGGCCGGGCGGCTCACCTGGGGGTATGCGCCCGAACCGGCCTGCGGGCCTGCAGGGTTCGCCGGGGCGCCGTACCCCCCGTTTGTCTGTGTCGCCGGCGGGCCGGCGGGTGGGGCGCCGGGACCGCGAAAGACCGCGAGGGGTGCGGGTCCCGGCACGGCGCCGGCGTCGGGCCCGCCCTGATTGTCAGTCGGCGGTCGTTCCTCTCTGGACGTACGGCCGCTGGACTGGTCGTCTGGCGACCGGCCAGACACGCCTGGGCCCGTCTTGGAGGGGTGATTCACTTACATCTCCTCCCGGATGCGCACCTTGGACGCCACCAGCCTGGGTTCGCGCTGTTCCACGAGAGGCTCCCGGGTCCGCCGCCAGTCGGTGAGCGCGGTCCGGATCACCTTACGGGCCGGGCGGTCCGGATCGACATGCCGGAACACGTACGACGTGCTGACCATCGCCAGGGCGATCTCCCACGCCGGGAAGAGGTCCACTTCGAGCGTGATCAGATACCGGATGAACATGAACGTGGGCACCAGCGCCGCGAACAGGCCGTACTGGGCGTACGGGAGGTGGAACGGGAGTGTGTAGCCGGGTGGGCCGAGGTAGAGCAGCCGTGCCCGGTAGATGTCGTCGTCCGTCCGCAGCCGCATCGCCGGCCCCCTCTGCTCGGGTTAGCGAGTGAACCCCTACGCGAAGAACAGGTCGACGAGGTACTGGCCCAGGAAGATCAGCGCCAGGGCGCCGCCGATGAACGCCAGACCCACGATCGCGATCGCGGAGCTGGTGACCACTTTGGAGACCTCACCCTTACCGGCGCGCCCGATGAAGACCAGGCCGAGAACGGCGAGGAAGATCGGGGCGATCCGGCTGAGCAGGAACTTCACCACGCCCTCGGTGTTGATGCCTTTGGGCTTGGGGGTCTGCGCGAGCATGTCCGGGATCAGGTGCGCCGCGTCGAACAGGTCGGACGTCACAATGCTCTGCACCAGCTCTGCGCTCTGCACCAGCTCTGCGAAGATCATTTCCGGCTCCTCCGGAGGTACGCGGCGATGGCGCCCCTTTTACCTGGTGACGCCGTTTCCTGCCGCCGCGGGTCCGCCGCGGTATGACGCCCTCTATGGCTAACGGTTCATGCTTTCCGTACAGCATTCCGGAATTTCTGACTAAGTGGTACTACCCGATGACGGTACGTCTCGTATTGTGGCCAAGAGCGTTCCTGACTGTACATTGCACGTAACTATGAGACAAGCGACCCAGACGGTTGCATGCAACACTGACACGGCGCAAAGTGGACGCTGTGGCGAAAGGCCCCACAGCCCCTAGGCTGACGGCCTGAAACGCCGTACCACCCGTGCCTGTGCGAGGAGATCCCGGGATGCTGCAGAACGCGATCATCGGCGGTGGACTGATCGTGGTCGGGGTCGTGCTCGGGTTGCTGGGCTCATACCAGCTCGGACTCTCCCGGGCGGCGCGGAAGTGGGACTCCTCCGACGGGCCGCCCCGGATCGGACGCGGTCTGGCGACCTCGGTCTCCCTGTTCGGGCTGCTGCTGATCGCCGCCGGCGCGGCGGTGCTGGCCACCCTGGTGAAGCTGCCGGACGCCACCCCGGGGATGCGGATCGGGGTGGTGGCGGCGGCCGCGCTGGTCACCCTGCTGATCTGCATGTTCGTGGCGGCGAAGACCGCCGATCGGGTGGAGCTCAACGCCCTGATCCGTACCCCGTCCCGGATCCGCCGCGTACCCGGCACCGAGCAGCAGCCCGCCGGGGGCGACGGTGCCAGCCCGGACGCGCTCTCCGACTCCGTCGTGCCGCCCACCGCACGTCCCGGCTGGGTCTACCGGGATCCCGGCGGCGCCTGGTATCTCGTGGTCTCCGCCGGGGCCGGGTACCGGCTGGTGTCGTTGCCGGACTTCAAGCTGGTGCCACCCGGCATGGTGAAACCACCCGTCAACGCCGCGGGAAGTGTCGAGCTCGCGGTATGGCCACTGTCCGAAACTCCGGGGGTACGACAGGGCGAAGCGCAGCAGGCCGCGACCTGATCACAACCGGAGGTACGAATGCCCGGGGGGACACTGCACGAGAGCGCCTCTGGAGGCGAAGCGTCGATC
>JBOGDK010000056.1:0-16474 GCA_050701795.1 Micromonosporaceae bacterium
GCGCCGTCCAACTCTGCTGAGCTGGCCGAGCCTGCAAGCCTGGTCGATCTTGCTCAGCTTGTCGGGCTCCCGCTCCTGCCGCCCTGATGTACTCGGGCACACCGTGCCTAATGCCATGTCCGGCGTGCACTCCAGCGCAGAATTCACGCGCGAACCGTCCTGCCACCTGCAACATCTGCCACATCCCGGCCTCCACTACACTGATCTGTGAAGTTCACTTGCCACGGTAGGTTCACAGATCTGTGAATGCAAGGGGGTCAGCAGTGTCCGGCACCACAGGGGACGAGGACGGCGAGCGCTTGACGCCAGGTGCCAGGCGCATCCTCGACATCGCGTCCGAGCTGTTCTATTCGCGGGGCATCCACGCCGTTGGTGTGGACACCATCGCCGCCGAGTCAGGCGTCACCAAGCGCACCCTCTACGACCGGTTCGGCTCCAAGGACGGCCTGGTTCTCACGTACCTGAAGGTCCGCGACCGACGGTGGAGGGATCTGGTGGGCACACGCCTGGACGCGGTGCCAGTCGACGCGGTGCAGCGCGTGCTAGCGCCATTCGACGTGCTTCCCGAGTGGCTGACCGAAAGCACCCGGGGTTGCAGTTTTGTCAATGCCTTCGCCGAACTCCCCGAACCCGACCACCCTGGACGTCAGCTGATCGTCTCCGAGAAGAAGTGGCTCCGGGACCTGTTCTACGAGTTGCTCGTCGAGGCTGGGCTGGACGATCCGGACGATCTCGCGGTGCAGCTGCTGAGCCTGCACGAGGGCGCCATCGTCAGCTACTCCATCGCGAGCCAGCCGAATGCCGCCAGTGCCGCCCGTGCGGCTGCCCAGGCCCTCATCACACAGGCCATCGGCGGTCGCCTGGGACGAGGCAGCACCGTTCATCGTGCTGAGCCCTGATCGGGCTTGCGCTGGTGCTTGTGACCCGTGCCGTGGCCTGGCGGCATCGCCGGACTCGAGGAGCGCCTGTGCGGCCTCGATCCGGATGCGTTCGACGAACTGCCGAAGCCACATGCGATGGCGACGGCCCCAATGGCGCTCACAGGAAACGATGCGGCAGGCGTTCCGGCGCGTGCTCGGCGTCACGCCGTCGACATACCGGCACCGTTTCATACCGGCACCGTTTCCGGCTCTCCGGACGGAGACCGACCCAGACCCTCAGCTCGACAACACACACGTCGCTGGAACCGCCTTGGGCGTAGCGTCCCTGACAGGTACCGACAGCGACGAAAGGAACCATCATGGGCAAGGCGATCATGGGGTGCGCGGCGGTGTCGGCCGACGGTTACATCGCTGACGACGACGGCCAGATCGGGTCCTTGTTCGACTGGTTGTCCAGTGGCGATGTCGAATGGAAATGGTCCGAATCCGACGTGCATGCGATGCGCAGCACGCAGGCGTCCAAGGACTTCATGCAATCCGTCTACACCAATATCGGCGCGGTCATCATGGGGCGGAACACGTTCGATCAGACCAATGGCTGGGACGGCGTACCGGCCGCGGGTGATCACGTCTTCGTCGTCACCCATGAGGCGCCGACGGACTGGGAGTACGCCGACACCGCACCGTTCACGTTCGTCACCGACGGAGTCGAATCCGCGATCAGGCAGGCACGCGAGTACTGCGGCGACCGGATCGTCGACGTCGCCGCCGGTCAGATCGGTGGGCAGGCACTGCGGCTCGGCCTGATCGACCAGATCGTGATGAACGTCGTGCCCGTCGTCTTCGGTGGCGGCAGGCCGTTCTTCGGAGCCATGCACACCGGCGACAACGTCACCCTCGGCAACCCGTCCCGCGTGGCCCAGGGCAACCGTGTGACCCACCTGCTCTACGACGTCGCACGCTGATCACGGACACCACGAACCTGCGGGACCAGATCAGGACGTCGGGAGGTAGGTGAGCAGGACCACCCCGGAGTCGAACCTCTTGACGTCGCTGAGCTCCATCCGGACGGTTCCCCTGTCACCGAGTACGTGGACGTTCCCGGTGCCCCAGACGAGCGGGTTCAGGTAGACCTCGTACTCGTCGATCAGGCCCCGCTCGGCGAGGGCGTACGCGAACTCGCCGCTCCCGTGCATGAACAGGTCACCGTCGACCTCGGCTTTGAGCCTCGGGATCGCGCTGCTGAGGTCACCCTGCAGCAGGGTCGCGTTCCACGTGAGGTTTCCGGACAGGGTGTTGGAGCCGACGTACTTCGGAATCGCGTTGACCATGTCCGCCCATTTGCCCGACTGGCTCGGCCAGTATCCCGCCAGCCCTTCGTAGGTCTTGCGGCCCAGCACCAGCCCGCTGGATCTCGCCTGCCGTTCGAACGAGTAGACGCCGTGGTCTCCGTCCGGCTGGACCCACTCGCCGACCGGGTCCACGACGCCGTCGATGGTGGCCTGCGTTGTCGCGATCAGCTTTCCCATCTCGGTTCTCCTTAGGCCTTGGGAGCCCCTCTGAGCCCCTCTACCCATGCGTCGTACGGGGAAGCGCGGATTCGACGTTTCGGATTCCTGTTGCATGGTCCACCGGGAGTACCGCGGCCTCGCCGTTGTCAAGTTGCCGGCACCGTGGTCGTGATGCCGGTGACTGCCTCACCCGCCGTGGTGTGGATCAGGTCGGGGTACTCCCATTCGTTGCCCAGGCTGTAGGTGAGCCGCACCTCCTGCGTGTTGAGGCCCTTCACTGTGAACGCGCCGTCGGAGCGGACCATCGTGTGGACGCCGGCCCAGTCGCCGGTCGTCGCGTCAACCACGGTGATGTTTACCCAGGTCAGGGACCCCTCGTCGGGCACGCTGACCGTGCCGCTGATCGTGCCCGTGGCCGGCAGCGCCACGTCCAGCTTGACGGTCACCTCAGTGCGCTCGCCCGGCACCGGTTCGAAGACCTTGGCCTGGGCCGGGTCGCCCGCTCTGACCGGGCCGGCCATGGTCCGTCCGAGCAGTTCGCCGGTGTGCGTCAGCTGCTTGCCGGGTGTGCGGCTTGGATGATGCCGCCGATCGCCTGGTCGATTCGTGTGGCGGCCAGGTCGGGGTCGGGTTGTCCGGCGTCCAGCCAGCTGATGACGGCCTCGATTGCGAAGGCCGGGATCACCTTTGCCGACCAGTCCAGCCACGGCCCGGCGGGAATGTGCTGGGCGAGGTCGCGGTGGGCGATTTCTGTTGATGCCGAGGTGAGCGCGTCGGTGAACGTACGGAATTCGGGCTCCCTGGCGGCATGCCGGAAAAGCAACCGGAACCCGTCCGGGTCGGCCGACGCGGCGCGGATCAAGGCGGGAAGTGAGCCCTCGTCCAGGCGGTCGGTGTCGATGGTCTTCGCGAGTCGGGTGCAGACACGGTCCAGTACCGCCCGGTACATGTCGGCCTTGGAGTCGAAGTGCCGGTACAGCAGCACCCGGGTGATCCCCGCCTCCGCGGCAACGTCGTCGAGGCTGGTCGCGATGAACCCGTTGCGGGCAAATGCCCTGGTAGCGGCCTGAAGGATGTGCTCGCGCCGCTCGACCCGGCGCATCCGCTTCACGGGTACGGCGCCGTTTGAAGCAGGCACCTCAGTACTCGCCATCGCCATCACCGCCCCCTTGTTAACCCGCGAGTCTACGTCTAGCCTTGTTTACTCTGGGGTATACAACGCTGTGTTAGGAGTCGCCGTGGTCGTACAACTGCCGTTCCCGCAGACCCGCCCATTGGAGGTGCCGCCGCTGCTCCGGACACTCCAAAGCGACGCCGACATCCACAAGATCCGTACCGCGACCGGTGACGAAGCCTGGCTGGTCACCGGCTACCACCAGGTACGTCACCTGCTCGATGACGATCGCCTGGGCCGGTCCCACCCCGACCCAGGCAACGCGGCGCGCTCCGGGGAGTCGGCGCTCTTCGGTGGGCCGATGGGCGACTTCGACACCGAAAAGGCTGACCACGCGCGGATGCGCGGTCTGCTGCAGCCGCACTTCTCGCCAGGTCGCATGTGGGCATTCCGGCCTCGGGTGGATGCCCTGACCAGCGAACTGCTGGACGACCTCGCCCAGCAGTCGCCACCAGCCGACCTGCACACCGCGCTTGCCCTACCGCTGCCGATCCTCGTGATCTGCGAACTCCTCGGTGTGCCGTACGAGGACCGGGCCCAGTTCCGTACCTGGAGCCAGGCCGCCGCCGACATCACCGACCGGCACCGCTCCGAGCAAGGGCTGGCCGATCTGTTCGGCTACGGCGTCCAACTGGTGGCCCGGAAGCGTGAACAGCCGGGCGATGACGTGATCTCCCGGCTGTGCGCCACCGAAGGAGTCGGCGACAACGAGATCGCCATGCTGTCCATGTCGCTGCTGTTCGCCGGGCACGAAACCACCGTCGTACAGCTCGGCTTCGGTGCGCTGTTGCTGTTCACCCACCCCGACGCCTGGCAGGAGCTACGGAGCAACCCCGACCTGATCAGCTCCGCGGTCGAGGAGATCCTGCGGGTCCCGGGCAAGGGCGGCGGGGGCATCCCCAGGTACGCCCGCACCGACCTCGACATCGACGGCACCACGATCCCGGCGGGCAGTCTCGTCATGCTCGACAACGGCGCCGCCAACCACGACGCCGGGGTCTTCACCGACCCCGACCGCTTCGCCATCACCCGCCGCGAAGCCAGCCACCTCACCTTCGGCCACGGCGCCCGCTACTGCATCGGCGCCCCACTCGCCCGCATCGAGCTCCAGGCCGCCCTCCACCAGCTCGTCCAACGTTTCCCGACCATGCGCCTGGCCGTACCGGTCGAAGAACTCACCACCCGCCGCGATGTTCTCACCGGCGGCCTCGCCGAGCTCTCCGTGACCTGGTGACCGCCATGCCCCGCCCGTCTTCGCCCGCCTCTACCCGCGCATGAGTTCCGCCATGGAACACGGCGGTATGGCGCACACGGCCGTGCCCACCGGGTTGCCGTGATGCACCACGGGGTGATCCAGCAGGTCGAACCGCCCCGGCGCACGGGCGATTCCCGGCACGTGCCCTCGGAGTTCAGATGGCGTGACCGAGGACCATGACCATCCCGAGGAGCAGCACGGGGACGGATAGGATCGCGGCGACCACAGCCAGTGGCTTGCCGCGGCGGTGCCCGGTGCATCCAGCGATCGCGAGGACGAACCCCGCCAGCCCGAACGGGAAGGCGATGTACTGTCGCACACCGGTCAGGTCGATCGGGAGGAACGGCAGCACGTACCCGAGGAAACACAGGATCACCGCTGCCACGGCCAGCCCTGCCCTCTTGGGATGGTCCACCGGAGGCGGTCCGCCGGTCCACCTGGGCTCGTGGGGACTGGCCCAGGGTTGTTGCGGTGGGGGGTACGGCGGCATCGGAGCATGCGGTGCCGGTGCGGGGTACGCGACGTTCGGGCCCGGGGCTGCTGCGTCGGGCTGCGAGGCCGCCGCGTTCGACTCGGGCGGTGGGCCGTATGTCATGGGCGTCTCCTCGCTGGCAGGACTGCTTCGCCGCTTACGCGCATGTTTCGCCAGGCGAACCACGGCCAACTGGAGTGTGGGTGGTGCTGTCCCGCCCACGTCCACCGGCAACAACCACCCGGGGCGACGTACCACTGCTTGCCCTCATCCACGGCCGGGACCTGGCCCGAGCCCTCGGCCGCGAGGACAACCTGCATCGGGAGCGATTATCCATGCGGACCCGTGTGCACGGGACCATGGATTCTGAGGTCGCTGGCATAGACAGGTCACAGGTAACGCCCGCGGTGCGACGTCTGCTCCCGCTGGCGCCTAGGTCCGTATCACCTTGTGTATCCGTCGATCACCCACGGTTACGCGCCGGGGAGCCGCTGCGTTACTGCCGACGGTTCGGCGACGTGGAACTGGTGTAACCACACGTGAAGGGGTTGACATCCAGAGGTCGACGGTCGACAGTCGACCGGAACGCCTGATGGTTCATCTGACATTCCGGGAGGGTCTGTTGACTACCTCGAGTGGAGCAGCCGCGCCGACTGATTCGCCCGGCATGGTGAGGCGATCGATCGTTTCGAGCGCGGCCGGGACAGCCCTTGAGTGGTACGAGTTCTACCTGTACGGCGCCGCAGCCGCACTCGTGTTCAACAAGCTGTTCTTCCCTGGGTACGACCCGGTCGCCGGCACTCTCCTGGCGTTCGCCACGTACGCGTTCGGCTTTGGCGCACGTCCACTGGGGGCGGTGCTGGCGGGGCACTACGGGGACCGGATCGGTCGTCGGAACACCCTGGTCGTGACCATCACGCTCACGTTCATCGCCACCGCCCTGATCGGCGCCCTGCCGACCCACGCACAGGTGGGTGTGCTCGCACCGATCCTGCTGGTCCTGATGCGGCTGCTGCAGGGGATCGGCCTCGGTGGAGAGTGGGCGGGCGGCGCACTGAACATCGCCGAACGTGTCGCCCCCCGCTGGCGTGGCTTCCTCGCGAGCTTCGTACAGGTGGGCGCGCCGATAGGGAGCCTGCTCTCGACCGGGGTTCTGCTGCTCTTCTCGGTGATGCTGACCGAGGGACAGTTCCTCGGGTGGGGTTGGCGGATTCCATTCCTGCTGTCCGCGGTCATCGGGGCTGTGGCGCTCTACATCCGGTTCCGGTTGACCGAGACGCCGGTGTTCGAGCAGTCGGCAAAGGAGAACCGGCACCCCGTACGCTCACCGGTCTCTGTCGCGGTCCGCAAGGCTCACCGGCAGATCCTGCGAGTCATCGGCATCCGGTTCGGAGCCGACATCGTCTATTACACGGCTGCGGTCTTCTCCATCACCTACGTCACGCAGTACCTCAAGCTCGACCAGTCGGTCGTCCTCAACGCCCTGCTGGTGGCAGGAATCGTGAACATCGTCGTGTATCCGCTGTCCGCGGCGCTGTCTGACCAGATAGGGCGCCGGCGCGTCACGATCGCGGGCGGGGTCCTCTCACTGATCTGGGCCTTCGCGTACTTCCCGATGCTCGACACCAAGGTCGGGTGGGTGATCGCGTTCGCCGTGGTGAGCGGCATGGTGTGCAACGGCATCATGTACGGGCTGCAGGCCGCCTGGATCTCCGAGCTGTTCGACACCGAGATCCGCTACAGCGGCGCGTCCATCGGTTATCAGATGACCTCACTTGTCGGCGGGGGCATAGCACCGTTCGTCGCGGCCGGGCTCCTGTACTGGTTCGACTCGTCGTGGCCGGTCGTCGGGTACGTGGTGGTAGCCGTCCTCCTGACCTTGTACACGGTCGTGACCTCGCCGGAGACCGTGGGACGGGATCTGTCCACGCCGTACCACCAGGGTGTGGGCGAGCGGGAGGTCGGCGTCCCTAAGGTCGCGACCGCGCCCGGTGTCGAATGACCGGGGTCGGCGCGGCGGTACCACGGGACGCAGTCACGGGAAGGCAGCTCACGACATGATGCGCATCGGAGCCGACACCGGTGGGACGTTCACAGACGCGGTGCTCTGGGACGAGGAGCAGGGGCTGCTCGCCAGTGCGAAGGTCTCATCGCGACATGACAACCCCGCCGCCGCGGCTGTGGAAGCGGCACGGCGGGTGGCTGCCTCAGCCGCCGCGCAAGGTACGGATCCGCAGGCCGGGACCGGGTTGCGTGACCTGGTGCACGGCACGACCGTGGCGACCAACGCGTGCCTGGAGCGCAGTGGTCCCCGGGTGGCGTTGATGACGACCGCGGGATTCCGTGACGTCCTGGAGATCGGGCGGCTGATGCGGCCCCCGAAGGACCTCTACGACCTTCTGGAGCCCGGCCCGCGACCGCTGATCGCCCGCCGCGACCGGCTCGAGATCGACGAGCGGATGGACGCCGACGGCAAGCCGCTGGGACGCCTCGACGAAGCCGCCGTACGCCGCGCCGCCGACGTCATCACTGCCCGAGGCATCACCAGCGTCGCCGTGAGCTATCTGCACGCGCATCTCAACCCGGAACACGAGATCCGTACCGCCGAGATCCTGCGGGAGTACGCCCCCCACATTTCCGTGTCGCTGTCCAGTGACGTGCTGCCCGTGGTCCGCGAGTACGAACGTAGCTGCGCCACCGCCCTCAACGCCTATCTGGTACCGGTCGCCGGCGACTACCTGCGCAGTTTCCAGTCCGAGGTGGACGGCTGGGAGCCCGGCCTACGCACCTGGATCATGCAGTCCAACGGCGGTGTCACGTCCGGGGCCAGCGCCGCCGACACCCCGGTCAACCTGCTGCTGTCCGGCCCCAGCGGCGGCGCCGTGGCGGGACGCTGGATCGCCCGCCAGACCGGACACCACAACGCCATCACGGTGGACATGGGTGGCACCAGCTTCGACGTGTGCCTGCTCGCCGAGCAGCAGGTGCCCCTCACCCACGAACGTTCGGTGATGGATCTTCCGATGCACGTCCCCACGGTGGACATCACCACGGTCGGCACCGGGGGAGGGAGCATCGCGCGGGTCGACGCGGGCGGGCAACTGCTTGTGGGTCCGGCGAGTGCGGGATCAGATCCCGGTCCCGCGGGGTACGGGAGAGGCGGCACCGAGCCGACCGTGACCGACGCGAACCTGGTGCTCGGCGTACTGGAGGACGGTCAGCGACTCGGGGACGACGTCGTACTCGACCGTGCCGCGGCGTACGCCGCATGCGCTCGCCTGGGTCGCACGCTCGGGCTGGACGCCGTTGAGGTCGCCCGCGGGATCCGCCGGATCAGCAATGCCGCCATGGCGGGCGCCGTACAGGCGGTCTCCGTGGGACGCGGCCTGGATCCCCGGGACTTCGCGCTCCTCGCGTTCGGCGGTGCCGGCCCGATGCACGCGGTCGACATCGCGAAGGAGCTGGCGATCCCGACCGTGGTGGTGCCGCCGGCTGCCGGTTGCCTGTCGGCCCTGGGTCTGGTGGTCAGCGACGTGGTGCACGACTACGCCGTCAGCTTCCCCGAACGGTTGGCTCCGGACCTCGCCCACCATCTGGAAGCCGCCCTCGGCGGCCTGACCGGACGGGCTCGCGAGCAACTGAGCGACGAGGGTTTCGCACTCGCCGGCCAGCTCGTACAACCCAGCCTCGACATGCGGTACGCCGGGCAGAACTCCTCGATCACCGTGCCGATCCCGGGCACCGGCCCGGGTACCGGGCCGGACGGCAGCCGGAGTACTGGCCTGGATGGCGGCCCGGGCGGGGGCCTCGGTGCCTCCGGCTGGCTCGACGTGATGGCGGAGCGGTTCCACCAGGCTCACGAGCGGGTCAACGGGTTCCGGGTCGCCGACGAGCCGATCGACATCGTCACCGCACGCGTCAGGGGCACCGGCCAGCTCGCCCGCGACCCGGTGGCGCTGCCGACACCCACGCCGGGCCGGCCGCGGGCGTCCGGGGTACGGCTGCTGCGGCTGGCCGATGCCGACCAGGTCGAGGCACCCCGCTACCTGCGAAGCGACCTGACTCCGGGGGCGGCGTTCTCCGGCCCCGCGATCGTGGAGTCCTCGGACACCACGATCGTGATACCGCCCCGCGCCAGGGCGGACGTGGACGCGTACGGAAACCTGCTGCTGCACCTGGAGGCGGTATGAGCGCGATGGCGACTTCCGTAGTGGCCGGTGATCGCGAGCTGGACCCGATCACACTGTCCGTGCTGGACGCGGGGCTGCGTACCGCCGTGGCCGAGATGAAGGCCGTGGTGCTGCGCACCGCGTACTCCAACCTGTGGCGGGAGGCCGGTGACCTCTCGTGCGGGCTGCTCACCGCGGACGCGGAGATCGTGGCCCAGGGGGTGGGGGACATCCCGATCCACCTGGCGAGCATGCCCACCTCGCTGGCTGGCCTGCTCGCCCGGATCCCGATCGACACGCTGCGTCCAGGTGACGTGCTGCTGCAGAACGATCCGTACCAGGGGAACAACCACCTGCCCGACTTCATCATGGCCAAGCCGATCTTCGCCGGTGGCGACGTCATCGCCTTCTCCGCCGTACGCGGCCACTACGTCGACATCGGCGGGCCGACGCCCGGCAGCTACTTCACCCGGGCCACGGACAAGTTCGGGGAGGGCATCTGCATCCCTCCGGTCAAGCTGTACCGGGAAGGCGAGCTGAACCACGACGTGGTCGACATCCTGACCGCGAACGTACGCAATCCGAAGGAACGCCTCGGGGACATGCGCTCCCAGTACGCCGGGTGCCTCGCGGCGGAACGCCGGTTGCTGCACTACTGCGACCGGTACGGGGCCGACACCGTCCTCACCGCGATGAGCCAGGTGCTGGACATCAGCGAGCAACGGGCACGGGCCGCCTTCCAGGAGATCCCGGACGGGCGGTACGTCTTCTCCGACACCTGCGACGGGGACGGGTTCAGCGACGAGCCGATCGTGATCCAGGTGGCCATCACCGTGGACGGCGACGACGTCGACGTCGACTTCACCGGCTCCGCGCCGCAGACCCGGGGCGGCATGAACAGCCCGTACGCGGTCACCCTGTCCGCCACGTACTTCGCTCTGAAGGCGTTCTCGGAGCCGCACACCGCGTCGAACTCGGGGTCGTACCGGCCGGTGCGGATCCACGTACCGGAGGGGTCCGTCCTCCACCCGTACGAGCCGGCTCCGGTGGTGGCGGGCAACCACGAGACCGCGACCCGGATCGCCGACGTGGTGCTCGGCGCGCTGGCACAGGCCGCCCCGGAACGGGTGTGCGCCGCGGGCACCGGCAGCTCCACCGTGCTGATCATCGGCCGGGTGGAGAACACCGGAACCGACCGGGTGATGTACGAGGTGCACGGCGCCGGCCAGGGCGCGAACGTCCGTACCGACGGGTCGAACAGCCGGCGTACCAGCATCGGGAACACCGGCAACACACCCAACGAGATCATGGAGACCGCCTTCGGGGTGCGGGTGCTGTCGTACGAGCTGACGCCTGACGGGGGCGGGGGAGGGCGTACCCGCGGTGGTACCGGGCTGACCCGGACCCTGGAATTCACCGAGGACTCGACCATGACGATCATCGCCGACCGGGACCGCAGCGCCCCGTACGGGTTGGTCGACGGGCTGCCCGGGGGCCTCGCGGAGTTCGAGTTGACGCACCCGGACGGGACGACGGAGACGCTGTCGGGGAAGACCGCCCCGCTGTTCGTCGCGGCGGGTAGCCGGCTACGGCTGCAGACCGCGGGTGCCGGAGGCTACGGCGACCCGAAGGCGCGGACGCTGAAGGAGATCCAGGACGACCTCGACGACGGGTACGTGACGCCAGCGGCGGCCAGCCAGATCTACCAGGTGCACGTCGACACCTGCGCTGATCGCGTGGAAGGGCCGTACCGGATTCGAGATTCGGGGGAACCAGATGAGTGACGACCTTGCCCGCGCCGACCGGGTGATCCCGGGCGCGTGTTTCGGCTACACCCGGATGCCCGAGGAGCTGATGTTCACCGCGAGCCACGGTCGCGGTTCCCGGCTGTGGAGCACCACCGGGCGGGAGTACCTCGACTACACCCTCGGCTCCGGTCCACTGGTGATCGGCCACGCACACCCGGCGGTGGTGAACGCGGTGGCCGAGCAGGCGTCCCGAGGTAGCCACTTCTACGCGGTCAACGAGCAGGCGGTCGCGCTCGCGGAACGCATCACCGAGTCGATCGACTCCGTGGACGCGGTGAAGTTCTGTGCCGATGGATCCCAGGCGACGTTCTTCGCGATGCGTCTGGCGCGGGCGGCCACCGGGCGCCGGCTGGTGCTGAAGTTCTCGGGCGCCTATCACGGGCACCACGACTACGCCCTGCCCGGCTTCCCTGGGGCACCTGACGAGATCGGGCTGGTGGACTACGCCCACCACGGCACACCGTCCGCGGTTGCCGAAACCGTCCTGGTCGCCCCCTTCAACGACGTGGCGGAGACGACACGGCTGGTTCGTCAGTACGCGGATGACATCGCGGCGATCGTCGTGGAGCCGGTGCAGCGGGCGATCGAACCCCGGGACGGGTTCCTGCAGGCGCTGCGTACGTTGTGCGACTCCATCGGGAGCCTGCTGATCTTCGACGAGGTGGTCACCGGGTTCCGGCTCGCCAGAGGCGGCGCCCAGCAGGTGTACGACGTCCGCCCCGACCTCACCGCGCTCGGCAAGGCCGTGGGTGGCGGGTTGCCGCTGGGTGTGGTGGGCGGCTCGCGAGCGGTGATCGAACAGGTGGTGCCGCAGGCACCGGGGGAGGTGCAGAAGGTCTTCATGAGCGGCACCCTGAACGGGAACCCGCTCAGCGCCGCGGCCGGGCTCGCCACACTCACCGTGCTCGACGAGGTCGGCGGCCCGGACCGGCTGGCCAAACACGGTCGCGTGATCGCCGACGGACTGCGGGACATCATCGCGACTCGTGGCATTCAAGCGCACGTGATGGGCCCCGACGCGTTCATCGAGGTGATCTTCGGCGGCGGCGACGTGTACGACCACGCGTCGTACGCCGCTACCGACCGGGCCGCGGCGACGGCATTCGGCATCGAGCTCAACGCCCGTGGGATCTACTGCGTCCCCGGCACCAAGCTCTACATCAGCACCGAACACGACGACGGTGACGCCGAACTCTTCCTCACCCACGCCGACGAGGCGCTGGCCGCCCTGGCGCACCGAGGTCTCGTGCCGTCCTGAGAGGAGCATTCATGCGACGTACCACCTATGCGCCGGTGGCCATCACCGCCGCCGTCACCGGCGGCGATGTGCTGCCGAGCCAGAGCCCCGCCATCCCGTACGGGGTTGACGCGATCGTGGCCGAGGCGGTCGCGGCGAGCCGGGCCGGCGCCTCGGTGATCCACCTGCACGCGCGTGAAGCCGACGGCAGGCCGACCGGCTCACCGCAGATGTTCTCCGAGATCGTCTCGGGCATCCGGGAGCAGGTGGACGCGGTGATCAGCATCAGCACCGGCGGGGCGCCCGGGATGACCCCCGAGGAGCGGCTCGCGGGCGCCATCGCGACGAAGCCGGAGATGGCCACGTACAACCTGGGCACCATGAACTACGAGGGCTTTCCCACGCCGTCCCGCTGGCCCCGGGTGGAGCGGGACTGGGAACGCGACGTACTGCGGCAGACCGGGAACGTGGTGTTCACCAACACGCTCGCGATGCTGCGCGATTTCGCCGCTGCGTTCAAAGACATCGGCGCCACACCGGAGCTGGAGATATACGACCTGAGCCACCTCGGGATGGCCAGGTTCCTGCTCGACGAAGGCACCATCGAGCCCCCGGTACGGCTGCAGTTCGTGTTGGGCGTTCTGGGTGGCGCGGGGCGCGACCTGCAGGACCTGATGACGCTGTACGAAGCAGCTGACCGGGTTCTCGGCGACGACCTCGGTGTCGTGGGTGTCGCCGCCACCGGATTCCCGATGCAGTTCCGGCACGCCGCCGCGGGCTTCGGTCTCGGGTTGGATGTCCGGGTGGGGCTGGAGGACAGCCTCCGGGTGACGCGTCAGGACCAGGCGAAGAGCAACAGCGACCTGGTCGAGGTCGCGGTCCGGTTGGCGGAGCTGCTGTCACGTCCCCTGGCGTCCCCGGAGCAGGTCCGCGCGGACCTCGGGCCCTGGCACACGACTAGACTCAGCCCATGATCCAGGACGAGACGGGGCACCTGGGTGGCGCGGCTTTGACGGTGTCGTCGGTGCCCCGACGCCGACTCGCCGACCTCGCGTACGACGAGCTGAAGCGGCGGATCATCAGCGGTGACCTTCCGATGGGGACCCGCCTCGTCGAAGCACCGCTGGCCAAGGGCCTCGGCTTGAGCAGAGCCCCGGTACGCGAGGCGATGCGTCGCCTCACCAAAGAAGGCCTCACCGTCGAGTACGCGCATCAGGGCACCTTCGTCTGCCAGCTCGACGTGGGCTCTCTCGTCGACCTGTACAACGTGCGCCTGGGGCTGGAGACGGTCGCCATCCGGCTCGCCACCCGGCGCGGTGCCTCGACAACCCGGCTGAAGGAACTGGTCGACACGATGTCCACCGCCGCGGCGACCGGCGACCACCTGGTCGTCGCCCGCCAGGAGCTCGAGTTCCACGCCGCGTTGTGCGAAAGTTCCGGGAACCAGGTCCTGGCTGAGCTGTTCAGGGGCCTTGAAGGCCAACTGTTCCTGGCGATCTCGTTGGACGACGCGGGCTTCGGCGACCTCACCGAGGTGGCCCGTGAGCATCTCCCCCTGATCGAGGCCATCGACAGCGGGGACGAGCATCTGGCCGCCGCCCGGATCCAGGAACACATCCTGTCCACGATCGAGCTGACCGTCGAACGTCTCGGGGGCACACCAACGGACCTGCTCACGCTGAACCGGTCGTGAGCCCGGGCCTGCGCGTCATCGCCTGAGTTCTGGGAAGTCCTCGTACCGGAACTCGCCGGCGGCGCCTTCGCCCCGGTCCTCGCGCTGCCGCAGCTGCACCCGGCGGATCTTGCCGGAGATCGTCTTGGGCAGCTCCGCGAACTCGATCCGGCGTACCCGCAGGTACGGGGCGAGGTGTTCCCGGGCGTACCGGAAGATCTCGAGGGCGGTGTCCCGGCTCGGCTGCCAGCCGCCGGCGAGCGCGACGTACGCCTTCGGCACCGTCAGCCGGGTGGGATCCGGCTGCGGCACCACCGCCGCCTCGACCACCGCGGGATGTTCGATCAGCGCGCTCTCCACCTCGAACGGGGACACCTTGTAGTCCGAGGACTTGAACACATCGTCGGTACGCCCGACATAGCTGATGTAGCCGTCGGCGTCCCGGCTGGCGACGTCACCGGTGTGGTAGTGGCCGCCCGCCATCACCGCGGTGTCGAGCTCGGGGTCGCCGAGGTAGCCGGTCATCAGGTTCACCGGTGCGGCCGACAGGTCCAGGCAGACCTCGCCCTCGTCGCCCGGTTGCCCGGTGGCGGGATCGACCAGCACCACCGGTACGCCCGGCAGCGGCCGTCCCATCGAGCCGGGCTTCACCGGCGAACCCGGGGTGTTGCCGACCAGTGCGGTGGTCTCGGTCTGCCCGAAGCCGTCCCGGACGGTCAGCCCCCACGCCTTGTTCACCTGCGTGATCACCTCGGGGTTGAGCGGCTCACCAGCCGCCACCGCTTCCCGCAGCCCGCGCGGCTTCGGCCCGAGATCGGCCTGGATCAACATCCGCCACACCGTGGGCGGGGCGCAGAACGTGTTCGCCTCGGCCCGATCGAGCTGTTGGATCAGCGCCGCGGCATCGAACTGGGTGTAGTTGTAGACGAGGATCGTCGCCTCCGCGATCCACGGTGCGAAGAACAGGCTCCAGGCGTGCTTCGCCCACCCTGGTGAACTGATCGTCATGTGGACGTCGCCGGGGCGTACCCCGATCCAGTACATCGTGGACAGATGACCCACGGGGTACGACACCTGGGTGTGCTGCACCAACTTCGGTTTGCTGGTCGTCCCGGAGGTGAAGTAGATCAGTACCGGGTCGGAGGCCTCGGTCGCCGCCGTGAACGTCTCGGCCCGCACCTGGTCGGCGTCGGAATAGGAGTACCAACCGGTGGCCGCCGTACCGACGCAGATCTTCGTGTACTCGCCGGGCACGTCGGCGAACTTCGCGGTGTCGGCGTGGTTGGCGATCACGTACCGGGCCTGGCCACGTTCGATCCGGTCGGTCAGGTCGGACGGGCCGAGCGCCGCGGTGGTCGGCAGGATGATCCCGGCGAGTTTCATCACCGCGAGCATCGACTCCCACAGCTCGACCTGGTTGCCGAGCATCAGGATCACGCGGTCGCCCTTGGCCACGCCCAGACCCTTCAGCCAGGTGGCGACCTGGTCGGACCGGCGGGCCATCGCGTCGAAGCTGTAGCGCCGCTCGGCCCCGTCGGACTCGACCAGCCACAGCGCCGTACGGTCGTTGCCGCGGGCCATCGGGTCGAACCAGTCGGTCGCCCAGTTGAACCTGCCGGTCACCGCCGGCCAGGTGAACCCGGTACGGGCGGAGTCGTACTGGTCGGCGACGCTGATCAGGTAGTCACGGGCGGTGCGGAACAGGGTCGTGTTGTCGGCCACCGGGTCCTCCCATCGGTAGTCCACCGCATCAGCGTTCACCAGCCCGCGTCGACGCGGTCAGTACCCCGGAAGGTACCGCGAAAACCTCGGCCAACCGACATCACGCCGGGGGCCCGGCCGCACCAGGAAAGCCGGGCCCCTCCATCGTGGCTGGATCGTGTCCCAAGCCCACTGGCCGGGGCTTGGGACGCACGACTCAGTTCCAGATCGACGCGGCCCACTCCGGGTGGTCGATGAACGGGTTCCGGTTGTACTGCCAGGATTCGTAGATGCGGTCGTTGCGCCGCATCTCGGCCTCGCTGGGTGGATCAGCGGCGTGCCACTCGAGCAGCACCGAGAGCCTGCCGTGCAACGGCGCGGACCCGTTTTCGACGTTGTCGTTGAGTTCCAGGTCAGGGTGTCCGTCGTCGCCTTCGTAGCGGATAGCCATGTAGAAGATGATCCGTGCGGTGTCGCCCTTGAACTCGTCTCCTGGTTCGAAGGAGTCCCCGTCGGTGAGACAGCCCGGGCATTCGCCGACCGCCGAGCCACCAAGGTCGAAGTCCTTGTTGTTCCGGGTCGAGTTCACCGTCG
>JBOGDK010000057.1:0-16462 GCA_050701795.1 Micromonosporaceae bacterium
GAGTACTCGGCTCCCGTGTGGAGTACGGGGCCGACCGCGACGACCTTCCCGTTGGTGATCGGCTGCATGGCGTTCGCCAGTGGGCGGATCACGGGTGGTTCACCGGTGAACGGTGGGAGTAGATCGATTGAGCCATCCTGGTCGGCGGGCGTCTCGCCCTCCGACTCGGAGAACTGTCCGCGGTACGTCCCAGGAGCTGCCTGGGAATCCGGAGCCAGGTCCGTCCCGCGTTCCCGGTCGAGCCGGGTGGCACATGGGTCCACCAGCTCGTGCGGGGTCAGCGTGAAGCTCGTGATCTTCCCTTGTGAGGCTCCGGCATCGGTCGGGTTCTCCGGGTTGGCGTCTTCCGACGTGGAGGACTCGTCCGAACAGTCGTGCGTGAGCAGGAGCCGCTCCAGTACGCCGGTCTCGGCGCGCTGGGCCTCGGCCTCGGGATCTGTGTCCTGATGGGCGCTCGCGGCAGATGACCCGATCAGCCAGGTCACGCCGACGGCGCCGGCGAAGATGAGGGCGCGTACGCAGTTGCGTACGGCGACGCTGTGGGTGAGTTGGGACCAGGCGCGCGGTTCGCGCTCGATCCCCGACTGCTGTCCCACTGCCGCCATGTCACCCTTCACTTCAGAACTCTTCGTACTCTCGCAAGTACGCACTGTAGTTGCATAAGCCGCATCTCAGTGCAAGAAACGCCGATTGTTGTGGTGCTTGTCGTCGCACGGATCAGCCGAAGGCCAGAGTGCGCACGTACGGGGGTACAACGCGGGGTACTCGGCGCGGTCACGCCACATGGACGCATCGACATGTCTGGAGTGGAACGTCGTGGCCGCGACCGGAATGGGTGCGCTACAGCACAGCCGGTCTTCCTGGCCTGGGCCTGTCAGGTGGTGATCGTGCGGGTACGCGGGCCCGCTCGAAGCACCCCGCTCGGCAGCTCTCGTCCCACGACCTGCTCGGCGAGCCCCGCCACCTCGATCAGAGCGTCGAGATCGATACCGGTATCGACGCCCATGTCGTGCAGCATGTGCACCACCTCCTCGGTGGCGACATTGCCCGTCGCTCCGGGCGCGTACGGGCAGCCACCCAGACCACCCACGCTGGCGTCGAACTCGGTGACCCCGCGTTCCATGGCGATCAGGATGTTCGCCAATGCGGTGCCCCGGGTGTTGTGGAAGTGCAGCAGCAGCGGCGTGTCCGGGTGCGCAGGCTGCACCAGGTCGAGCAGTTCGGAGACCCGCCGCGGCGTGGCCATCCCCGTGGTGTCGCCGAACGCGATCCGGTCCGCGCCGTCCGCGATCACCCGATCCACGATCCCGGCCACCCGAGTCGGAGGCACGTTCCCCTCGTACGGGCAGCCGAACGCCGTCGACACGATCACCTCGGCGATCGCGTTCCTGGCGTGAAGCACCTCGATCAGCTGGGCGATGTCGTCCAGCGACTCGGCCGTGGAGCGGTTGACGTTCTTCCGGTTGTGGGTGTCGCTCGCCGACACCACCACCTCGATCTCCGTGAAACCGGCGTCCAGCGCCCGATGGGCGCCCCGGGTGTTGGGCACCAGCGCGGAATACCGGACCCCCGGCTCACGCGCCGCCGCCGCCCACACCTGATCCGCGTCGGCCATCTGAGGGATCGCCTTCGGGTGCACGAAGCTGACCGCCTCGATCCGCTTCACCCCGGTACGCGACAGCGCGTCCAGCAGCAGCACCTTCGCCTCGGTGGGCACCGGATCCTCGTTCTGCAGCCCGTCCCGGGGGCCTACCTCACGGATCGACACCGCACTCGGCAAATCGCTCATGACCGCATTCTCCCCACGATGCCGGTGTCGTACTCACCGCTGAGAAATTCGGGGTTGGCCAGCAGCTCCGCGAAGAACGGCAGGTTGCATTTCGGCCCCGCGACCTCGAACGCTGCGCTGGCCGTACGGGCACGTTCGATCGCGGTGGCGCGGTCCGGGCCGTGCACGATCAGCTTCGCCATCAGCGAGTCGTAGAACGGGGTCACCGTGTCGCCCTCGCGGTACCCGGCGTCGACCCGTACGCCCTCCCCGGACGGCTCCCGCCAGGTGGTGATCGCACCCGGTCCGGGGAAGAACCGCTTCGGGTCCTCGGCGTTGACCCGCAGTTCGATGGCGTGGCCGTTCGGGCGTACCGCGTCCGGATCGAAACCGGGGTCCAGACCCGCGGCGATCCGCAGCTGCGCCTCCACCAGATCGAGCCCGAGAACCGCCTCGGTGACCGGGTGCTCGACCTGCAGCCGGGTGTTCATCTCCAGGAAGTAGAACTCGCCGCCGGCTGACCCGGCCGGGTCGAGGAGGCACTCGACCGTGCCGGCGTTGCGGTATCCGACGGCTTCGCCAGCGCGCCGGGCCGCGTCCAGCAGGCGCTCCCGGAGTGCCTCGTCGACCGCTGGCGACGGCGATTCCTCCGCCAGCTTCTGGTTACGTCGCTGCACCGAACATTCACGTTCCCCGAGCGCGAGGACCCTGCCGTCGGCCAGCCCGAGGATCTGCACCTCGACGTGGCGGATCCGGGGGAAGTACTTCTCGATCAGCACCGAGGCGTCGCCGAACATCCGTTCCGCGAAGGCTTTGATCTTGTCGTACTCGGCACGCAGGGCATCACCGTCGTGGGCGGCGGCCATCCCCATCCCGCCGCCACCGGCGGCCGCCTTGATCATCACCGGGTAGCCGATCTCCTCCGCGGCGGCGAGTGCGGCGTCGACGCCGGTCACCGGCTCCGGCGTGCCCGGGGAGACCGGCACTCCCGCGGCGGCCATCAGGTTCCGGGCGTTGATCTTGTCGCCGAGCTGCTCGATCGCATCCGCCGGTGGGCCTACCCAGACCAGGCCGGCTTCGAGGACGGCACGCGCGAACTCGGCGTTCTCCGAGAGGAAGCCGTACCCGGGGTGTGTCGCCTCGACTCCCGTCTGCTTCGCCGCCGCCAGGATCGCCTCGGCATTCCGGTACGACTGGGCGGGGTTCGCTGGCCCGATCAGCACGGACTCGTCGGCCTCGGCGACGTACGGGAGGCCAGCGTCTGCCTCGGAGTACACCGCGACGGTCCGTACCCCCAGACGGCGGGCGGTACGGATGATCCGCCGGGCGATCTCCCCCCGGTTGGCGATCAGCAGCGACTCGATCACGGTGTCCTCCTGTGCGGATGTCCTGAAGCTGCACATTGTGCCGGCACCAGGGCGCCCGGGTGCCTTAACGATCGTTAGGGTACCTGGTCAGCTCCGCCCGAGAACACCGGCGAGAGCTCTGGACGCTTCGGCGTCACCGTGTCCCCCGACGAACGGCCGGCGAGCCGGCGGCGGATCCATGGGGTCAGGTGCTGCCGTGCCCACCGCAGATCCGCCTGCCTCGCGGACAGCCACGGCTTCGGTGGCTCCGGCGGCAGCGTCGCCCGCCACTCGGAGTCGTACGGCTCGCCGAGCGCGTCCAGCACCGTGGCGGCCACCCGGCGGTGCCCGTACGTACTCAGGTGAAGTCGATCCTCCCTCCACATCCGGGCGTGACGGAACCCGTCGTCGGCCCACAGGTCGACCAGGCTCGCTCCAAAGCCGCCAGCCACCACCCGGATAGCCTCGTTGAACCGCACGACCCGTGGCCGGACCATCCCGGGGAGCACCGTGCTCAGATCCGCGGCGGTGAACAGCACCACCCGCGCGCCCACGTCGGTGAACCGCCGCACCACCGTGCCCAGCGTCGCGCGCACCCGATCGGGGTCGAACCCTGGCCGCAGTACGTCGTTCCCCCCGGCGGCGAAGCTCACCAGATCGGGTGTCATCGCCACCGCCGCGGGCACCTGCTCGGAGACCACGGCGTCGAGCAGCCGGCCACGTACCGCGAGGTTCGCGTACCGCAGACCCGGCCGGGACGACGCGAGTCGCGCGGCGACCAGGTCCGCCCAGCCGCGGTAGCCGCCCTCGCCATCAGGGTCGTCCAGTCCTTCGGTGAAACTGTCGCCAACCGCGACGAAGCTGGAACCGCCCCACTGTGCCACCCGGATCACCCCAGCAACGCCGCCAGGGCGGAGTGTCGCAGCAACTGCGCCCGGCGTTCCTGGTCAACCTCTCCGGCCTGGTACGGCGTCGAGTTCATCAGTCCGAACGCCGCATGGGCCAGCACCCGCGCCTCAGCGGCTCCCAGTACAGGTCGCAGTGCACCAAGCACGGTGACCCACTCCTCCACGTACAACCGCTGCAGCCGGCGGATCTCACGCCTCGGCTCCTGCGGCAACCTGTCCAGCTCGTGCAGTTGCAGCGAGATCACCGCCGGGTTGGCCAACGCGAACTCGACGTGGAAATCCACCAACGAGCGCAACGCCGCCTCGGCGTCCCCGTCGTGCTGCGCGGCGCGCTCCCGGCCACCTGCGAGCAGCCCTTCACTCACCGGGACCAGCGCCGCGGCGAGCATCGCCTCCTTGCCGGCGAAGTGGTGGTAGAGCGCGGGGCCGGTGACCCCCGCGGCGGTGCCGATGTCGTCCATCGACACCCCGTGGTAGCCCCGGGCGGCGAACAGACCGACCGCGATCTCGAGGATCTCCTCACGCCGCGACCGCCGACCAGCTCCGGTACGGGTCTGCGCAGGCTCGACCCTCACGCCGGATCCCGATACCAGGAAGCGCCTGAGGTGGTCATCGGGCCAGCGTAGCCGTACCGGCGCCGCAGCTGAACGGGCGTTCACCCAGTGGAACCACAGGCACCAGCGCCACCTCGTGACGATCCTGGCCCGCGCTTGACGTCCGGCAGGTGGACGGCGAGTCCCATCGCGCCACCGAGGCGGTGCAATTCGTCGCGTTCCTCGTCGGTCACCCTGGTGCGGAAGTGGCGCAGGATGGCGACGAGCAGATCCAACGCCTCGTCCCACTCGCCTACGCTGACGAATTCCCGCATCGGTTCCAGCTCGGGGGCCGAAAGGCGGTCGGCGTACCGGTCGGGCAGATCGGCGACGGCGTCCCCAATCCAGCCGTACGCCTCGTTCTGGATGCGGATTGAATCCTGGTACTCCCGGCACGGCCACGTGTCGCCGCACCCCAGGCACTTCCGCCCGGACGCCACGTCGGGCTCGGGCTGATGCTTCCGGGCGACCCGGTGTGCCCGCTCCAGCTCATCGGCGGACGGTCGCTGGTCGGTGGTCATGACTGAATCGGCACCCGGGTCAGGCGGGGTTCGCCGGCCAGGAGCGCCTGCGGCATCGGGTCGTACCCGACGAGCCCGCCACCGTCCGGATACCGGTGCAGGTGATCCAGAGTGTCGCTGGCGGCACGCCATCCCCAGCACGGCCAGATTCGCCGGCACCGCGGGTCCTTGCACCGCCGACCCTTCGGCGTGTCGATCGGCAGGTGGTCGTGCCACTGGGCAGCCATCACCCGCCAGATCCCGAGCCCGTGCCCGGAGGCCAGCCCCAGCGCGTGCGGCGGGCCCTTCGGCGGCGGAGCTTCCAGGGTGTACCGGCTCACGGCCGACCACCACCCACGCGAGCGTGCAGAGGATCGCCAGCAGGCCCACGGCGACGCCGCGCCCAAGGACCCGGTCCTGCCACTCGTACTCGGCCCACCATCGATGCATCAACGCCCCCCGACTCAGCTCGCACGTGGAAGGGCCGGAGGCGCGCGGGCTATGCGGGTTACGGGGAGAACTCGACCATCCAGCGCCGCGCACCCCTGGCCGTGAACTGAAGGTATGACCAGGAGTGTGGCGGCAAGGTAACGAACTGTTACGTCTACATCAGAGGGTCGACGCGCACCCGGGCGGCCAGCGTCGCCAGCTCGGTGCCCCTGAACGCGTCACGAGTCATCTGACCGACGATCTCGCGGATCGTGGGCCGGGACCTGACCTCGGCCGGCGCGATCTCGTCAGCCTCCAGGATGGACCGTACGGCTCGCTCGTGGTCGCCGGCCGCGTAGTAGCCGCGCCCCTGGTTCATCAGCAGGTGGGCCTTGCGTTGGCGCGATCTCAGCTCGTGCCGGTTGGCTGTCGAGGTGATGCTGACGACGGAGTCGTAGTTGCCCGTCTCCAGGGCCATCGCGCTCGCCCAGGTCGCCGTGTTGGCCGTGGTGAACTCCATCAGCCAGGGGTCCTCGGGCCGCCGACTGGCCACGTCGCGGGCTTCGGCCAGGTGGGTGTCAGCCGACATGCCCAGGCTTGCCGAGGCCAGCCCGACCTGAAGTTGCAGGATGCCGTACCAGGCGAGCGCCCCCGGTGCCGCCGATCCTTGCGCGTCGGCCGCCGCCTTGGTCGCAAGAGACAGGGACCGCCGCCGACTGCCCGAGGCGAGGATCGCCTGGCTCAGCGCGAACCGACTGGCCGCCAACTCGGCGGGACCCTCCAGCTCACCGGCCAGCGACGACGCTCGCTCAGCGAGGGCGAGGGCCAGGTCGACGTACCCCATCGGCTTGATCGCCTGCGACAGGGCCCACAGGGTGCGGACGCTCAGCTCCCTGGCCCGGCGACCGTCTCGGCCCGACTCGACCAGGACCGTCGTCTCGGCCACCAGCGCCGCCCCAAGCTCGGCCATCGCAACGTAGTCGCACGCCATCCGTGCCGCCATCAGTCGGTGCACGTCCTCAGCGACATCGTCTACGCCCCGGGGCTCCGGTGCCTCGTCCGGTCCGTACAGGGCCGCCCGGAGTGACGGAATGGAGCGGCGTACGGTCAGCTCGTCCTGGGTGCGGACGCTCGGCTGGGCGATGAGCTGTTGCACGTCGACCCGGAGCGCGTTGGCCAGGGCGATCAGGGTGTCCCGCCGCTGGATCGCCCGGTGCCCGTTCTCCACCATCGACACCCAGTTGCGGGTGCGTCCGAGCCGGTCGGCCAGCTCCTGTTGGGTCATACCGGCCAGGTCACGCCACCGGGCGACCCGCTTGCCGATGTAGTCCTGGCCGCTCACGAAGCACCTCCCGGGGGGTGACCCCAGGGTAACTCAGTCCCTTGCCTACACCCCGTCTGCGGCGACGGGAACCGGGTCAAGGTAGCTCACGGGCTCGCCCAGGTGCTTCAGCAGTCGGGCGAGCGTATCCCGCTCGGCCGTCGTGACCTCGATGTGGTTCTCGGCAAGGAACCCCACGGCGGTCTCGACCAGGAGCTGCATTTCACCGCCGAGGAGCATGTCGTCGCACACCCTGCGATCGTCCGCGGAGAGCCGGTCGTACAGGCCCTTGACGGTTGTCTCAGCTAGGTCGGCAAAGTCAGCGTATTCCATGATCAGCGCCTCGGGTTTCGTCGCACGCCCGGCCCATCCAGCGGCCAGGCGGCCAGGATCTGCCCACTGTCGTTCAGTACTACCTTGATGATGACACCGTCGCCGACCCCGATTGCTTCCCACCGGTTTCTCGGGAGTGGTCTCACGTTGTCGGGTCGGTTCGCAACACTCAGGACCTCGTCAACGATCCTGTCTTCGTCCCACCCGGGCGGGAACTCGGTCTTGTCGGGGCGGCCAAGACCGTGCATGTGGCCACCTTTGTTGACGTCGTCATCCTCTCCGTACACGATGTGCTGCCGGCGACCCCACGACAACGAACGCTGTGCGGGGTACCCCGGCGACATGACCTCGGGTGGGATCGATACCGGCCCAGGGGCAGGTGGCTGTGCCCCTGCCGATGGCGATCTTCAACCGATGGCGGTGATCTGACCTCGTACGTCGTCGGCGTTTGACCGCAGCGCGTCCAGTTGGGCGATCAACCCTTCGACGGCGCTCTTGGCTGACTCTGCCTCCTGAGCGCCACTGTCGTAGCCAACCGCCACCAACCGGCTGATGACGTCGTCCAACTCGCTGATCGCAGCATCCAGACCGGTGCGGACACCACCGGTCGCGTCGATAGCTGTCTGTACGGCACTGGCGGCGTTGTCGAGAGTGCTCACCGGTCGCCTCTCTCCCGTGTCGATGGGGTGCTTGAGGGGCAAGAGGCTGGCAACCGTCGAGCGCCAGTGGTGACCCCAGTCAGCTACGGTGACGACGCACTCCGTCAGCTTTTCGGTTCCTCCAGGTCTTCGGCGATCTCGGTGGCGAGCTGCTGGGCGTACGTCGCGTCGTCGTCGGCGCCGGCGTTCTGGAATCCGGCCACCGCGGCGGTCGCGCGGGTCGCCGCCTCGGAGGTCCGGCCGACCGCTGCCAGGATCCTCGCCACGTTGAAATCGAGGGCGGCACGTTCCCAGGTCACGGCGTCCGGGTTGTCGCCGGGCAGCTCGTCGATCTGCTTGCCGGTCTGCTCCGCGAGCGTCAGCCCAGCCTCGCTGTCGCCGGCCCAGTGCAGTGACAGCACCTGCCGGCGGTTGCCTCGTACCGCGCCGAACGGGTCACCCGCCCGCTGGTACGCGTCTGCCGCCCGTGCGAACCGCCGGGCCGCCTCGGCGTCGCGGTCCAGCTCGTCCAGCAGTCCGGCAGCCGCCTCATGCGCCTGGCCCGCCTGGTACGCCTGAGCAGCCAGGTGGTCCCGGGCCGCCTGGTGCGTCTCCGCGGCCGCGTGATCCTCATCGGCGGCCTGGCGCGCCCCGGCCGGCGGAGGTGGCGAGCCCGGCGACTCGAAGTGCTCCGACAGGGCGTCCCACTGCCGCAGCGCGTCGTCCTTTTCACCGAGCTTGGCGTACAGGCTGGTCAGGAGGCTCCGGTAGGCCACGACCGTGGCAGTGTCGCCGTCACGGTCCACCGCGTCGAGCCCTTCCTCCGCGCACTCCGCGGCATCAAGCATCCGTCCGGAGTTGGCCAGCGCCACCGCGAGGTCGAACCGGGCGTACGAAACCTGCGGCGTACGGAGTTCGGTGTACATCGCCACCGCCTCGATCAGGTCCTCGACCGCTTCCTCGGCCCGCTCGGTACGGGCCAACAGCGCACCCCGTGCCTCGAACGCCTGTGCCCGCAACATCGGTGCGTGCCCCCCGTACCGGGCCGCCTCGGCGAAGCACTCAGCGGCCGACGTACGCAGCTCGTCCGGCTCCTCCACGGTGTCGGCCAGCGCACAGAGGAGTTTCCCGTGAAACAGACTCGTCTCGGCGTACGGCGGCAGGTAGCCGACCTGCCACATCCCCTCCCGGGCTCGCGCGGTGAGCTCCGCGGCCCGGGGCAGCGACTCGGGTCCTTGTCGGGCGAGAACCATCGCGCGTTTGGACGCGATGTCGGCACGCAGCCAGATCCCGTCCTCCGGGTCGTCCAGCCGGCCCACGGCGTCCTCGGCCTGGTCCAGCACGATCAACACCTGGTCTGTCGCGCCGGTAGCGCCACGTACCATCGCCAGCCGCAGCAATGCCTGTGCCGCCTGCCGTGCGGTGCCGTGCTCGACCAGGTACGCCGCGCTCGCCTCGACCAGCTCGGCGCCATCGACCAGCTCGGCGGTCTGGTCCGGCCTGGTGGGTTGGTCCGGCCTGGTGGGTTGGTCCGTCTGGCGCCGCGCAAGCGTGATCCCGAGCCGGCCGAGTACGTGCTGCCGCCGCGCCTCGTCGCCCAGCTCGGCGTACCGGTCGGCGGCCGCACGCCAGGTCGCCTCGGCGGCGTCCAGGTCCCCCGACAGCGCCTGCTCCAGGCCGGTCGCGTCGAGCCGGCGTACCACCAGCAGCGGATCGACCGCGGTGTCGGCGGCGACCTGGTCGTACCGGCGCCAGGCCGCGTGGGCCAGCTCCGGGCGGCCTTGTGCGTACCGCCTGTCGGCCAGGTCGAGCAGCGCCGCGGGATTCAGGCCGGCCAGGTCATCCACAGGGGGCGCGGGCGGCGCCGCACCACCGCGCGGCCCGCTGTCCACAGTTTCCACAGTGGTGTCCACAGACTTGTCCACAGTGGAAGACACCGCACCGCTGGTACGCCGTCGCCACGGCCGGGACAACGACAGGTTGTCCACAATCGGCTCGGCGTCCAGCTTCCGCGTCAACATCCGCGTCTGGAAGTCCGTGCCGTTGCGGGTGTCGAACCGCTCGGCCAGCCGGATCGCCGTACCCCGCAGCTCGTCCTCCAGGTCAGCCACCTCGGGTTCGGACGCGGGGCGCTCACCGAATCCGGCGCGACGCAGCCGCTGCCCGCCGTGGCCGCGTTCCCGCAACCGGCGCAGCAGCAGCGCCGCCGCACCCACCCCACTCAACAACGCCATCGGATCCGCCGGCCTGTCCAGCCAACCCAGATGCCGTTCCAGGATCTCCAGGCCGTGCGCCTCGTTGCCGGTCAGGGCACAGAACTCCAGATGCGTCCCCAGGTCGTCCAGGTGGTCCCGGTTGCCACGGATCGCCCGGTAACCGCGGCGATGTGCCTCGCGGGCCTCGTCCAGCCGGCCGGTACGCAAGTAGGGGAACAGCAGAGCCGCCTGGATCGAATGCGGCTGCACGTTGCAGGTGATCCGACCGGCCAACACCGGGTCGGCGATCGCCACCGCCTCCTCGTCCCGGCGGCGGCCCGCGAGGTGATAGACCTTGCTGGTCGGATCGCAGGCGATGCAGTCGGAGTTCTCGTCGCGGGGCGCGACACACCATTCCCGGTACCACTCGTCCGCGGTCTCCAGGTCGCCGACGTGGTTGGCCACCTCACACCGCAGCGTGTGTACGGCGTGCAGGCTGTGACCGCCGGCCAGATACCGCCGCTGCATGTCGTCCAATGCCCGGTACGACCGGTCCAACGGCACCTCGGGGAACCGGTTGAGCGCCGCCACCGTCCACTTGTAGTGCCACCGCAACAGCGAATCGTCGCGCTGGTCAAAGCTGCCCGGATCCCGGTCGTACGCGGCCAGGCACCAGGAGAACGTCACGAAGCCCTTTCCGGTCTCACCCCCGTGCTGGTACGCCGAGGTCAACTCCATCCGGGTGTCGAAGCTCAGCCGCTCCGTACCCAGCGCGTCGGCGTGGCGTACCAGGTCCTCCAGCAACGCGATCCGGGCGTCGCCTTCGGGCATCCGGGCGGCCTGCGCCAACTGGGCCCGCAGCTCTCGTTCGCCGCCGCTCACTGGTCGGTCTCCTTCGCGTCGGGCCTGATTGGTCGCCGGCCGGTGCCCGGATCTGGTGCGGCGTCGGTGTCGTGGACCGCCCAGTCGAGAAGCCCGAGAAACGAGCGGTTCAGCAGCGCCGTGTCGGCCGCCCGCAGCGGGTGATGGCCGAGCAGCAGGGCCTGCCCGTACAACGCCTCCACGGACAGGCCGCCGAGGCTCTTGTCGGCGAGCGCGGAGATCCGCCGTACCAGCGGGTTGCGGTGGTTGAGCACGAGCTGTGGGCGTACCGGTGCCGCATCGGTGTCGAACGCGGACAGTACGTCGCTCCACAGCTCGTCGGCGACCTCCCGGGTCGACCGCAGCTCCGCCTGGTGCGCCGCCTCGCGGTCCAGCAGGTACAACGCCGGCAGCGACGGCGGATCGTACGCCCGGATCGTCACGTCACATCCCAGCCGGTCCAGCCGGGCACCGGCCGCGGCCAGGAACGGCCGCAACGCCAACTCGGTCTCCGGATCCAGCAGGTCGAAATGGGTGGCCAGGTCGGTGGGGTCAAGTACCGAGACTGCGATCTCCGGGTCCAGCTCCGGGAGCCGGGACAGGATCTCGCTGTCGTAGGTGTAGCCGCCGTTGACCAGCCCGACGCCCTGCGCGGCGGCGACCGCGGAGAGCTGCCGGAACTCATCGACCGTCTGGGTGTAGCGGATCGTGGGGTGCTGCCGGCGGAACTCGGTGAGCGTCATCGACCCGGCGCTGGTCTCGAACGGCAGCCACCGGTAGACCAGCCGCAGCATCCCCAGGTCGTACAGGGACAGCGCCTTCACGCCGAGTTGGTGGACGCGGAGGAACTCCCGCATCCTCGGCGGGCTGGTGGTCGCCAGGTCCATCAGCCAGTCCCGCAGCCGCTCCCCGAGCGCCTCCCGGGTGGAGTCCAGCAGGTCGTCCTCGTACAGCGCTTCCCGGCTGGCGGTGGGACGCAGCTCGTCGGAGTCGACGATGCACCGCGCGAAGAATGCCCACTCCGGGAGCAGCCCTTCCGCACCCTCGGCGAGCAGCATCCGCTTCAGATAGATCCGGTGCGTCCCCCGGCTCGCCGGATTCGCCGCGACCGGCAGGATGAACGCCACCCCGGTCAGACCCGCCTCCGGTACGTGCAGGTCGACGATGTCGAACGGAGCGACACCGAACACCTCCCGGGCGTACGCCGTCAGCGCCTCCCGCCGTGCCTCCGGGTCCCGGTACGTGGCCAGCCACGGCGGTGCCGGGATCGTGACCCGCCTGCCCCCCGCAGACGCCGTGCCGCTGCTGGAGGCCGTGCCGCTGGTGGGCGCTGGCGTGGACGCGACCGTCACATTGATCGGCAACAGGGAGCCGTACAGCTCCGCGAGCTTGGTGACCGTCGGTCCGGTGAGCCACTGGTCGCAACCGGGACGCGCCTGGAGGGTCACGGTGGTGCCCGGCTCGTCACGTGGCGTCTCGGCCAAGGCGACCCGGTACCGGCCGTCGGCGTAGCCGCGCCACTCCACGGTCGGCGCGTCCGGCTCCCGGGCGGAACGGGTCACCACCCGTACCTCGTCGGCGACCAGGAAGCAGGACAGAAGCCCGATCCCGAACTGCCCGAGGAATTCGTGCCTGGCGAACCCGAAGTCGTCCCGCTTGGAGCTGCGCCCGATCGTGGCCAGCAGTACGTGCACCTCTTCCTCGGTGAGCCCGATCCCGGTGTCGATGATCCGCAAGGTGCCGTCGCCGGTCACCTCGGGTGGCTCGATCAATGCCCGCGCGGGCGCCTCCGGGTCAGCGTCACGCCGCGCCGTGATCGCGTCGACGGCGTTCTGTAGCAGCTCCCGTACGTACACGCGGGGGCTCGAGTACAGGTGATGGCTGAGGAGGTCGACCACACCACGAAGATCGACTTGAAAGGCCTTGTCCAAGGGGTCCTCCGGTGAACGGTCCGGCAGTCACACACCGTACTCACCGGGGGCCACCGGACCCGCGTGACGTTCAGCCGCCCACCAGCGGCGGGACAGCACAGCCGCCATGCCCGCACCGGCGGCGTTCAGGATCACGTCGTCGACGGAGAACGTCCGACCGGTCTCGGCGACCAGCTGCGTCACTTCGATCGCCAGCGACCCGACCGCCGCCACCGCCAGCACCCGCGGCACCGAGGCGAAGGTGGCGAGGCGTACCGGCAGGAAGAACCCCAGCGCCGCGAACACCAGGAGGTTGCCGACCAACTGCGTGATCAGATCGACCACGCCCCCGGCGGCGAGTGCGTACAGGTCGCGGAACGGTACGACGAACACCGCACCAGGACCGTCCGGATCCGGCCGCAGTGTCAGGTACAGCCAGGGAAGCGTCCCGAGGACCATCCCGACCTCCGCGACCGTGACCCGCAATGGCCGGTCGCGGCGACGGTGCACCAGCCAGACCACGATCACCGCCAGCGGCAACGCGAGCAACGTGCCCAGCACCGCCCCACGGTTGGAGATCCAGTTCTGCTCGATCTGGTACGTGTCGACACCGAACATCCGGGAATTGTGGCAGCGACATGTGTGAAGACCGTGGATGCCGGGTGAAGACCCCGGGTGATCCGGCGGCCCGTCGTCGCGACAACCCACAGGCCGACTCTGGCGGCTACCGGAGGGTAGGTTCGGGGCGTGACCGTGCTCCAGACCCGGCGACTACTGCTCCGTCCGTGGGATGAGGCGGACCTCGATGAGTTCGTACGGCTCGCCACCG
Source organism: Micromonosporaceae bacterium (assembly GCA_050701795.1). GTDB lineage: Bacteria > Actinomycetota > Actinomycetes > Mycobacteriales > Micromonosporaceae > WHSM01. Next base: position 13,632 of record JBOGDK010000057.1, read on the forward strand.
ATCCGCGCGTGGTACGCCACATCGGTACGGGCACGGTGTGGGACGCCGAGCGGATCCGGGAGCGGCACCGCGGCATCCTCGACCACTGGGACCAGTACGGCTACGGCTGGCGGATCGCCGTCGACCGGGCGGACGGCTCCGTGGTCGGACTCGAAGCCCTCAACCGGTTGGGAGCCAGGGTGCCGGGGTTGGACGAGTCGTACGTCGAGATCGGCTGGTGGTTCGCCCCCCGGGTGTGGGGACGTGGACTGGCCGGCGAGGGTGCGGTGGTCGTACGCGACGAGGCGTTCACCCGGCTGGCCGCGGAATGCGTTGTGGGTCGATACCAGCCGGCGAACGAGGCCTCCGGGCGGATCATGGACCGGCTCGGAATGACCGACCACGGCACGTACGTCGACGACGCCGGGATCACCGTCGCGGTCAAGACCATGCACCGGGAACAGTGGCGGGCAGCCACGGAAGGAGACGCACGATGAGTCGGGACCGGGCGTACGACGTGGTGCTGTTCGGCGCCACCGGGTTCACCGGCGGGCTCACCGCCGAGTACCTCGCCAGGCACGTACCGCCGGACTGCCGGTGGGCCCTCGCCGGCCGTAACCAGGCGAAACTCACCGCGGTACGGGATCGGCTCACCGCGATCAACCCGGCATGCGCCGAGCTGCCGCTGCTGCACGCGGACGCCGACGACCCGCCGTCGGTACGCGCCGTGGCCGCGGACGCCCGGGTGGTCGCCACCACCGTCGGCCCGTACATCCGGTACGGCGATCCTCTGGTCGCCGCCTGCGCCGCCGAAGGCACCGACTACCTGGATCTGACCGGCGAGCCGGAGTTCGTGGACGTCACGTACCTGCGGCACCACACCACTGCCGTCGAGTCCGGCGCCCGGCTGGTGCACTGCTGCGGGTTCGACTCGATCCCGTACGACCTCGGGACCCTGCTCACCGTCGAACAGCTCCCCTCCGGGGTGCCGCTGACGGTGGAAGCGTTCATCCGGGTGGGTGCGGCGTTTTCGGGTGGGACGTACCAGTCCGCGGTCGGGGTCATGGCCCGTCGCGGTCCGGCTGCCCGTGCGGCCCGGCAACGGCGTGCCGTGGAACCCCGTCCGGAGGGTCGCCGGGTCGGTTCGGTGAAGCGCGGCCCGCACAGGGAGCCGGTGGTGGGTCGCTGGGCGTTGCCACTGCCCACCATCGACCCCATGGTGGTACGCCGTTCCGCCGCCGCCCTGGACCGCTACGGCCCGGACTTCCGGTACGGCCACTACATCGCCCTGAAGCTGCCAGCGGCGATCGGGCTCGCCGGAGGCGCCACCGCGTTGATCGCCGCGACCAAGCTGCCGCCGCTGCGGTCCTGGCTGCTCAACCGGGTCAAACCCGGGGAAGGCCCGAGCGAGGAACGCCGCGCGAAGAGCTGGTTCAGCGTCCACCTCGTCGGTACGGGAGGCGGCGAACGTGTCGTCACCAAGGTCGCCGGCGGGGACCCCGGGTACGACGAGACCGCGAAGATGCTCGCCGAGTCGGCGCTGTGCCTGGCGTACGACGAGCTACCCGACACGTCCGGTCAGGTGACCACGGCGGTCGCGATGGGGGACGCGCTGATCACCCGACTGCGGGGTGCCGGGATGACCTTCTCCGTGCTCGACAAGTCCTGACCGTCCTTCCCACGTTCCCCGCCGCACCGGGCCCCGGACCCGGAAACCACAGGCGACACCTGGAGACCGGTGCCCCCGCCTCAGCTCCAGCTCGCGCCCCAGCTCCAGATCCAGATCCGGAGTCGGTTACGTGTCGCCGCCCTCGAGCCGGAATCCGATCTTCAGGGTGACCTGGTAATGCGCGACCTGACCGTTCTTGAGGTGGCCGCGGGTCTCGACCACCTCGAACCAGTCAAGGTGTCGCAGGGTCGCACCGGCCCGGCCGACCGCGTTGCGTATCGCCTCGTCGATCGAGTTGCTGGACGATCCGACGATCTCAGTGACCCGGTAGACGTGGTCCATCACTCGCACCCCCTTGTGGTTGCTCACCGTTTGCCGGGAATGCGGTACCCACGACTGGCCTTCCGTACTCGTCCGGCGGGCCGCCGGTCACGGTTGCCGTTGGTCGTCGGGGGCTGGTGTCACCCCGGTCGCCTGCCCGAGCTGTCCGGAGGCGCTCTCCACGACGTCAGGCGGGGCGTGCTCGGCCCGCGCTTTGGCGATGAACGGCAACGAGGCCGCGGAGATCACGCCCGCCAGCAGGTACGACGCCGGGTAGCCCCAGACGTCCGCGGCACGCCCCAGCACCGGTTGCGCCACGATCCCGCCACTGGAACCCATCAGCGAGTCGAACGACAGGATCGTGGCCCGCTGCTGCGACGGGATCAGCCCGTTGAGGTACGCCTGCCGGATCGGCATCGACGCGGCGAACGTCAGACCCCACAGCACGATCAACCCGAGCACCACCCAGAACTCGGTGATGAAGCCGATCAGCAGGACCGCGACCACCGCGACCAGTTCAAGAGCGAAGACCGCGGTGGTACGGCGCCGGAACAGCTTGCGTACGTACGGGGTCACCAGGCCACCGAGGATCTGCGAGCCGGCCACGATCGCGGCGACCAGACCCGCGATCCCGTACGCCTCCGGATCTCCGTAGAGGTCCAGCAGGTGCGGTTGCAGCGCGTAGAAGATGTAGAACGAGACGCCGCCGGTGAACGTCGCGGCGATCATCAGGTACTTCACGGCGGGCACCCGCCAGCCGTACTCGATCGAGTTCGAGGCGATCCGCCGCATCTCCGCGACCGGACGGCCGTTCCTGGTGGGGGTGAACCCGATGTCCTTCATCATCACGGCCGCCACCACG
>JBOGDK010000058.1:0-16438 GCA_050701795.1 Micromonosporaceae bacterium
CAATCGGCTGTTGGGGTACGGAACCGGCGAGCGGGATAACCCGTACGCCCACGGTGGGAACCGCCCGGACGTGACCGTGGTGTACGCGCGGACCAGAGCACCGCGCCCGTTACCCTTGGCGTGCGGCTTGCCGCTACCCACCGCTCCAGAAGATGAGGACCGACACGACGTGTTCGACACGCTGACTGACCGGCTATCCGGGATCTTCGACAAGCTCCGCAGCAAGGGGCGTCTGACCGAGTCCGACATCAACGCCACCGCGCGCGAGATCCGGATGGCGCTGCTGGAAGCGGACGTCGCGCTACCGGTGGTGAAGCAGTTCATTGGGCGGATACGGGAACGCGCGAAGGGCTCCGAGGTTTCCCAGGCGCTGAACCCGGCTCAGCAGGTCATCAAGATCGTTCACGAGGAACTGGTCACGGTGATCGGGGGCGAGGCGCGCCGGCTGCAGTTCGCGAAGCAGCCTCCGACGGTGATCATGCTGGCCGGCCTGCAGGGCTCGGGTAAGACCACGCTCGCCGGCAAGCTGGCCCGCTGGTTGCGGGAGCAGAACCACCAGCCGATGCTGGTCGCCGCGGACCTGCAGCGTCCGAACGCCGTACAGCAGCTGCAGGTGCTGGGGGAGCGGGCCGGTGTCGAGGTGTACGCGCCGCAGCCCGGCAACGGGGTCGGCGACCCGATCCAGGTGGCGGCGTCGGCTCTCGACCATGCCAAGCGGCAGCACCGTGACGTGGTGATCATCGACACCGCGGGGCGGCTCGGCGTCGACGCCGAGATGATGGCGCAGGCCGCCGCGATCCGGGATGCCACCAGCCCGGACGAGGTGCTGTTCGTGGTCGACGCCATGATCGGCCAGGACGCCGTGACCACCGCCGAGGCGTTCCGGGACGGCGTCGGGATCACCGGCGTGGTGCTGGCGAAGCTGGACGGCGACGCCCGTGGCGGTGCCGCGCTGTCGGTACGGCAGGTGACCGGCTCGCCGATCCTGTTCGCCTCCACCGGTGAGACTCTCGAAGACTTCGACGTCTTCCATCCCGAGCGGATGGCGTCCCGGATCCTCGGGATGGGTGACGTACTCACCCTGATCGAACAGGCCGAGAAGGTCTTCGAGGACGATCAGAAAGAGCGGATGGCCGCCAAACTGGTCGGCCAGCAGGGCTTCACCCTCGACGACTTCCTGGAGCAGTTGCTCGCCGTCCAGAAGATGGGGCCGATCCGCAACGTCCTGGCGATGATGCCCGGGATGGCGCAGATGAAGGGCCAGCTCGACGACCTCGACGACAAGCACATCGGCAAGGTCACCGCGGTCATCCGTTCGATGACCCCGCAGGAGCGGGAGAACCCGAAGCTGCTCAACGGTTCCCGCCGGGTACGTATCGCCAACGGCTCCGGCACCACCGTGACCGACGTGAACCAGCTCGTGGAGCGGTTCAACGAGGCCCAGAAGCAGCTCAAGCAGATGTCCGGGATGTTCGGCGGCGGGGGGCGCAAGGCGACCAAGTCTCCGAAGATCAAGCGCAAGGGCAAGAAGGGGAAGGTCAAGCAGCGGCGTGCCCGCCCGGTCGGCGGCGGGATGCCGGGCGGTTTCCCCGGTATGCCGGGCGGTCTTCCCCCGGGCATGGGTGGCCCGCCGGGGGGCAGTGCGCCCGAGGAGCCGGCCGAGCTGCCGGACGGCTTCGAGATGCCGCAGATCGACTTCTCCAAGTTTGGCAAGGGCAAGAAGGGCTGACCGCCCGGCAGCTCGGCCTGATCCGGCGGTCTGTGTTTCCCCAGGTCAGGGCCGAATCGGACGGCCGGTGCGGTACCACGCGGGCTGGCTGTCCGATGCGCGTCAACCGCGTTCCGTGCGGTCCCCCTGGTTTCATGCGTCGTAGCTGAGGGACGCTCCGTGCGGTGTGCCGGGCGGGTACGGCACGCGGGGCGGCCCGCCTGCGATGGGGGGAACGCTATGAAAGCGGGAGGTCACGATGCCGTCAGACGGCACCCCGGTACGGATCCAGGTGGCTGGCGTGTCACTGGTGCTCGGCTCGGAGTCCTACGCCGCCCCGGTGGCGAAGCGACCAGCAAAGACCCTGGACCCGCTGTCGTACGGCAGCGCCGCGCCGGTGCGGTTCGATCCGTACCACCCGGACCGGCGGTTCCGGTACGACGTCGGCCGCCGCCCCGGGTTCCTGGACGGCAAGCCCGGGATGTGGTGGACGGTCAACGGGCGGATGTTCCCCGACGTACCGATGTTCATGGTGTCCGAGGGCGACGTGGTGCGGATCCGGATCGCCAACCACAGCGGGGAGGCGCATCCGATGCACCTGCACGGCCACCACGCCCTGGTGCTCAGTCGTGACGGGGAACGGGCGACCGGTAGCCCCTGGTGGACGGATTCGCTGGAGGTCGGCAACGGAGAGACGTACGACATCGCCTTCCGCGCCGACAACCCCGGGATCTGGATGGACCACTGCCACAACCTCCCGCACGCCGCGGAGGGCCTGCTCGCGCACCTGATGTACGAGGGGGTCACCACGCCGTACCGGGTCGGCGGCGACCCCCGCAACCAGCCCGAGTGAACGCCGGACGCCCGCCGGCCCGGCCAGCGCCACCCCAGTTCCACTTGGTTGGCTGAAGCGGGTCGACACGCCGCCGGTAGCGGCGTGTCGACCCGTCGCCGACCCACCAAGTGGATCGGTGTCTCCTACGCGGCCAGGTCGGGTCGGTCGGTGACCCGGATCGCGTTGATGATCGGTTTGCCGTACCCCTTGTGGGTGAAGAACCGTACGTTGAGCTGCCCGTCGGTGACGGTCACCGTGAACGTACGGCTCACGGCCGCGTAACTACCGCCGTGGTACGCGACGTCGAAGTTGCGCAGCACCTCGGTGTCTTCCACGTGTACGTCGAAGAGGTGCTTGTCCGGTGCCACCGGCTCCAGCTCGGCGAAGTCCAGCTCCACCGTGTACGTCCCGTCGGCCAGGCCGTCGAACCGGTACTCGTACATGTCCCGGCGGAGGCTCTGGTACCGGCTGTCGTCGCTGGTGCCGGTGATCTCCGCGTTGCTGGACAGGGTGTGGGACCGCCCCACGTAGCCGCACGATCCGGCCTGGTACTCCTGGTCACTGTTCCAGGTGTCGCCGTACGAGTCGACCACGTCGCCGGTGGCTCCGGCGTCCAGTGAGGCCCGGTAACCGGGCGCCACGATGGTCACCGGGACCGTCACGGTGGGCTGCCGTCCGCTTGCCGACCGGATCAACACCTGGGCACCTTGGTACGAGCTGGCGTCCATCCCGGTCGCGTCGACGGTGATGCGTACCTGGCTCTGGGCGCCGGGTGCCAGCGTGCCGGTCGTCGACTCGACCGACAGCCACGGGATGTCGGCCTCGCCGGACCCCGTCGCCTCCACCACGCTGTAGTCGGTGCCGAGACCGCCGGTGTTGGACAACGTCACCGTACGGCTGCGGGTTTCCCCGGCCGGGGCGACGATCGCCAACTCCGGAGCCGACGCCTCGACCCGGGCGGTGCGCAGCGCCGTGTCCACCGAGCCCACTTCGCCACCGGTCACCGTGGCCGAATCCGCGGCCGCCTCGTAGTGCTCCTTGGCGACCTCGAGCTGGTAGCCGCCTGATGGCAGCTGCAGCAGGTAGTCGCCGTCGTCTCCGGTGGTGGCGCTGTCGACGACCTCGCCGCCGGCCTTCACCGTGACGGTCGCGCCGGCCACCGGTTCGGAGTCGTTGGCGTCGGTGACCACACCGTGGGTCACCCCGGTGTCGGACCGGAACGTGATGCCGCCGTCGGCTGCCGCCAGCTCGTTGTACGAGTACTGGAAGCCGACGCTGCCGTTGGCGTTCTCCATGCCGATCGTGGCGGACTCACCCTGGTCCCGGTTGCTGTCCACATCGGCGTACTGGTAGGTGATCACACCGTTCTCGCCGATCTGCACCTGGAACGAGAGCCGTTGGTCAGGATCGGAGTAGAACGTGACGTTGCGCCACTCCACCACGAACGTCCGGTTCGGTTTCGCGCCGGCGACCGCGGTGTAGACCCCGGAAGACTCGTCCACGTCGAGGTCGTCCCACATCGGGTAGAGCGCCGCGTTCGGGGATCCGGAGTACGGCAGCGCCCGGTTGCTGTTCACCGTCAGGGTGGTGCGTACGAACGCCATCCAGCCGTTGGTGCTGATGGTGGCGTCCTTGTAACCCTTGCCGTACAGGGCCACGTGGAACGGCAGCGAGATGTGGGCGACCCGGTCATCACCGGTGAGGTCGACCCGGTCGGTGCCGGCGATCCAGCCGGTGGTGGCGGTGCCGCAGGTGTAGCCGAAGCCGTCCTCCCGCAGCGGCAGGGTGACGTCCTTGGAGGTGTCGCCGGTGACCGAGACGTTCTCGGTGGCTGAACCGGCACACCGGTTGGCGTGGCTGACCTGCAGCTCGTAGTCACCGTGCGGCAAGGTCACCTGGTACCGGCCGTCGGGGCCGGTCTGGGTGGCGACCGGGGTCCCCTTCACTGTCACGGTGGCGCCAGCGGCGATGTTGCCTGTGGACAGTCGTACGGTCCCGGAGAGGGTCGCCGATGGCGCAGCCTCCACAGTGACGTCCCGGGTGGCCGTCTGGCCCTCGGTGACGGTGATCGTCGCGGTGCCGGTGAGGTACCCGAACTTGCGTACGGTCACGGTGTAGTCGCCCACCATCAGCCGGGAGAACCCGTACGTGCCGTCGTCCGCGGTGGTGGTGGTCCGCTCCATCGGCCCGGTGACAGACACGGTGGCGCCGGCGAGCGCCGTACCGCCGGAGGTGACGGTGCCGCCGAGCGCGCCGAGCGCACCCCGTGGCGTGGCAGACACCGCGGCGAACGCGTCGAGACGGCCCTCACCGAAGACGTGGTTGTCGTCGGCGGTGCCGCCGCAGCTGGTGTTGTCGACGTCGATCGCGGTGTTGTCGAGCAGTTCCCGGGTGGCGGCGATGTCACCCTGGATCGCGGGCGACGCCGACCACATCAGCGCCACCACGGCGGCGGTGTGGGGGGAGGCCATCGACGTACCGCTGAAGGAGCCGTATCCGCCGCCGGCCAAAGAGGACCGTACGTTCACGCCAGGTGCCGCGAGGTTGGGCTTGATGTCGCCGTTCTCGCCGGGTCCCCGGCTGGAGAAGTTGGCGATGGCGTTGTTGATGTCGAACGCGCCGGAGCTGTAGCTGATCTGGTATTCACCGGGTGTGCCGGAGGTGTTGCAGCTCGGGCCAGAATTGCCGTTGGAGAACGCGGGGAAGATACCGGCGGCGATCCAGGACTGGACCGTCTCGGCGTACCAGGTGTCGTAGACGCTGGAGCCCCAGGAGTTGTTCACCACGTCAGGCGCGAGATCGGGCCGTGGGTTCGCACCGGTGAGGTCGGTGGGAGCCACGATCCACTGCCCGGAGGCGAGCAGCGAGTCCCGGGTGCAGGAGCTGGATTCGCAGCCCTTCGCGGCGATCCACTTCGCGCCGGGTGCCACCCCGATCTGGTTGCCCGTACCGTCGTCGCCGACCATCGTGCCCATGGTGTGGCTGCCGTGGTCGTTGTTGTCGCACGGTGCGGCGGAGGGGCAGATCCCGGCGGGGTCGAACCAGTTGTAGTTGTGGTTCAGGGTGCCGTCGGCGGCCCGTCCCCGGTACGTGGACGCCAGCGCCGGGTGGGTGTGGTCAGCGCCGGTGTCGATGTTCGCCACGACGATGCCTTCGCCGCGTACCCCGAGTTCGCTCCAGACCCGTGGGGCGTTGATCCGGTCGATGTTCCACTCGATCCCGTCGACCGTCGCCTCGTCGGTGCCGGCGATCGGCTCGGGAAGCTTGATCGCGTCGTCGGCCTCGATCCGTTCCACCTCGGGCCGGGCGGTGATGTCGGCGAGCAACTCGGCGTCCCCGGTGACCCGCATCGAGTTGTCGATCCAGTACGAGGTGTATTCGGCGCCTGCCGCCTCGAGCAGTTTCCGCAGCGCCGTCTGGGTGTCCTTGGCGTGCCGCGTCTTGGCGGTACGCACGTGCTTCGCCTTGTCAGCCTTGTCCGCCAGGCGCTTCGCGCCGGACAGGTCAGCTTCGCTGTCCAGGGTCACCCAGAACGAGGTGGCTCCCTTCTTGGCGATCTGGTCGCGGACCTTGCGTTCCACCGGCGTGCTGTCGCTGTCGCCGGCCGTCGGGTTGCCGAACGCTGCGCTGGGAAGCGCGATGAGGGGTAACGCCAGGCTTGCGGCGGCTACCGCCAGGGTTGTGCGCCATCGTCGTGATGTGGTGCTCACGGCGTCTCCTTTCCGGGCCGGGACATCCCCCGGCTGTGGAAAGGAATCATTACATAGATGGCTGTCTATGAAGAATACTTTCGCCCCCGCCAATCTAGTACCGATCGCTACCTGATGCACACCCTCTGTGAACGCTCTGCGGCCCGCTCGCTGCGCGGCTCCGGGCGCTCCGGCGACGTAAACCCCGCCGAGTAGGGTGAGTCGATGGCACTGCACGTACGCGGGGTGCTGCTCCCCGACGACACCGAACGGGACATCTACCTGGTCGGTGATCGGGTGACCTTCGAGCCGGTCAGCGGCGCGGAGACCATCGCCTCAGGCGGTTTCGTGCTGCCCGGTCTGGTCGACGCGCACTGCCACATCGGGATCGCGCAGGGCGAAATGCCAGTGACCTCAGTGGACCACGCGCGCGAGCTGGCCATCGTCGACCGGGACGCCGGCGTACTGGCGATCCGGGACGCGGGCTCGCCGTACCCGTACCCGGAACTGGACGACGATCCGGACGTACCCCGGCTGGCACGGGCCGGGCGACACCTGGCTCCGCCGAAGAAACACCTGCGCGGGATCCCTGTCGAAGTCACCGCTGACCAGGTGGTGGAGGCGGTCACCGAACAGGCGAAGGCCGGCAACGGCTGGGTGAAGCTGGTGGCGGACTGGCTGGACCGGCCGACCGCTGATCTGGCGCCGTGTTACGACGAGCCGACCACCCGCGCCGTGATCGAGGCGGCGCACGCGGCCGGGGCGCGGGTCGCCGCGCACACGTTCGAGGAAGAGACGGTCGCGATGCTGGTACGCGCCGGGGTTGACTCCGTCGAGCACGGTACTGGCCTGTCCACCGACCTGGTGGACGAGATGGCCCGCCGCGGTACGGTCCTGGTGCCCACGATGATCAATATCGCGCGGTTCCCGGACATCGCCGCAGCGGCCGATCAGAAGTTCCCCGGGTACGCCGAGCACATGCGGGCGCTGCATCAGCGATTCCCGTCCGTGGTCCGCGCGGCGTACCAGGCGGGGGTGCCGATCCGGGTCGGCACCGACGCGGGCGGCAGCATCGGGCACGGGCTCGCCGCGGAGGAGATGCTGCTGCTCGAACAGGCCGGTATGTCCGCCACTGAGGTGCTCGCGGCGGCGTCGTGGGGCGCCCGGGAGTGGCTCGGATTCCCGGGCCTGGTCGAAGGCGGGCTCGCCGATCTGGTGGTCTATCCGTCGGATCCGCGTCGTGACCTGAGAGTGGTACGCAACCCCAGCCGGGTGGTTCTGAAAGGCCGGATCATCGCCTGAGGTGGCGCTGAGTCAACGGAACCATCACACACTGCCTACCTGGCTGTGGTAATTCTCAATGCGTGACTCGAATCGTCGTCCTGGTGAACGGACTCCCCGGATCCGGGAAAACCACACTCGCACGCCACCTCTCGGCCGCACTGCACCTGCCGCTGCTGAGCCGGGACGCGATCAAGGAGACCTACGCCGACGTGCTGGGCACCATCGTGCCGTTCGGCCGGGACGGCCGGGAGTGGAGCCACACCCTGGGCGCGGCGGCCGGGGAGACACTGTGGACACTGCTCGCCGACGCTCCCGGCGGCGCGGTGCTGGAAAGCCCGTGGTTGGCGCATCTGCGTCCGGTGGTGATCGCGGGACTGCACCGTGCCGGGGCGAAGCGACCACTGGAGATCTGGTGTGACGTACCGATCCAGCTGGCCAGGGAACGGTACGAGAAGGACGCCCCGCACCGGCATCCGATGCACGGCGAGGCTCCGGTGACCGACGAGGACTGGCAGTTCCTGGGAACAGTGGCCGAGCCGCTCGCCCTCGGGCCGATACAGCGGGTCGACACCACCACCGAGGTGAACGTGGGGGCGCTCGCCACCTGGGCGCGCTCCACCTGTGGAGTGCCGAACAGGACGACGGCGAACCCGGGTAGTTGACCTCGACATCCCCGAGGTCTGCTGCTGTGGCATCCGGTCGGCAACGACGTCCTTAAACTCCGTGACGCCAGTGGCTCACAGCGATTTGCATCTGCAAACTACGGTGTGCAGGCGTAAATCCCACTGACTTCAGGGAGGCACCAGTGAGTGCACTTCGGCGCACCTTCGGGGCGCTGGCGGCCGGCGTGGTGGGCCTGAGTGCCGGCCTGCTCGTCGGCGCCGCGCCAGCGGAGGCAGACACGACCCAGGGTGACCTGCTCGTCCTGCTCGACGCGTCCGGTTCGATGGAGGAGCCGGACGGCACCAAGGACGGCAACGCCACCAAGATCGAGGCCGCCCGCAAGGCCGTCCACGGGGTGGTCGACGTACTGCCCGATGACGCGAGGGTCGGACTTCGTGCGTACGGGCCGCCGCGGACGGGCGCCGGCTGCGAGGCGAGCAAGCTGCTGGTCCCGATCGGCCCCATCGACCGGGAGAAGCTGACGTCCACCGTCGACAGGCTGCCGGCCGGCGGGGACACCCCGATCGCGTACTCGCTGCGGAAGGCCGCCAAGGACTTCTCAGGTAACCGGCCTCGCACGATCCTGCTGATCTCCGACGGTGAGGAGAGCTGCGGGGGCGACCCGGTGGCGGTGGCCAAGGAGATCACCGACAAAGGGCTGAACCTGCGGGTCGACGTGGTCGGCTACCAGGTCGACTCCAAGGCCCGGGACCAGCTCACCAAGATCGCCCAGGCCGGGCATGGCCAGTACTTCGACGCTCAGGACGGCGCGGCCCTGTTGAGCCGGTTGAAGCGGGCCGGTACGCACGCCATCCGCGGATACCGTGCGGCCGGCACGCCCGTCACCGGGTCCACCGACGGACTGAACCCGCCCGTACTCAAGCCTGGCCAGTACCGGGACGTGATACCGCCGAACCACGGCTCGGAGAAGCCCAGCCGGTTCTACGCCTTCGAGATGCCGAAGGGTGCCACCGGGTACGTGTCGGTGACCGTGCCCTGGAGCAGCCCGCTCGGCCGCGACACCGAGAATGCGATCGGGGTCAAGGTGACCACGGCGGACACCCAGTACTACTGCGACTCCGACGTCGGTGTCACGTCGTATTACGGCGGAGGCAGCGCCATCGCGACCGCTACCGCGCAGGTGCCGTACAACCGGGACGCCGCCGAAGACGAGTGTGGTGCCGCAGGTCGCTACCTGGTCGAAGTCGACAACGCCGACCGCAAACACCGCACCGGTACGGTGCCGCTGGAACTGGTGGTCGTGGTGGAGCCTGGTGCCGCGACGAAGAAGCTGCCGGAGCCGTACACCGAGGAGAAGGACTCCATCGCTCCGACCGTCACCGGCAAGGTGCGGCGGACCTCCGGCAGCGGCAGCTACGGCGAGGCGCCGGTGCTCAGTGACGGCGTCTACGACGACACGCTCCGCCCCGGAGAGGAGATCTTCTACCGGGTGCCGGTCGACTGGGGTCAGCGGCTGGCGTACCAGGTGAAGCTGCCCAAGCTGGACTCCGAACGGATGGCGAAGCTGGACGGCTCGGGGATCTTCGTCCGTACCTCGATCGACAACCCGGTGCGTACGGAAGCGGCACAGCCGAGCACCGAAGAGCTGGGCTATTACACGGGCCTGCCGGCCGCCACCAACGGGTCCACGGTCCCGGTCCGGTACCGCAACCGGGACTCGGACGACGTCAGCACCGAGGCCACGTCGATACCCGGCTACTACTACATCGGGTTGCGGATGGACGCCAACGCGAAGGATCCGTACTTCGAGTTGCCGGTCACCGTGACGGTGGAGGTCACCGGGAAGTCCGATGGCACGCCGACGTACACGGACCCTGACGGTCTCGGCAGCCCGGACGAACAACTCAAGGTCGACCTCACCTCCGGTGACGGTGGGAAGAAGGGGCCCGCGAAGCCTCCCGGCACGCTGCCGGCGGCGCTGCTCTGGCTCGGCGCGGGTGTCGGTGGCCTGTTACTGCTCGGCGGCGGCGTCGCGACGGTGCTGCTGATGAGGCGGTAGCGGGTTCAACGCATCAGCAGGGCGATGACCGACACGGCCAGCAACGCGGCGCCGAGCGTGGCGACCGCCAGGGCCACGGTCACCGCCCTGCGGCGTCCCGCGGCGGTGCTGCCCGGCACTTCGGTGGTACGCCGCTGCGGCGTACCACCGTTGGGTTCCGGGGCCAGCCGCGGGGGTCCGGGAAGCGGCATCGTGGCCGTGGGCCGATCCGGTACCGGGCCGGCCGAGTCGAAGCCGGCGGGCAACTCACCGATCTGGTCGAAGACTTCCACCGCGTCCGGGTCGGCGGAGTCGATCGGTCCGACCCGGGCGGCGGCGAGCGCCGCCTGCCAGGCCGTCCGGGCGGCGGCGGCGCTGGGGAGCCGGTCATCTGGATCGGACGCGGTCGCGGCCCGTACGAAGTGCCAGATCGGGTCCGGTACGCCCTCAGGCAACGCCGTACCAGGCTCTGGACGGCGACCCGTGAGCAACTCGGCGGCGACGACTCCGGCGGCGTACACGTCCTGCCGGGGGTCCGGCTCGGCGCCGTCGAGCACCTCCGGCGGCAGGTATCCCGGGGTCCCCACGACCCGGGTGGTACGGGTCAGCCGCGGTTCGCCGAGCACGGCCGCGATCCCGAAGTCGGCGAGCCGCAGCGACGGCGTACCGCGTCCGGTGACGGCCAGGAGCAGATTCGACGGTTTGACGTCCCGGTGCACCACACCGTGGCTGTGCGCCGCGGTCAGCGCGTCCAGCAGCTGGTCGACCAGGACGGCCGCGTACGGCACCGGGAGGCCGCCGTGGTCGGCGAGCAGCTGGGCGACGGTCCCGCCGCGTACCAGCTCCATCGTGAGCAGAACCTGGTCGTCGTCGGCGGCCCAGCCGAGCGGGGCGAGTACGTGCGGGTGCCCGATCCGCAGCGCCTGTTCCCGTACGAACCGCAGCAGTGAGCCGGCGTCGCGGGCGTGGAGCAGCTTCGCGGCCACGTACCGCCGGTGCCGGACGTCCCAGGCCCGCCAGACCGCACCGGTTCCCCCGGAAGAGATCGGGGCGAGAAGCATGTACCTTCCGGCGAAAAGTCCCACAGCGCCATCCTGCCCGAGCCGGGCGAGCCCTTTGATCGGGCGGCGGTCCGAGCTGTGGAGTCGAAGCCCTGCGCGAGCCCACGCCGCCGTGGCCACCGCCCGTTGCCCGGAATCGGGGATCCGGTCTTCACATCAGGTGGCGGTGTGCCTCGTAGTGGTCGATCGCGTCCGCGGTCCGCCCCACCCCGTACGCCCGGAGGAACCCGGCCAGTTCGGGATGGTTGGTGTCCAACAGGTGCGCGGCCGCGGCGACCTCGTCGGCACCGGCCACCGACCGGATCAGGCTCTGCACGGTGCGTACCGCCGCCGCGGCAGAGACCCGACCGCGGGTGGTCGTGGTGGTCTCGGTCAACGGCGCCGTCTGGCTGGCGATGTCGGCGAGTTGGGCCGGGACCTCCGCCGCCGGCACCAGCCCGGCCGCCACATTGCCGCCGAGCTGCACGAGCGTCTGGAGCCGCTGCACCGCCAGGGGGTTGCCGAGCTTGATGCGTTGCCCGCTCATCAGCTGCGAGAGCATGGGCGCGGACACGCCGAGCGCCGCCGCGATCCGGGCCTGGGTGAGCCCGAGCTGGACCGCTGTCCGTGCGACCAGGTCGCCGAGCGGCTCCCCGTACAGCTCGGCCTGGCGGCGCCGGTTGACAGCGGTGTCCGACATGGAGGTCACCGTACGGCAGCGCGTCAGCTGGTCGCGGCGGCGTTCAGGACGCTGTCCAGCAGGCCCGGAAATCGCGCGTCGAGATCGTCGCGGCGCAGTGCGTTGAGCTTCGAGGTGCCCCGGTAGACCTGGCTGATCACGCCCGCTTCCCGGAGTACCCGGTAGTGATGGGTGGTGGTCGACCTGCTCACCTCGCAGTCGATCACCGAGCAGGCGACGGCCCCGAGTCGCGACAGGGTGTGTGCGATGTGCAGCCGGGTCGGATCCGACAGAGCGTGCAGCACAGTCTCCAGCCGGATCTCCTCCCGGGACGGGTGGTGCAGCTCCCGCCCGGTGGTCGCCGTCGACAGCTCTGGTTGTCGAGACACCGGACACCTCCTTTCGCGCCATGGTACGACAGTCCTCGTACTTCGACGATTCTCGTAGTACGGTGAACGTCGAACAACCCGTACGCCCGTTCCGTGAGGAGTATCCGTGAGTGCCCTCTTCGAGCCGCTGACGTTGCGATCAGTGACCGTACCCAACCGGGTCTGGATGTCCCCGATGTGCCAGTACTCCGCAGCGACCGACGGCCCCGATGTCGGTGCACCGACCGACTGGCACCACACCCACCTGGTGACCAGAGCCGTGGGCGGAGCCGGGCTGGTGATGGTCGAGGCGACCGGAGTCTCCCCGGAGGGCCGGATCAGCCCCGCTGACCTGGGGATCTGGAACCAGCGGCAGCAGCAGGCGTACGTCCCGATCACCGATGCTCTGAAGCGGTACGGCGCGGTGCCCGCGATCCAACTGGCACACGCCGGGCGGAAGGCCGCCACTGACGCGCCGTGGCGCGGAGGTGGGCCGCTGGCCCCGGAACAGGGCGGCTGGCAGCCGGTGGGGCCGAGCGCGGTGGCCTTCGACGAGGCGCACCCGGTGCCGCACGAGCTGACTGTCGAGGGGATCGACGCGGTGGTCGCTGACTTCGCCGCCGCCGCACGGCGGGCGCTCGCCGCCGGTTTCCAGGTGGTCGAGGTGCACGGCGCGCACGGGTACCTGCTCAGTGAGTTCCTCTCACCGCGCGCCAACCACCGCACCGACTCCTACGGCGGCGACTTCGGCAACCGGGCCCGGCTCCCGCTGCGGGTCCTCGACGCGGTACGTGAGGTCTGGCCGGACGAGCTGCCGGTCCTGTTCCGGATCTCCGGCACCGACTGGCTGCCCGAGGGTGAAGGCTGGACCGGTGAGGACACCGTACGGCTCGCCAAGGAGCTGCTCGCCCACGGCGTCGACCTGCTCGACGTGTCGTCCGGTGGGAACGCTCCCGTCAAGCCCCCCGTCGCGCCCGGATTCCAGGTGCCGTACGCCGCCGCCGTCAAGCGGCAGACCGACCTGCCGGTCGCCGCGGTGGGGCTGATCACCGAACCGCGTCAGGCTGAAGAGATCGTCGCGACCGGGCAGGCCGACGCGGTGTTCCTGGGGCGGGAGTTGCTGCGCAATCCGTACTGGCCGCGTCACGCCGCCCGCCAACTGGGCGCCAACCCCGGTTGGCCCGCCCAGTACGCGCGAGCCGGCTGACACGGACCCGAGCTCCAGGGCGCTGGCCCCCAAGATCAACGCTGGTAACCGGAAACAAGTCGCTTCAGCTGGCACGGAGAGCGCTTGTTTCCGGTAACGAGCGTTGATCATGGTGGCGGGGTGCGGTGGGTGCCAAGGGTGCCGGGACGTCGGGTACAGGCGTCTGGCAGAATGACTAGCTGGTCGGCACGCGTCCGGCGCCCTCTAACCCGGTGCGTGGCCAGTCCAAGGAGTTTCAGGCGGCACAACCCCACGTGTCGCCGACGGCTCACCCCAATACTTCTTCAGGAGCGAAGAGCACTGTGGCTGTACGTATCCGGCTAATGCGGTTGGGCAAGATCCGCCACCCGCAGTACCGCATCGTGATCGCCGACGGGCGCAAGAAGCGCGACGGCCGGGCGATCGAGGAGATCGGGCTGTACCACCCGAAGGAGGACCCCTCGCGGATCGAGGTGAACTCCGAGCGGGCGCAGTACTGGCTGTCCGTCGGCGCGCAGCCGAGCGAGCCGGTGCAGCGGATTCTTGAGCTGACCGGCGACTGGCAGAAGTTCAAGGGCCTGCCCGCACCGCCGCCGCTGAAGGTCGCCGAGCCGAAGGCCGACAAGCGCGCCATCTACGAGGCCGAGGCAAAGGCGGTGGCCCCCGAGGATAAGGCCGAGAAGAAGCCGGCTGAGAAGAAGAAGCCCGCCAAGAAGGCGACGAAGAGCGCCAAGACGGGCGAAAAGTCCGACGCCAAGACGGGCGAGAAGACCGACGCCAAGGCTGAGAAGAAGGCTGAGCCGAAGGCCGAGTCCAAGGAGACGGCCGGTGCGGACGCCGGCACGGAGTCCTGAGGTGGTACGCCCGGCGCTCGAGCACCTGGTGCGCGGGATCGTCGACCACCCTGATGACGTACGGGTCCGGCTGGTCAGCTCGCGCAAGGGCAAGCGGCTCGAGGTGCGGGTGCACCCGGAGGATCTCGGCACCGTGATCGGCCGTGGCGGTCGTACCGCGCGGGCGCTGCGCCAGGTGATCTCGTCGGTCGGTGGTCGCGGCGTGCGCGTCGAGATCGTCGACAACTACTGAGGCGCAGGTGCTACTGGTCGTTGGTGTGGTGATCCGGCCACACGGGGTGCGCGGCGAAGTGGTCGTCGACGTACGGACCGACGAGCCCGCCGAACGCTTCACCGTCGGGTCGGTGCTGGTCACCGACCCGACGGAGGCCGGCCCGCTGCGGATCGAGTCAGTGCGTACCCACACCACCGGGGGACGGGTTCGGCTGATCCTCGGGTTCGAGGGTGTCCTCGGCCGGGAGGCCGCAGACGCCCTGCGCCGGGTGGCGCTGCAGGTCGACTCGGGAGGGCTGGGGCCCACCGGCGACCCGGACGAGTTCCACGACCACCAACTTGTCGGTCTCGCAGCGGTCTCTGAGTCCGGCGAGCCGCTCGGCGAGGTGGTACGCGTCGAGCACCCCCCGGCGAGCGACCTGCTGGTGCTGCGGCGTACCGACGGAGGGCAGGCGCTCGTGCCGTTCGTACGCGCGTTCGTGCCCCGCGTCGACCTCGATGCGGGCCAGGTGGTGCTCACCCCGCCCGCCGGACTGCTGGAGTTGTAGTGTCCCCGCGGACACCGGCCATGAAGATCGACATCGTCACGATCTTCCCCGATTACCTCGCCCCGCTCGACCTGTCACTGGTCGGCCGGGCCCGGGACACCGGCATCCTCACCACCGAGGTGCACGATCTGCGTCGCTGGACCCACGACGTACACCGCACGGTCGACGACACCCCGTACGGCGGTGGCCCCGGGATGGTGATGCGGCCCGAACCCTGGGGTGAGGCGCTCGACGAGCTGGCCCCCGCCGGTGCCCCGGCGCCGCTGCTGGTGGTGCCGACACCGGCCGGCACGCCGTTCACCCAGGCCACGGCGCGCCGACTCGCGGCCGAGCCCCATCTGCTGTTCGCCTGCGGCCGGTACGAGGGCATCGACCAGCGGGTGCTCGACCACGCAGCCGTACGGATGCCGGTCGAGGAGGTCTCGATCGGTGACTACGTGCTGTTCGGGGGCGAGGTGGCGGTGCTGGCGATCGTGGAAGCTGTCGTACGCCTGCTCCCGGGCGTGCTCGGCAACGCCGATTCACTGCTGGAGGAGTCCCACACCGACGGGCTGCTCGAAGCGCCGCTGTACACGAAACCGGCGGTGTGGCGGGGGCTTGCGGTGCCGGACGTCCTGCGTTCCGGCGACCACGCCAGGATCGTCCGGTGGCGGCGGGATCAGGGGTTGCTGCGTACCGCCCGGCGGCGCCCGGATCTGATCGGGCGGCTGGCGCCAGATCGACTCGACGCCACCGACCTGAGGACGTTGCGAGGGGGCGGATTTCAGGTGCCGACACCCGATGTGGCAGAGTAGTGAGGTTGCTGCGGGCGCCTGACGGCCCGCGCCGTGCTGCGGGAGTTCATACACCCCCGCACAGAATTTGCAGGTATTCCACCGGCGCCACGCCGCGCCCTTGAGCTTGAGGATGCATCGCGATGAACACGCTGGACGCCCTTGACGCCCAGTCACAGCGGGCCGACATTCCCGACTTCCGGGCGGGTGACACGCTCAAGGTTCATGTCCGGGTGGTGGAGGGTGCCCGATCCCGGGTCCAGACCTTCCAGGGTGTGGTGATCCGCCGCCAGGGCGACGGGCTGCGCGAGACCTTCACGATCCGCAAGATGAGCTACGGCGTTGGGGTCGAGCGGACGTTCCCGGTGCACAGTCCGGTGATCGACCGGGTTGAAGTCGCCACCCGTGGTGACGTACGCCGCGCGAAGCTCTACTACCTACGTGGTCTGCGTGGCAAGGCGGCGAAGATCAAGGAGAAGCGGGAGAAGCCGGCCAGCTGAACCCGGTCGCCGGCTGCGTCGTTGTGTACGACGTGGCACAGGTTCTCCCGGGAACAGCCGGACGGCTTTAGGCTTCCGCTATGGACGGTGTGCCTTCCG
>JBOGDK010000059.1:0-16413 GCA_050701795.1 Micromonosporaceae bacterium
AGGTAGTAGACGGCGTTACGGGCCTCGTCGGCCGGGTCGGGGCGGGCCAGCCGCAGCTCGTCGGTCTGCCAGATCAGGTCCACGAGTTCTGCCAGCCGGCGGTCCGTGGTGGCCGGGTCGACCACGCCGACCAGCGCCTTCTCGGCGGCCTCGGCGTCGAGCAGGTCGGCGATCGCGCGCAGCTTGGTCAGCAGGGAACGCCGGGCAGCCTCGGTCGGGTGGGCGGTGAACACCGGACGTACCGCGAGTCGCCGCGCCGCCGCGGCGATCTCCTCGCGGGGGACGTCCCGTTCGGTGATCAGGGTGGCGGCGCGTTGCAGCCAGCCGCCCTTGGTGGCACGGTCCGCGCGCAGGGTACGCGCCCGGTGCACCTGCTCGGTGACGTTGGCGAGGTGGAAGTACGTGGCGAACGCCCGCGCCAGCTTCGTACCGGTCGGTACGTCCAGCCCCGCCAGCCGTTTCGCGGTCTGTTCCGGGCCGGTACGCACCCCGGCGCGTACCTCTTCCACCAGGTCGAGCAGCCGCTGGCCCTCCTGGCGCACCAGGGCCTCCCCGAGCAGGGAGCCGAGCCGGCGGATGTCCGCGCGCAGCGCCGTGTCGGCCCCGGTGGCGCTGTCGCCGGTCGCGGCGGCACCGGGGCTGGCGCCGTCGCGGGGCGCGTCGGCGGCGGGTTGGTGATCAGTTCCGGGCTGGTTGGTCACGTCTTGTGATCGTACTGAGGTGGCGGCGGCCACACCCCGGCCACCGCCCGGCTGTGTCACTGGGTGGACACGGGCCTTCGACTGCAACAGGCGAAGACCACGGTGTTAATGGGCAGACCCACCAATGCGCGGTACGCCGCGGAGGCATAGTGACCGTGGAAGGTGGTGGGGACGGTGAGTCTGCGAGAGATCGAGATCCGGTTCAGCGTCGAAAGCGACATTCCGCCCGAGCGGGTCGTGGCTGCCGCCACGGACTTCACCGATCGGCGACCCGAGATCTGGGCGGCGATCGACCCGAGGGTGTACCGGGTGCATTACCTAGGCGCGACCACGGCCGACGTGACCGAGGGAAGCGCCCTCCTCGGCGGCATCTGGGCGCGCGAACAGTACGACTGGTCCACCCAGGGTGTGGTCCGGGCCGAGGTGCAGGACTTGAACGTGTTCCGGCGCGGGAGTAGCTGGGAGCTGCGGGTGAGCCCGGGACGTGACGGCGGGTCGAGCATCGCGTGGCTCACCCGTCGCGTACCGCGCGGCCCGAAAGGTCACCTGCTTGGCTTGTTGATGCGGCTGGGAGCTCGGCGCGCCTTGGAGCAGGAATTTCGGCGAACCCTGGGCAAACTCGCTCCGCCGGCCGTCCCCTGACCGGGGCCGGTCACTGAGTGGACCCGGCTACCGTCACCCCAGAACTTTCGGTGGCGGCTCACTCTGTAGGACGAGTCGCTGGACCGGATCATGGGCGCCTGCGGCACGTGTTCGGGACGGCGGACCGGCACGATCTGGGCCACGTGGTGACGTTTCGGGCGACCCGGTGACCCGTGAGGACTGCCCCGGCGCGGCGGGTGAATGGTCGCGGCGCGGCGGGTAAACCTGTGGCAGCGCTCGACCGGCACGGGGATGATGCCGCTGGTGGAGATCGTGACAGTGGACCCGTACGACGAGCCGGCGCTGCGGTCCTGGTACGAGGCGTACCACGGGGGTGCGGTGGCGGACCGCCAGTCGCCCACGGTGTGGACGCTTCCGGAGCTGACCGTGGTGCTCCGGCGGAGCTATGAGTACCGCACGGAGGCGTACGCGGCGCTTGACGGCGACCGGGTGGTCGGCGGCGCGTCGGCGATGATGCCGTTGCTGGACAACCCGCGGCTGCTGGAGTTCGAGATCAACGTGCCGCCCGCCGAACGCCGCCGTGGCGTCGGGACCGCGTTGTTCGCACACGTGCTGGACGTGGCCCGTGCCGAGGGGCGTACCAGTCTGCTGGTCGAGGTGGTCGAGCCGTACCAGGGGACCGGGCCCGTCGAGGGTCGGCCGTTCGCGGAGCGACGGGGCTTCCGGTGTGTGAACCGTGAGGTGCACCGGACCCTGGACCTGCCGCCGGACCCGGCGGTGTGGGACGCGCTCGACCGGCACGCCGCCGAACGGCGGGGCGGCTACCGGTTGCGCACCTGGTCCGGGGCGTGTCCGGACGATCTGGCGGCCGGGTACGTGACACTGCGCGCCAGGTTCATCGGTGAGGTGCCGTTGGGCGACATGGACTACGAGCCGGAGCGGTGGGACGAAGACCGGCTGCGCTCCGAGGAGCGCAAGGACGTCGATCAGCGGCGCACCACGTACACCACGGTCGCGGTGGCGCCGGACGGCGAACTGGTCGGGCACACCGTCCTGAAGGTGCCGGGGCACGACCCGGGGGTGGTCTTCCAGGCCGACACGCTGGTGCTGCCGGAGCACCGGGGTCACCGGCTGGGTCTGGCGTTGAAGGCCGGCAACCTGCGGACGATGCTCGCCGGGCAGCCGGACCGGCGTACCGTCCACACCTGGAACGCCAGCGACAACGGGCCGATGGTGGCGGTGAACGAGGCGATGGGGTTCCAGCCGGTGGAGCAGATGGGCGAGTATCAGCGCAGCCTGTAGCGCCCCGCCGGGCGGCGCCACAAATCGCTGGCCCGAACCAGCCGGTCTCCGGATGATCTGTGCTGTGGAGATTCTCAGAGTGGATCCGTCCGGCGAGGCGGCGCTGCGGTCCTGGTACGAGGCGTACCACGCCGGTGCGGTGGCGGGACGGGAAGCGCCGTCGAACAGCCTGGGTCCGCAGGACCTCGCGGTGATCCTGCGTACCTGGCACGGGTACCGGTCGGAGGCCTATGCGGCGTACGCCGGCGGCCGTGTGGTCGGCGGCGCGCTGGTCATGATGCCGCTGCTGGACAACCCGCAGCACATGGATTTCGACGTCAATGTGCCGCCCGCGGAACGCCGTCGTGGCGTCGGGACCGCGCTGTTCGGGCACGTGCTGGACGTGGCCCGCGCGCAGGGCCGCACCCGGCTGCTGTCGGAGCTGATCGAGCCGTACCAGGGGAAGGGGCCGGCCGAGGGCAAGCGGTTCGCGGAGCGGCGCGGCTTCCGGTGCGTACACCGTGAGGTGCACCAGATCCTCGACCTTCCGCTGTCCGCGGCGACCGCCGGGGCACTCAGCCACGAGGTTGCCGAGCGGCAGCGCGATTACCAGCTGCGCACCTGGTCCGGGCCGTGTCCGGAAGAACTGATTGACGGGTACGTCGCACTGCGCGCCCGGTTCATCGGAGAGGTGCCACTGGGGGAGATGGACTACCAGCCCGAACACTGGGACACCGAGAGAGTACGTGCGGAGGAGCGCAGGGACGCCGAGCAGAAGCGGATCGTCTACACCACCGTGGCGATCGCCCCGGACGGCGAACTGGTGGGACACACGGTGCTCAAGTTGCCGGAGCGAGGTCCGGACCGAGTCAACCAGGGGCACACGATGGTGCTGCCAGGGCACCGGGGCCAGCGTCTCGGGTTGGGTCTGAAGTTGACCAACCTGCGGGCGTTACTGGCGGCGTACCCCGATTGCCGGGTGGTACACACCTGGAACGCCAACGACAACGGGCCCATGGTCGCGTTGAACGACCGGATGGGGTTCCGTGCGGTGGAGCAGATGGGTGCGTACCAACGCGATCTGTAGCGCTGGTGCCGGATGGCGGGCCCCCGCCATGCTGGCAGGGGCCCGACCGGTCAGCTCAGCCTGATCGACGAGGCCCGGTTGTTCCAACCGCCGCCCACGTTGCTCAGGTCGGCGCGGGCATCGATCCAGGTGGAATCGGCGCCGCCGAAGTTCTCGTTGTCGAACAGCTTGATGTCGCAGCGGTTGAACGTCTTCACCGAGGACGCCTTGTTGTTCCAGCTGCTGAGCGAGGGCCAGTTGAACCGCCAGCCCTCGTTGTCGTAGCCCGCCGAGCAGGCCCGCGGTACCAGGAAGGTGAGGGAGCCGCTGCCGCTGTAGTTCTTGTAGTTCCAGATCTTCGCGCCGCGGACGTAGCCCTGGGCGCCGAGCCGCTCGGTCGACTGGGCCTCTGAATCGGAACACGCCACCTTGCCGTTGTCGGCGAGAAGCACGCAGTGCTCCCCGGCGGTGTCGTTCACCGCCGCTGACGCGAGCGGCGCCACTGCCGCGATTCCCGCGGTGGCGATCGCCCCCGCGACCAGCGCGGTCACCTTGGTACGAAAGCGCATGTCGAGTCCTCCCGTGAATGGTTGCGCGGACCTGTGCCGCGCGTGGTCGTACTGTGCCGGCCGGAGGTACGAGGGCGGCCCTGCTTGCGGTAAAAGTCAGGTAAGAAGCCGGCGGATGCCTCGCCGGCGCGCCAGGTATCGGCGCGTCTCGATCGGCTGGGCGGCCGCGCACCGTACAGTGAGCCGGCCGGCCGGAGGCACAGGTCCACAGTGGAGGGTGCGCGGAATGGTGATGGGGCCGACCCACGCGCTCTCAGGAGCCGTCGCCTGGCTGGCCAGCGCGGGCCTGACGGCGTCCCTGCTCGGGCGCCCCCAGACGCCCACCGAGCTAGCGGTCTACGGCGTCGTATGCGCCGGTTCGGCGCTGCTGCCGGATCTCGACTGCTCCGGCAAGGTGACCTCGAACCAGGGCGGCGCCACCGTGGCACGTACCTTCGGCGTCGTCTCGTTGTTTCTGGCCGAGTGTGTGGAGAAGCTCTCGCTCGGCATCTACCTGGTGACGCGTACCAGGAAGGACGGTAAACGCACCAACGGGCACCGTACGTTCACCCATACCTGGGTGTTCGCGGCACTGATGACCGTCGGGGTGACGTGGCTGGCCACCCGGTACGGCAAGCCCGCCGTGATCGGCACCCTGTTCCTCACCGTCGGTCTGGCGGTACGTGGCCTGATGGCCGAGTGGGCTCGCAAGAGCGGCTGGCTACTGACCACACTGGTCTCGGTGTCGGCGACGGTGCTGGCGGTGCAGGTGCTGCCGGGCACAAAGGACTATGACCTGCTGGGCGCGGCGGTCGGGGCCGGATGTGTGGTGCACACGGTCGGCGACATGATCACCCGTGCGGGCTGCCCGGTGCTGTGGCCGATCCCGATCGGTAGGGAGCTGTGGTTCGAGTTCTCGCTCCCCGACCCGATCGCGGTACGAGCCGGCGGAGCTTTCGAACGCGCCGCCCTGGTGCCCCTACTCACCATCGGGGCGTTCGTCGCCGCGGCATGGCAGGTGCCGGCGCTGCGGGAGTTCGTCATGGCGCTGATCCCCGCATAGTGATGCCTTGGGCAATTGCCTAAGCAGAAGCTCTCCTTTCCGGGGACGAGAAAGGTTGGATGGCCCCGATCGAGCGGGCCGCGACGGAGTTGGTCGCCGAGCAACGCAGGCTGTTCCGGCAGCTCACCGACATGGGTGTCGACTCGTACGGGTACCTGCTGGAAAACACCATCGGGCTTCCCGGCCAGAGCAAGGTGCTGACCGCTTCGATCCGGGTCCGCTACTGCGTCGGTGCCGAGAAGTGCCGGCCGCCGGATTCGGAGGCGTTGCTGTCTCTCCGCGAGGATGACGGCAAGCTGCTGATCACCAGGTATCAGCCCAGGGGCGATCTTCTCCGCCCCTGGGAGGTCAGTGACCTGCGGGTGGAGAACGGACGGCGGGTCGTGGTCGCGGCGTCCCCGAGGTACGCGGACCGGCTCGCCACCGTACGCCGTGAGGCAGACCGGATCGCGGCGTACGCCGACCGCTTCGGCCCCCAGGACGGCTCGATGGGCAAGCGCCTGATCTTCCTCGGGGTACCGGGAACCAGTGCCGAACGCTGGTATCTCGGAAGCCTGGAGAAGACGGACTTCGCTGTCTCTTTCAAACCGGAGGACTTCGACGAGCCCCGGTTGGCGGCCGTCGAGCACGTGATCAGGGCGGACCAGGTGGGGGCTGGCGGCCTCCGCGACGTCCTGTCATGGCATCTTGGGTACGGAGCCGCCCACACCGCCACGACATCGCCGGGTTACGAGCACTGGGTGCTGCGGGAGGGGATCGCCACGTACGTCGGTGAGCAGCGGCGGAATCCCGCCGACCACGTGATCGAGAAGGATCTGCGGCTGGTGCTCAAGGGATGGAAGGGTGACCTCAGCGACTTCGGCCTCGGGTCCGGCGCATTCCGAGCGTTCCAGACCGGCGCCTGGGTGGTCGTGCACCGGCTGATCGACCGGTACGGGGAGAAGAAGTTCATCGCCTTCTTCAACGCGGTGGCCCGGCAGGGCGACAGCTACGAGGCCGCCGCTGAGGAGCACCTCGGCCGGGATCTCGAGAAGGTTCAGAAGGACGTCCTGCGCCACATGCGCAGCCTTGCCTGAGCCCGACCCGCGGCCGTGGCGTGTACGACAGGCCGGCGACCGACCAGCACGTCCGGCCAACTTCCTCCTCCAGCGGCGATGAGTTTTCGCCGCCGCGCTGGTCAGTACCGGCGAGACTTCGTCAACACCGCATTCCTGGAGGAAACGTCATGAGCGCCGCCCAGATCGCGTCGTCCGCCCCGATCAGCCGCAGCCGTGCCCTGACCATCACAATGTGGACGGCGCAGGTGTTGTTCGCCGCGCTGTTCGCGTTCGCAGGAGTCAACAAACTGGTCGGCATCCAGCCCGAGGTGGTCCAGTCGTTCCAGCAGATCGGGCTGGGCGACTGGTTCCGCTACCTGACCGGCGCCTGTGAGTTGGCCGGAGGCCTCGGTCTGCTGATCCCGCGGCTGGCCGGTCTGGCGGCAGCGGGGCTGGTGGGGGTCATGGTCGGTGCGGTGATCACCCACGCGACCGTACTGCCCCCGGTGAGCCTCGCCGTGGTGCCGGCCGTGCTGGGAGTGGCCTTCGGGCTGATCGCGTACGCCCGCCGGATGGAGATCGTGGCGTTGCTCGACCTGGTACGCCGCTGACCTCGCCCCCGTGCGTCCCGCGTTGCTCGACCATGCACCCACCCACCAGCTACCACCACGTGAGCCGTCCCTGAAATGGGGGCGGCTCGCGGTGCTTTCGCCACATCCGCTGGCTACGGCTGTAGCACACAGAGTACGGCCGTAGTAGCATTGCTGTATGGCCGCCGTTCCCGCACGTGACCTGCGCAATCACACGGCCGCCGTGTTGCGGCGGGTCGCCGCTGGGGAGGAGCTCGACGTGCTGCAGGACAATCGCCCGGTGGCGCGGATCATCCCGCTTCGGCATCGACGGCGCTGGATTCCGGCGGCAGAGGTGATCGGTGAGCTGCGGCACCTCGGTCCCGACACCACAGGTATCCGCGAGGAGCTGCGGGAGTTGCTTCCTGAGACCACCGACGACCTGAAGTGGTGAGCGCGAAGCGGGCGCTCGCGGACACGTCGGTGTTCGTCGGGGTCGAGAACGGCAGGCTTGAGAACGCGGCGCTGGACGACTACGAGCTGGCGGTGTCCGTGGTGACGCTCGGCGAGTTGGAACTGGGTGTGATCCGCGGCAGGGACCCGGATGCCACCGCCCGCCGCCTCGGCACGCTCAGGCTGGCCCAGCAGTTCGACCCGATGCCCGTCGATGAGCAGGTCGCCGCCGCCTGGGCGTTGCTCGTCGCGAAGCTTCGCGGCGCGGGCCGGAAGGCGCCGATCAACGACACCTGGATCGCCGCGACCGCGATTAGGCACGGGGTTCCGCTCGTCACCCAGGACGCCGACCACCAGCACATGCCTGACCTCACCGTGGTCCCCGTCTGACCCGCCGGCCCCCGGCAGGCCGTGAGCGGTCGGCCACGCACCGCGGCCGGTCGGGTACCGGCCGGTCGTGTAACGCGGCGACGTGTCACAGCGGGCGGATAGGCTGGGACCCGTTCCCGTACCCCCCGTCTTCGCCGGACCGGGGGCAGTTGCCGTGTGCGCCCACGACTGGAGTAACCCGCGATGAAGCTTGTTGGCCTGCTGGCGGCGGTGCTCGAAGAACCCGCGATCTCGGCGGCTCGGGATCTGGCGCGCGAAGGTGGGCCCGGCGCCGAGCAGGTGGACCTGACGGGGCCCGCGGCGTTGCGGCCGTTCGTCGCGGCGGCGGTCGCCGCCGATCCCGACCGGGGTGGCGCCGGCAGGCCGGTGCTCGTGGTGACCGCCACCAGCCGGGAGGCGGATGACCTCGCCGACGCGTTGTGCTGCATGCTGCCGCCGGACGAGGTCGCCATGTTCCCGGCGTGGGAGACGCTGCCGCACGAGCGGCTATCGCCACGCAGCGACACCGTGGGCCGCCGGCTCGCCGTACTGCGCCGGTTGGCCCACCCGGACCCGTCTGACGCCTCGTCCGGGCCGGTCCGCGTGGTCGTCGCCCCGATCCGCAGCCTGCTGCAACCACAGCTGAAAGGTCTCGGCGACCTGGTGCCGTTGGAGCTGGCGGTCGGGTCCGAGGCTGACCTGGAGGTGACCGCGCGGCACCTGAACGACATCGCGTACGCCCGGGTCGACCTGGTCACCAAACGTGGCGAGTACGCGGTACGCGGCGGCATCCTCGACGTCTTCCCGCCCACCGAGGAGCACCCGCTGCGGGTCGAGTTCTGGGGCGACGAGGTGGCGGAGATCCGTTATTTCGGGGTGGCCGACCAACGTACCCTCGAGCCGGCCGAGCGACTCTGGGCTGCGCCGTGCCGGGAGCTGCTGCTCACTCCCGAGGTCCGGGAACGGGCCCGTGAGCTGGGCAAACAGCATCCAGAGCTGTCCGAGATGCTGGACAAGCTGGCCGAAGGCATCCCGGTCGAGGGGATGGAGTCCCTGGCCCCGGTCCTCTTGGAGACCGACGACTCCGGCTCCGGCTCCGGCACCATGGAGCTGCTGGTGAACGTGATGCCCGTGGGCAGCCACGTGGTGCTCTGCGATCCCGAGCGGATCCGTACCCGGTCACACGACCTGGTACGTACCTCCGAGGAGTTCCTGCAGGCGAGCTGGGCCGCGGCGGCGGCCGGGGGCACCGCGCCGATCGATCTCGGCGCCGCCGCCTTCCGGAGCCTGGCGGAGGTACGTTCCACCGCCCGCGACCTGGGGATGCCGTGGTGGTCGGTGAGTCCCTTCGGCGGACCGGAGGCGGAGGCGCCCGCCACGAAGACGATCGAGGACGAGGTCGCCGAGCTGCTCGGGGAGACCGGGGCCGACGAGCCGGAGCAGGAGCGGTCCCTGGTGGTCGCCGCCCAGCCGGCGAAGCTCTACCACGGCGACACCGCCGGGGTGCTGGGTGACGTACGGCGCTGGACCCACGACGGCTGGCGGGTCGTCCTGGTCTTCGAGGGGCACGGCCCGGCACAGCGTGCCGCCGAGGTGTTGCGGGAAGCGGATCTCGGGGTGGCCGAGCAGGAGTCGGTCGACGAGGTGCCGGCGCCGCACGTGACCACGATCAGCACCGGTTCCCTGGGACGCGGCTTCGTCAGCCCCGAGAGCCGGCTCGCGATCCTCACCGGCAACGACATCACCGGCGGCCGGGGCGCTTCCACGAAGGACATGCGGAAGCTGCCGAGCCGGCGCGGACGCACCATCGACCCGCTGGAGCTGGCCGCCGGTGACTATGTGGTGCACCAGCAGCACGGCATCGGCCGCTACGTCGAGATGACCCAGCGCACCATCGCCGGGGCGGACCGGGAGTACCTGGTCATCGAGTACGCCCCGAGCAAGCGCAACCAGCCCGGCGACCGGCTCTACGTACCGACCGACCAGCTCGACCAGCTGACCCGGTACGTGGGCGGCGAGCAGCCCAGCCTGCACCGGCTCGGCGGTTCGGACTGGGCGAAGACGAAGACCCGGGCCCGCAAGGCGGTACGCGAGATCGCCGGCGAACTGGTACGCCTCTACGCCGCCCGCCAGTCCGCCGAGGGGCACGCCTTCGGGCCGGACACCCCGTGGCAGGCCGAGCTGGAGGACGCGTTCCCGTACCAGGAGACACCGGACCAGTGGTCGGCGATCGACGAGGTGAAGGGCGACATGCGCAAGCAGGTCCCGATGGACCGGCTGATCTGCGGCGACGTCGGGTACGGCAAGACCGAGATCGCGGTACGCGCCGCGTTCAAGGCGGTGCAGGACGGCAAGCAGGTCGCCGTACTGGTGCCGACCACGCTGCTGGCGCAGCAGCACCAGACCACGTTCTCGGAACGGATGGCGCAGTTCCCGGTGAACATCCGGACGCTGTCCCGGTTCGTCACCCCGAGCGAGGTGGAGCAGACCCTCACCCAGCTCGCCGACGGCAGCGCCGACATCGTGATCGGCACCCACCGGCTGTTGCAGTCCAGCGCGAAGTTCAAACAGCTCGGCCTGGTGATCGTGGACGAGGAGCAGCGCTTCGGGGTGGAGCACAAGGAGCACCTCAAGCAGCTGCGGGCCAACGTCGACGTACTGGCGATGTCGGCGACCCCGATCCCGCGCACCCTGGAGATGGCGGTGACCGGGATCCGGGAGATGTCCACGATCGCGACTCCGCCGGAGGAACGGCACCCGGTGCTGACCTATGTCGGGGCATACGACGACAAGCAGATCGCCGCCGCGGTACGCCGTGAGCTGCTCCGCGACGGTCAGATCTTCTACCTGCACAACCGGGTGGAGTCGATCGAGCGGGCGGCCCGCCGGCTGCGTGAGCTGGTGCCGGAGGCGCGGATCGCGACGGCGCACGGACGGATGGGGGAGGAGCGCCTGGAGCAGGTGATGGTCGGCTTCTGGGAACGGGAGTACGACATCCTGGTCTGCACCACGATCGTGGAGTCCGGGCTGGACATCCCCAACGCCAACACCCTGATCGTGGAACGGGCCGACCTGCTCGGCCTCTCGCAGCTGCACCAGATCCGGGGCCGGGTGGGTCGTGGCCGGGAACGTGCGTACGCGTACTTCCTGTACCCGCCGGAACGGCCGCTCACCGAGCAGGCGCACGAGCGGCTGGCCACCATCGCGCAGCACTCCGAGCTGGGCGCCGGCATGTACGTGGCGATGAAGGACCTGGAGATCCGGGGCGCCGGCAACCTGCTCGGCGGGGAGCAGTCCGGCCACATCGCCGGAGTCGGGTTCGACCTTTACGTGCGCCTGGTCGGCGAGGCGGTCACCGCGTTCAAGGCGGCGCAGTCCGGAGAGACGGTCGAGGAGGCCGCCGTTGACGTCAAGGTCGACCTACCGGTGGACGCGCACCTGCCGCACGACTACATCGCCTCGGAACGGCTGCGGCTGGAGATGTACCGCAAGCTCGCCGAGGTACGTGACCAGGCGGCCGTCGACGAGGTACGTGCCGAGTTGACCGACCGGTACGGCGAGCCGCCGACACCGGTGGCGAACCTGCTGGACGTGGCCGGGTTCCGGCTCGCGATGCGCCCGTACGGGATCACGGAGGTGTCGCTGCAGGGGCGGCACATCCGGCTCGGTCCGGTGAGTCTGCCGGACTCGAAGCAGTTGCGCCTGGCACGGTTGCACCCGGATTCGGTGTACAAGCAGGCCACGGACACCATCAGCCTGCCCCGGCCGATGACGCGACGAGTGGGTGGTGAGCCGCTGCGGGACGTACCGTTGCTCACCTGGTGTCAGGAGCTCGTCACGGGGGTTCTCGGGGAGCCGGCTCTCGCGGCGACCTGAGGATTTACACGACACCACCGTGGTCTTCGATCAGCCGCTGGGCCATCGCCTGCGCGCGTGTCGCGGCGAGTACGTCGCCCTCGGCGGCGGAGATGATCGAGCCCTTCATCAGGATGTGCCAGGAGCGTGAGAAGCCGTCGGGCTCGTCCAGCCCCGCTTCGGCGGCCCACTCGTGGACGATGCCGCGGATGTTGGCGAGGTGCGTGATGCAGGCCTCTCCCAGTGGGTGGTCCGCGCCCATCTCTAGCAGCACGTTGATGAACGAGCAGCGGTCGAACGCGTCCGGGTGCCCGAACCAGTCGTGGAACACGTCGAAGATCGCCAACAGCCGCTCGATCGGTGTGCTGCCTCGTTGCCTGGCACCGGCCTCGACGAACCCTCTGGTCCAATCACGTTCCCGGCGTTGCAGGAACGCGAGCACCAGGTCGTCCTTTGTGGGGAAGTGGCGGTACAAGGTGGCCTTCGCCACCCCGGATGACGACACAATTTCGTCGACGCCGACGGCGCGAATGCCTCTGCGGGCGAAGAGTTCGTAGGCGGTGCCGAGGACGCGTTCGCGTGCCTTCGCGCCTGTGGGTGCACCTGCCTGGGCACCTGTGGGTGCACGTGGCGGCATCGAAGGGCCTCGACCTTCCATGGGGGGCTTGCACAATTTGTTCGTGCTTGTCCGGCCATGCTAACCGATGGCCCGTAGCCGATACCGGAAACGAGACAGACAGGTCTTGCTTCTTTCGGGGTCGCCGCATATGTTCGATGAACCGCGGCAGCGGATCTGTGAGTGGGTGAACCTCGCAGAGTTCATGTGGCGCTCAAGCAGCGGGCGTTACCAGGTGAAGTGGCCGTACGGGCCGTCTCACACCCGGAACACGGCGCACCCAAACGTCGGTGGCCAAGGAAATCCCCGTTGTCCATCGGTGTGTGCCTTTTCACCCAGCAAAGGGCCCCTTCATGACCACAATGATCAATAAGGCGTCTGTCCCCACCACCACTGAACCCAGCAGTGCCACCACATCGACAACCGCCGCCGGCTCGGCCCCCGCCGGTTTGGCATCCGCCGGCTCGGCGCCCGCCGCCCGTTCCGCACCAGGCCGGTCCGACGTTCCAGGTGACGCGAAGATTCTCCTCAATCGGCTTGGTGACCTGCCCGTACACCATCCCGACCGACACTGGATCCGGGACCGGGTAGCTAACCTGTGCCTTCCGCTCGCCGAACACCTCGCCGCACGGTTCCGTAATCGGGGGGAACCGGACGACGATCTGCGCCAGGTCGCCGCGGTAGGGCTGCTGAAGGCGATCGACGGTTTCGACCCGACCCGAGGTGTCGACTTTTCCGGGTACGCCGTACCGACCATCGTGGGTGAACTGAAGCGGCATTTCCGGGACAAGGGGTGGACGATCCGGGTGCCCCGCCGCCTTCAGGAGCTCAAACTCGACATCGCCAGGGCGGTGTCCACGCTCACCCAGAACCTGCAGCGCTCGCCCAGCGTCACAGACATCGCGGGCTATCTCGGGTGTTCCGAGGAAGACGTGTTGGAAGGGATGGACGCGGCACACGCGTACAGCGCCATCTCGCTGGCGGCGCCGGCTTCCAGCGATACGTCGTCGCTGACCACCGTCGCCGACCAGCTGGGCTTCGACGACAGTGCGCTGGAGCGCGTGGACGACCGGGCCACTCTGCGGCCACTTCTCGCACAGCTTCCCGAGCGGGAGCAGCGGATCATCGCGATGCGTTTCTTCGACAACATGACGCAGTCCGAGATAGCCGAGAACGTGGGAATTTCGCAGATGCACGTCTCCCGGCTGCTGACGAAGTCGCTCAGGTTGCTGCGCGAAGGAATGCTCGCCGAGTAGTGGGGCGCGAATCGGGAGATGGACGATCAGGTGTGGGCCATCGGGCTACCGGTACGCCCGGTGGCCGTGCCTGGTTTGCCCGTAACGCCCAGTTCTTCCGGCAGACCGTACGTAGACTCACCCAGGTGGCCCGAGGGACGTGACGTGCTCGCCGTCGCGGTACGGGGGCCGTCGGGTCGCCTGATGCCACACTGCCGTCGGTGTAGCGGGCGTCCACGGACCCCATGAAGACGACCGGCGCCGTTCCCGTCGTTACGTCGCCGGGCGGCCAGACCAAGGAGTTTGCAACGGTGCCTCGCCCGGACACCCCGCTCGCGCAGTGGTTCGCCGATCTGACCCGGGACCTACGGGCCAAGCCGACAGTCGAGGCCACGCTCGACCAGGCGTGTCGCGTGGCTGTGTCCACCATCGACCACTGCCAGTCCGCTGGAGTCTCCCTGGTGGAACGGAGGGGGCAGGTGACGACCGCGGCCGCCACGGACGACCTCGCCCAGAAGGCCCACGAGATACAGCACGAACTCGGCGAAGGCCCGTGCATGGACGCCCTCTGGAAGGAACAGCTCGTCGGCGTCGATGATCTGGTCACCGAACAGCGTTGGCCCCGGTTCGTGGAACGCGGTGTCGCTCTCGGGATACGCAGCTCCTTGAGCTTCCAGCTGTTCACGCATGAGGACACCCTCGGCGCTCTGAACCTGTTCGCGGAACGTCCCCACGCTTTCGGCTCTGACGCCCGGGAGATCGGTCTCGTGCTCGCCGCGCACGCCGCGGTGGCCCTCGCCGACGCCCGCAATCAGGCGCAACTGTCGGAGGCCATCAGCACCCGGCAGCGAATCGGCGAGGCGATCGGGATCCTCGCTGAGCGCTACAACATCACCACACGGGACGCGTTCAGCGTGCTTGCCCAGGCGTCCCAGAACCACAACGTGCGACTTCGTGACCTCGCCGCACGTCTCGTCGTCAGTGAGGACGACGCGCGCGAGAAGGCCCCTGGCGATCTGGCCACCGATCGCGACGCGGGCCCGCCGGGCCCTTCGCTGTGACTGCCTGAAACGACTTCGCTGAACGACCGTCCGCGGCATGTCGGGCCGTCCCCTGCAGACAGTTTTACCTGATCCTGACTTCGGCGGTGCCCGCCGGTCGGGTTGACGCCGGTAACTTGTCGGACAGCCCAGCCGCCGGTAGCGGCGGCATTGAAGTGTTCATGGGGGAGGCGACGCCGTGTGGCGTACTAAAGTCCGTGTATCGATTCTGGCCGTAGTGGCCGCGCTGGCGGTTCCGCTTGTGTTACAGACCTCGTCGGCGCAGGCGGCCACCAAACCGAACGTCGTCATGATCATGGTTGACGACATGGCGGTCTCGTACCTGCCGGTGATGCCGAACGTACGAAAGCTGATCGCCGACAAGGGCACGACGTTCAAGAACACCTTCGCGTCGTACCCGCTGTGCTGCCCGTCCCGTGCCACGTACCTGACCGGGCAGTACCCGCACAACCACGACGTCCTCGACAACAAGGCGCCGCACGGCGGCTTCGCCAAGCTGCGAGGCAAGAACACCCTTCCGGTCTGGATGTCCAAGGCCGGTTACCACACCGCGCACATTGGCAAATACCTCAACGGGTACGGGTCCAAGAACCCGCGTACGGTGCCCGCCGGCTGGCAGGAGTGGCACGGTCTGGTCAGCGCGTACCGGATGTGGGGTTACTCCATCAACCACAACGGTAAGAAGCCGAAGCGGTACGGCACGTGGGACAGCAACGACCCGAAGCTGTACCAGACCGACGTGCTGCGCAAGCTCGCCGTCGACTACATCGACCGTAAGGCACCCGGCAAGCCGTTCTTCCTGTCGGTGGCGCCGTTGGCGCCGCATGTCGAGGTCGGCGACACGATCCGGGACAAGTACGGACCCGGGTCGCCGCGCCCGGCCCCCCGCCACAAGGGCGCCTTCAAGAACAAGAAGCTGCCCCAGCCGGCGTCCTACAGCGAGGGGGACGTGAGCGACAAGCCGCGCCACATCCGCAAGCTCGACAAGCTCGGCAAGAAGGAGACCGCCAGGATCACCGCCCGGTGGCGGGCTCAGCTGGAGTCCCTGCTCGCCGTGGACGAGATGGTCGCCGCGATGGTGAAGAAGCTGGCCGCCCGCGGCGAGCTCGACAGCACCACCATCATGTTCACCGGCGACAACGGCTACCTCAGCGGCCAGCACCGGATCCGTGAAGGCAAGGTCCACCCGTACGATGCGTCGACCCGGATCCCGCTGATCATCCGGGGACCTGGGTTCCCCAAGGGCCGTACGGTCCAGATGGCGACATCCAACGTGGACTGGGCGCCGACCATCACCGACGTCGGGAACGCCAAAGCGGGCCTGCAGATGGACGGCCGGTCGTTGCTCTCACTCGCCAAGAACCCGAAATCGGGTGACCGGCGGCAGTTGCTGTTCGAGACCGGGCCCAAGGGCAAACAACGGTGGTACGCCGCGATCCGCGGATCCCGCTACATGTACATCAAGCACTCCACCGGCGAGGCGGAGCTGTACGACCTGAAGAAAGATCCACAGCAGCTGCGGTCTCGGCACAAGGACGCCGCCTACAAGGATGTGCGTGCGCGGCTGGCGAAGCGGCTGAAGGAGCTGCACGGCTGCAAGGGCAAAGCCTGCTGGGGTCTGCCGGCGCGCCCCCAGGACGAGCCGCCACCGAAGGATGAGAAGCCTGGCAAGGACGAGCCGTCCGGCGACACGCCGAAGTCGGGGGATGACGACGTCGACAACCCCGGCGGCAATGGCGGCGGTAAGGGAGAAGGCAAGGGAGAAGGCAAGGGAGAAGGCAAGGAAAGCGCCTCCGGGCTGAACGAGAAGTCGCTGCCCGTCACGGGGCTGGCGATCGGTGGGCTGCTGGTCCTGGGGCTCGGTTCGGTTGGCGCTGGCCTGGCGCTGCGTGCGGTGCGCCGCCGCCGTACCACCGGGTAGTCGCGGTCGGGCATGCCGGTAGCGTTGCCGGCATG
>JBOGDK010000060.1:0-16387 GCA_050701795.1 Micromonosporaceae bacterium
GTGATCGCGGTACCGGATACCGCGCCGCCGTCTGACGGTGAAATGCCCGCCGACGTTGCCGAATCAACACCGCCGTCCGGGGAACAGCCCGGGGCGGCTACGCCGGTGACGAAGACCGACCCGGCCCCTGAGACGCCGCCTGCGGTGGATGCCGACGCTGTCCCTCATGCCGACACCGCCCCTCATGCCGACGCTGTCCCTCATGGCGACACCGCCCCTCGTGCCGACACCGCCCCTCATGCCGACGCTGTCCCTCATGGCGACACCGCCCCTCGTGCCGACACCGTTCCTCACGGGGACGCTGTTCCTCACGGCGACACTGTTCCTCACGGTGAGCCGGCTGCGAAGACGGCGGTCGCTGACGGACCCGCGGCGGCAGAGGTGGTCGCAGAGCCGTCACCGACCGACCACAGGGCGGACGACGTGCTGGCCGCGCCGGTTGCGGACTCGCCCGATGACCCTGTCCTGGCGGCGGCTCCGGTCTCCCGGGTGGCCGCGGCCGGTACGCCGTCCGAGGCGGCCGGTGCCGCCACGGCGACGGCATTCGCCGAACTCGGACCGTACGGGGAAGGTTCGGTGAATGCGCTGCCAGACGGATCAGCACCCTCGGACCACTACACGGTCAAGGGGAACGCGCACTCCATGCTGTACCACACCAGGCGCAGCCCGTACTTCGGGCGCACCAGGGCCGACGTCTGGTTCCGTACCGAAGAAGATGCTGAACGCGGAGGCTTCACAGCCTGGAACCGGCGCCGCACCCGGTAGCGCGGACAGCGGACAGGGCAGTCGCTGGTGGCTGCCGTCGCGCCGCGCAGTCGCCAGCGTCGGTCAGTCGCCGCCGGGCGCCGGATGTTCTGTCACATTCTGCAGGTAGAGCTGTTCCCCGAGCTTGTCGATCAGTTGAAGTTGCGTCTCGAGGTAGTCGACGTGCTGTTCCTCGTCGGCGAGGATGTCCTCGAAGATCCGGGCCGAGGTCACGTCACCGACCGAGCGCATGTACTCGATGCCGTTACGTAGTCTGTCGACCGCTTCGATCTCGATCTTCATGTCGCAGTTGAACTGCTCGGAGACTGTTTCGCCGATCCGCAGTGCGAACAGCTTCTGGTAGTTCGGGAGTGCTTCCAGAAACAGGATCCGGTCGGTGAGCACTTCGGCGTGCCGCATCTCGTCGAGCGATTCCGCCCTGGTATGTGCCGCGAGGGTGGTGTATCCCCAGTTCTGCTGCATCTTCGCATGCAGGAAGTACTGGTTGATGGCGGTCAGCTCGGCGGTGAGCTGCTCGTTCAGAAACTCGATGACTCGTGCGTCGCCCTGCATTGGTTACGTGCCCCTTCACCGTGTCGTGGGAGCCAGCGTAAGCCTGACGAATTCGGTTAGTGGCGCAACCCGGACAATACCTCCTGGCGATGCGCACCCGACTCGTCGATCAGCTCGCAGATCCGCTCCAGGCACGTACCACATCCGGTACCGGCGCCGCAGGTGTTGCCGACGGCTTCTTCGGTGCACGCCCCCCCGCGGATCGCGGCACGTACCTCCCGCTCCGCGACGCGAGCGCAGATGCAGACGTACACCGGGGCCCTCCTCTAGGCAGTAAGCCTCACCTAAAGAAGGTTTGCCTAACCTTGTCCAAGACCACAAGAGGGTGTGGTGCCACTCACATGTTGCCCGTGGTGCCGCCGCCTGAGGGTGCGTCAGTGGATCCAGATGGTCACGGTGCTGCCCTCGTCGGCCTTCTCGCCGCCGGCGGGACTCTGCCGCCGCACCACGCCCTCACCGCCGGGGATGTCGTAGACGTTGACCTCGAAGCCGGCGTCCTCCAAGGTCTCGACCGCCTCGTCCTCCGGCATGTCCATGACGTCGGGCACCTCCACCTGCGGCGGGCCCTTGCTGACCGTCAGAGTGACCTCGCGACCCTCGCCGACGCCGGTGCCGGGCTTGGGCGTCTGGCTGATGACGTGGTCGACCTCGACCTCACTGCTGGTCTTGGTCTTGACTACGACGGTGAGGCCCTCGTCCTCGAGCTCGTCCCGTGCGTCGTCGACGTGATCACCCACCACGTCCGGCACCCTGATCGGGGCCGCGCCCTTGCTGACCACGAGCTTCACGGTGTCGTTGGGCCGTACGGTGGTGCCCGGCTTCGGACTCACCGAGATCACGTGATCCTCGGGCACCGAGTCGCTGTACCTGTCGGTTCGCGAGTACCGCAGCTTGTACTTGGCAAGCTGTTCCTCGGCCCGCTCGATCGGCTGCCCCGCAAGGTCGGGCACCTTGTACCGCTCTTTGCCGAGCGATACGACGAGGGTGATCGTGCCACCCTTGACGATCTTGGAACGTGGTGTCGGGTCCTGCTCCATCACCACGTCCTTGGGCACCTTCTCGCTGTATCTGCCCTCGGCGTACTCGATGTCGAAGCCGTCCTTGGCGGCCGCTGCCTCGGCCGCCTGTTTGGTCATCGAGAGCAACGACGGCGCGGTGGTGTAACGGCCGGCGCCCAGCCACCATCCGCCCACCGCGGCGACCAGGCCCAACGCCAGGACCATCGCCGCGATCACCAGGCCGGTGCGGGACCGGGGTTCGCGCCGCTGTACCGGTAGGAATTCCTCCTCCTCGTACTGCGGTGCGACCACCGTCGCGTGGGCCACCGCGCGCGGTAACGGGCTGGTGGGTATCCCGTCTTCGGAGATCCCGAGGTCGTCGCGGACCGCCTTCAAGGCGGCGTGGAACTCGCCCGCGTCCGCTGGCCGGGCCTGCGGATCCCGGCGGGTGGCGCGCACCACCAGGCGGTCCAGTGCGGCAGGGATCTCCGGTACGTACCTCGACGGCGCGGGTACGTCCTGCTCGACGTGCTGGTACGCCACATCGAGCGACCGTTCGCCCTGGTACGGCACTCGTCCGGTGAGCATCTCGAACAACACGATGCCGGCGGAGTAGACGTCGACCCGGGGATCGGCGCGACCTTCGGAGACCAGCTCGGGCGCCACGTACGCCACGGTCGCCATCAACTGGTTGTCGGTGTCCTCGGTGCTTGCCTCGACCGCGTGCGCCAACCCGAAGTCGGCCACCTTGACCGGCCCGTCGTCGCCGATCAGGACGTTCTCCGGTTTGACGTCGCGGTGCACCAGCCCGGCCCGGTGTGCGGCGGCGACCGCCGACAACAACGCCTCCATCACGGTGACGGCGTCCGCCACCGGGAGCCGATGGCGTTGCGCGAGCACCTGTCGCAGGGTGCGGCCGCGGACGTACTCCATCACCAGGTACGGCAGGCCCTGGTAGTCACCGGTGTCGTAGACCGCCACCACATTCGGGTGGGTCAACCTGGCGATGGTCTTGGCTTCCCGGTCGAACTTCGCCAGGAACTCCGCGTTCCCCGCGTGCGCCGGCTGGATCACCTTGACCGCGACAGTGCGTTCCAGGCGCTCATCAACGGCGTGGTACACGGTCGCCATGCCACCACGGGCGATCCGGCCGCGTATCCGGTATCGCCCGTCCAGGAGTGCCCCGAGCAGGGGGTCGGCGACTGTCGTGTCCATTGATTCCGAGTGTACGGTCGCGCATCTCGCCAGCAGGTGTACGTGCTTTCTTACGCGCTACCGGTGATTCCGGTCACGTCGATTCAACCGCGTGGGACTGGGTGTCGGTGGCCGAAAAGTGACATGTCGCTCGTGGCGTTCCCGATCCGTTATCCGCGGGCCGGTGTGGTTCGCCGGTTGCCGGGAGGTACGCCGCAGCGATCGCCCCCCGGCAACCGGCACTGGGGGTCAGGGCGCCCGGTCAGGCGAGGCCGAGCCGGGGGAGACCGAGACCGATGGAGACGACGACGGGGAACCGGACGGTGAGCTCGACGGCGTGGGGGACGTCGGGGTGGGGACCGGCGGCGTGCTCCGGGTGGGAGCGGTACGGCTGGGGCTGATACTCGGCGACGGGGACGCCGAAGCACTCGGGGTTGTGGTCGTGACCGGGGTTGCTGAGACTCCCGCCTCTCCGGAGGCGCCGGACAGCGACACCCCGTCGGAGTCGTCGGGGATCGTGGAGCCGCCGTTCGCGGCGCGGTCCGTGGGGTGAGCGGTGAGCGAGTCGACCACCGCGACAGCGGTGCCGACTCCGGCCGCGGCGAGCGCCGTGAGCACCCCTACGGCGATCACCAGCCGACGGGTTGGCCGGCCACGACGGGACTTGAGGAGGCCGAGGTCGTATCGGACCGACCGTACGGCACCGGCCACCTCGCGGCACATGGTCCGCCAGAAGTGCACAGGTGTTCCCTTCCGGCGTCGGACCGAGGGGTGGCGGGCCCGACGCTCAGTTCATTCCGCCCTGCTCCGGTGCGAGGCCGGCCAGGACGATCAGGAGAACGGATTGCAGAGCGATGAGGAGTGCGAGCAGCACCGCGGCGCCCCCCAGATAGCGGGGCCAGCGCAGCGGCGATCCGATCGAACGCAGCATCGAGGCGAGGCCGAGCGATGCGGCGATGATCGCAAACCCCAGGGCGATCAGGCCGATGATGCGTACGTGGTACGCCGGACCGTTGCCGGGGTCGATCTGAACCAGGTACGGCAGGGACTCAGGGATCATCCCCCCGAGCAACCCGGTGAGAGCAAAGACGAACGCGGCGAGCGCCAGCGACGGTGCGGACAGGATCGTGGCGAACAGGGCGCCGTCGTCGTACTCGTCGGTGTAGTCGTCGTACTCGTCGGGCTCGTCGAAGTGCTGGGCGGGCGGTACGTCATGGCTGGCGTAACTGTGGCCGACCGGTGGGGTCACCGGCTCGACCTGCCAGTCGCCCGGCTGGTTCCACCCGGCGTCGCGGGCGGACTCCCCGGCCGGGCCCGGCGCGACCGCCGGAGCGGGCGCGACTCCCCGGCCGGACGCAAGCCCCGATTCGAGGAGGTCTTCCTGGGCGGAGGCAGCCTCGCCCGGGTCTGCGGATGCCGCCGTGGTGCCGCCGGTCGCGGCGTCCGCTTCGGGCGGCGCCGGCGCTTCCGCTGGTGGCGGTGTGGTGCCAGGTGGTGGCGATGCGGCGCCAGGCGATGGCGCCGGAGGAGCAGCGGCGGCCATCGGTGCCGGTGGCGCGGCCAGGTGCTCCTGTCCCGCATCGGCCGGCGACGACGTCGCAGGCGTCTCGGGGGCAGTGGCGCCGTCGTGCGCCGGATCCGGCTGGCTCACCGTGCTGTCTGAGCCCTCGCCGGACGCCACGTCGTGTGATGCCGTGCCGGGAATGTTCCCCATGCCCGAAGATTTCGCCGGGTCCGGGTGTTTTGTTACGCCGTCAGTCGGGGAGTCCACCACGCCCACCACGCTAGCCTCGTCGCTCGCGAAGGTGCCGAGTCCCTCGGCGCGCGACGCCGGGGATGCGACACCTTCGCCCATCAGGCGCACCCTAAACCCTTTTGCGCCTTGCTGGTGTGCGCGACCCGGGACGTGGCAGTGTGAGGGCGTGATCGACACATCGCCACATCCGTCCGACCGTCCCGCTGGCTGGTTGACCCTGCCCGATGTCGCCGAGCGGCTCGAGGTCCCTGTCACCCGGATCAAGCAACTGGTCCGGGACGGGTCACTGTTGGCCGTACGGCACGAGGGGAACCTGCGGGTGCCCGCGGAGCTCGTGGCTGACGACAACGTTCTCAAACACCTCCCCGGCGTACTCACGCTGTTGCACGACGCCGGGTACAACGACGAAGAGGCCCTCAGGTGG
The DNA here is from genome assembly GCA_050701795.1 of Micromonosporaceae bacterium. Taxonomy (GTDB): domain Bacteria; phylum Actinomycetota; class Actinomycetes; order Mycobacteriales; family Micromonosporaceae; genus WHSM01. The sequence goes on from JBOGDK010000060.1 coordinate 5,690, forward strand.
CTCTATACCGAGGATGAATCGCTTCCCGGGGTACCCGCGGAGGCCTTGGCGGGCCCCTTGGCCACTGAGGTGAAACGACGCGCACAGGCGTTGGGCTTCTAGTCGCCAACTCTGCATACGGCGACTCTCGGCGTACCGCTTGCCAGGTGACGCTGGCTGTGCGCACACTGTGCGCTCTGACGGCATTGCCGGGGGTGGGGCAAGCCGGCCGGCCACGGCGCGCGTCGCCAGTGCGGGCGGGACAGTCACCGGAGCCGTCGGATAGGGGGTGGGCTGTGGATCCGACGTGCCATGGTGGCCGCGGTCCCGCGGTACGCACGGTCGACCGGAGCCGGCGGTGAGCACCGCGCGGGCCCGGTTGCAGGCCATGGTGGACGGTTCCCAACCACCAGGCGTGTACCGCTGGACGTCGCGGGCGCATCCGGCCGCGATGCGTCGGGAACTGGCCGTGGCCGACTGGGGGTGCCGTCTGCTCGACGGTCGCGCAGCCACCGATCGGGATCATTTCTTCGACGCCTGCACCGAAAGCCTCGCGTTACCCGCGTGGTTCGGGCGGACCTTCGGCACGCTCGCCGACTGCCTGGCTGACCTGTCGTGGCTGCGGGGCCGGGGGCAGGTGCTGCTGTGGCTGCACTACGGGGTGTTCGCCGAGGCCGACCCGCAGGGTTGGCGCACCGCCCGCGAAGTGTTCACCGACGCCTGCGCGGATCGGGTGAAGGCGAACCTTCCGCCGCTGTACCTCCTGCTTCGCGGGCACGGCCCGACTGAGGGCCTCACTGCGTTCTAGGTGTGTGTCCGGGCCGCGGCGTCCGGCTACGTGGCGCGCTGAGCGGAGGCGGTGGCGAGGTCACGCAATGCCTGGCTGGCGGGCCCGCTGAGCGTCACCGAGTCCAGTGCGTGCAGCGCCGCTGCGGTCAACGATTCGATCCGCTGCTCGGTACGTGCCAGCGCGCCGGTCTCGGTGATGATCCGCTGGAGTTGCCCGACGCCGGCGTCGTCGAGCGCCGGATCGCCGAGCAGCCGGCGCAGGGTCGCCCGCTGGGGTTCGTCGCCGGTCTCGATTGCCGAAGCGACCAGGTAGGTGCGCTTGCCTTCCCGGAGGTCGCCGCCGGCAGGCTTGCCGGTACGGGACGGATCGCCGTACACCCCGAGGATGTCGTCCCGGAGCTGGAACGCCTCACCCACCGGTACGCCGTACGCGGAGAAGGCCGCCATCTGGGCTTCACTCGCGCCGCCCAGTGCGCCGCCCATCAGCAGTGGCCGTTCGACGGTGTATTTCGCGCTCTTGTACGTGGCCACCCTGCTGGCCTGTGCCGTGGTGTCATCGCCACGGGCCTGCGACAGTACGTCGAGGTACTGCCCCGCCATCACCTCGGTACGCATCGCGTCGTAGTACGGCTGTGCGGCGTCGAGGCGTTCGTGCGGCACCCTGGCGCCGTGGAACATCTCGTCGGACCACACCAGACACAGGTCGCCGAGCAGGATCGCGGCCGCCTCTCCGAAGCCGTCCGGGTCGCCGCTCCACTGTCCGGCGGTGTGCCGGGCACCGAACTGGCGATGTATCGCCGGGGCGCCGCGGCGGGTGTCGGAGGAGTCCATCACGTCGTCGTGGATCAGCGCACCGGCATGGAGCAACTCCAGCGCGGCCAGCGCCGTGATCACCCCGGGGCCGTCAACCCCGCCACAGCCCCGGTACGCCCAGTACCCGAAGGCGGGGCGGAGCCGCTTGCCACCCTCCAGGACGAAGGCCTGCAGCGCGGCCGAGACGGGTTCCAGACCTGGGTCGATCGCGGCGAGTTGGTCGCGCCGGGCGGCGAGGAACGTCGCCAACTCGTCGTCGAACCGGGCACGTAACCCGCTGTTCACCGGCGGCATCTTGTCCATGTCCCTCCGTCGTCCACCGCGACGCTAGCGGCTGCCCTTCCAGACCCCGCAGCGGGGTCGTTTCGCGTCGCCTGCGCTATGCCCCGGCGACGCCGTCACTGGCCGCATGCTCGGCTTCAAAGGGAGCGATCACGCCGCAGGTACGGGCCGGTGGGGTCTGGTCGCCGGTGCGCTCACCCTTGTCGCCACGAACCGGGGCACCAGTGGCACTAGAGTGCAGAGCGTGGCGACAGGGACCCCTTCCAGAATGCCGGGCCGGCCCCCATCGATCGGAGATCTCATCCGTTCCGACGGGCCGACCTTCTCGTTCGAATTCTTCCCCCCGAAGACCCCGAACGGGGAGCGGCTGCTCTGGCAGGCGATCCGGGAGCTGGAGGCGCTGCAGCCCTCCTTCGTCTCCGTGACGTACGGCGCGGGCGGCTCCAGCCGGGAGAAGACCGTCGAGGTGACCGAACGGATCGCCACGGAGACCACGCTGCTGCCGCTGGCCCACTTCACCGCGGTGAACCACTCGGTGGCCGAGCTGCGGAACCTGATCGGCAACTACGCCGCGGTCGGGGTCCGCAACATCATGGCGCTGCGCGGCGACCCGCCCGGCGATCCGCAGGGCGAGTGGACGGCCCACTCCGATGGCGTCGAGTACGCGTACCAGCTGGTCGAGCTGATCAAGCAGTCCGGGGATTTCTGCGTCGGGGTGGCGGCGTTCCCGGAGGTGCATCCGCGCTCGCCGGACTTCGACACCGACGTACGGCACTTCATCGCCAAGGTACGGGCCGGCGCCGACTACGCCGTCACCCAGTTCTTCTTCAACTGGGAGGACTGGGCCCGGTACCGCGACGCGGTGGCCGGAGAGGGCTGCGGGGTACCGATCGTGCCGGGGGTGATGCCGGTGACCAACGTCAAGCAGATCCAGCGGATGGCGCAGTTGTCCGGTGCGGAGTTTCCACCCGACCTGGCACAACGGCTGCTCGCGGTCGCCGAGGATCCCGAGGCGGTACGCGCGATCGGTGTCGAGGTGGCCACCGACCTGTCGTCGAAGCTGCTCGCCGAAGGTGCGCCCGGGATCCACTTCATCACCCTGAACCGTTCCACGGCGACCCGTGAGGTGTGGCAGAACCTGCGGGTCGGCACCACCGCGGCCCAGGTGGGCTGACGGGACCGGTGGTGCTGCCGGGTCTTGCCGCGGCGTCCAGGTCGCGGGTCGTCAAGGGCGCGGCGTGGTCGTCCGGGTCGCCGCGTGGTCGTCCCGGTCGAGAACGGAGAAGGCGATGACGGAGGCTACCGACGGAGTGCTGGTCACCGGCACCGGGCGGGTGGTGCTGGATCCGGACGTACTGCTGGTGCAGGTCGGTGCGGAGGCGGCCGGCGCCGGGGTCTCGGAGGCGCTGAACCGGTGTTCGGCGGCGCTCGCCGCGATGACCGCGCAGTTGCGCCGAGACGGTGTCGGCGATCCGGATCTGCAGACCACGGGCGCCTCGGTGCATCAGGCGTACCACCACGACGGCCAGCCCCGAGGCTGGTCAGCCAGTCAGCAGCTCACCGTACGGCTGCGGGATCTGTCCGGGGCGGGTGAGCTGCTCACCGCGGTGCTCGATGCCGGGGGCGACGCGGCGCGGCTGCATGCGGTCCGGTACGACATCGACCGGTCCGGGGATCGGTACGCGCAGGCGCGTACGGAGGCGCGCGCACGGGCGTACGCCGACGCCCTGGCCGCCGCGCAGCAGTACGCCGCCCTCGCAGATCGCCGGCTCGGCGTGGTGATATCGGTACGAGAGGGTGACGGAGGGTATTCTCCGCCTAGCCCTCTGCCGCAGCCCCGGTTCGCCGCAGCGGAGGCGATGCCCGTCGAAAGCGGCGAGCTGGACGTCATGACCACGGTCGAGGTGCGGTGGCAACTGTTGAGCTGACCATTCAGGACTGGGACGGTTACGCCGCCCGGTGGTCAGCGATGCACGGCGGATTCGACCCCCGCCACTCGGTTCCCCTGGTCCGCGCCTGGATGCGCCTGACGTACGTCTGCGGCCGGCCGTTGGCACGGCTGTCGATCAGCGCCGGAGCTCTCACCTGGATCGGGCTGCTCGCCTGTATGGCGGCCCCGTCGCTGCTGCTCCTGGGTCCCCGGTGGGCACTCGCGGCGGCGGCGCTGGTGCTGTTCACCATGTTGGCGGAAGGCCTGGACGGTGCCGTCGCGGTGATCGTCGGCCGGATCACCCCACTCGGCACGGTGTACGGCGCCATCGCCGCCCGGCTCGGCGAGTTCTGCTGGCTCGCGGCGTTGTGGCTCGCGGGTACGCCGGGCTGGTTGGCCGCGGCCGCGGGCGCCGTCGCCTGGATGCACGAGTACGCCCGGGCCCAGGCGATGATGTCGGGAACCAGCCCTGCCCGGATGGCGACCATGGCGGAGCGGTCGATGCGGATCGCGGTGGCCGCGATCGGGCTCGGGCTCTCCGGCGCGGCGACCCTGGTGTCCCCGGAGCTCGGAATCGGCGCCGCGACGATGGCGACGACGGTGTGGGTGCTGCTCGGGCTCGGTGGTCTGGTGCAACTCGCCGACGCGGTCAATCACTCGTTGAGGTGAGCCTGAAGGCACCGGCTGGCCATCCGGGCGCGCGGATCAGTGCGGGGCGGCGGGGCTGGCGGTGCTCCGGGTTGGCGGCGCCGAACCGGCAACCCGCGTCCCACTCCGAGCTGGTTCCCGTACGCCGGGATCCCGCCGGCGTCTGGCAGCATCCGGGCCAGGTGCAGCAGTTGATGAACATCGCCCGCAGGTCGTGGTACCGGGCGGGGGTCGGGTCCGGGCCGCTGTGGTCATTCGCTCAGCCAACCACGGCGACGCGGTGGTCGCGTGTGATCGGGTTCAGGACGCGGCGGAGTCGTTGCTGGTCGCGGCGGCCCGGTCCAGCGGCAGGTGTCTGCCGAGCACCCCGAACGGCCGGTCGTCGCCCGGGAACCGGAACTGTCGGAGCAGGTCCACGAAACCCATCCGGCGGTACAGCCGCCAGGCCCGGGAACCCTCGCCGGGCACTTCCGGGGTGGACAGTACGACGGTACGTTCGGGCGCCCCGTCCAGTAGTGCCACGAGCTGCCGTTCCCCGAGTCTGTGGCCCTGTGCCTCCGGCCGGACGTGAAGCTCCACCACCTCGAAGGTGTCGGTGAGCCAGGCGAGGTACGCCGCCTGGGTGAGACCGGTACGTACCTGCTCGTGCCACCACTGGCCGCGGCCGGAGCTGTAGCCGTACCCGAAGCCGAGGAGTCGGTCGTCGTCGGTGAGCGTGGCGACGGCACGGAAGCCGGACCGGTGGGTGTGTGAGTACAGGAACCCCCGGCGGGTGGCGGCGAGGTCCGGCGAGTACTCCATCGCCTCGGCGTAGACCGCCAGCACCTCGTCGAGCCGTTTGACGACGTCGTCCCCCGTCCAGTGCACGGGCGTCATGTGAGAAGGAGCCTCCCTCGTCCGTCGTGGTGCGTTGCCCCGGACAGATTCGCGCCGACGGTAAGGGAACCGTACAAGACCGTACGCACACGGCAACAGTGAGTGAGCATCGTGGCGAAGGCGGCGCGGAATCACCGCCGCCACGATGCCGTACCCCCGCTGCCTAGACTCGGTGCGATCGTCCGTACAGCCGGTTCCTGGCGCCTGTCGTGAACCCAGCCGAGCATTTCCGCGGTGCAGGTCGCAACACCCGATACGGGAGGTTTCCACGTGTTCGTTACCACGATGTGCCTGCGGAACGGCGCGCGGACGCCACGGCGAATCTGATGACCGTCCGGTACGCCGTCGGGCTGCCGAACGTGGCGGAGTTCGGCGACCCGCGAGTGCTCGCTGACCTGGCAGTCGCGGCTGAGGAGTACGGCTGGGACGGGGTGTTCCTGTGGGACCACGTGCTGTACCACGACCAGTCGTGGCCGGTGGCCAACCCGACGGTCTCGCTCGCGGCGATCGCCGCCCGTACCACCCGGGTGCGGTTGGGTGCGTTGATGACGGCATTGCCGCGGCGACGCGTCCAGGTGGTGGCGCGGGAGGTCGCCTCGCTGGACGTGCTCTCCGGCGGACGGATGGTCTTCGGCGCCGCCCTCGGATCGATGGACGCCGAGTACGCGGCGTTCGGAGAAGACCCCTCGCTGCGGGTACGGGCCGGCAGGTTGGACGAGTCGCTCACGGTGCTCAGTCAACTGTGGTCCGGTGCCGAGGTGGACTTCCGCGGAAGGTGCGTCACTGCCGCGGGGGTACGCATGCTCCCCACCCCGGTGCAGCGCGCCGAAGGTGCCTGCGAAGGTGCCGACTCACTCGATGCGTGCGCCCGTGACTCGGCACCTTCGTCCCTTGACGCCTCACGTCCGGGGCCTGGCACCGTCACCAAGGTGCCGATCTGGACTGCCGGGCGTTGGCCCGCCAGGCCGGGATTCCGCCGGGCTGCGCGGTGGGACGGTGTGGTGCCGACCCACGCTGACTACGGCAAAGGGGCCACCATGCCCGCGTCGGCGCTGCGTACCGCGCTCGAGGTGGTGGCGTCCGAAAGGGGTGGGCTGGACGGCTTCGATGTGGCGCTGGAGGGACGTACCGGTGTGGCTGACGCCGCTCGGATCGTGGCCGGGTACGCCGAGGCCGGACTGACCTGGTGGATCGAGGCGATGGGCTGGTGGCGCGGCGGGGTGGCCGAAGCCCGGTCGCGGATCACCGCGGGGCCCCCCGTGCTGTGAGCGTTGGCGACGCGGCGCCGTGGGCTGTTGTTGGTGGCCAGGTGGGATTCCCCGTTCGCGGTCACTTAGCCGGGGAGCTGTCTGCGGACCGTGGGTGTCACAGTGAGCGATCAGGAGGCGCGGCAGGCGGTGGACCTGGGGCTCGGCACGGACGGTCCACCCGTCGATCGCCACCGCGATCGTCGAGGGACGCGGACAGGACACCGAGTGCAACCGGGTCCTGGACATCGCCCGGCTCCCAGTGGCCCTCGCGGTACACCGCTCGCGCCCTGCCCCATCGCTACCTTGACCAATGGCGCGGCCGGGAAGCGGAACTCGCCGCGGACTCCCAGTTCGAGCGGTGGGCTGTGGCGGTGCCTCACCGGAGCTCTGGGAGTGGGACGAGGCGACGCTGGCGCTGTGCCTTGGTGCTTCGGCGCCCTCCACCCACTGTGGCGCTTTGACGTGACAGTCGGCGTTCGTTCGGCGGCGTCTCGCGCAGGCGGAAGGTCGATGCCAGGCGTCCCGCCCGGGCGCCGGTCAGCGCCGGTTCAAGCTGTCTGTAGCGGGTGTTTTCGCAGGCTGTAGGGCTGTGAAAGCAGTTGGGGCGAACCTCTCCAAGAGCGTTGCGGTTTTGTCGGAGGCAGGGTTTACTGTAGACGTGTTCGAACACATGTTCGAACCATCACGGCACTGCCGACCGGGTGTCGCGGCCCGGCTGGCAGATGGGGGTCCCACCCGCTGCCTGATTCGACCCCCCTAGGGGCGGGAGGGGCCCTGGCCGGTTGGGCGGAGTGGGGGAAGCACTCCGCCCAACCGGCAACCCGCTGCGACTTCCCCGCAGTGGTCGTCGTCGATGCGACCGATATTCGACAACTGGAGGGGAAGCAGATGTTGACCATACCGAGGACAGCGACGGCACCGGAGTTAAACCGGTCGCCGCGTCTGGCCGCCGTCGCTCCGACCTCGGATACGCGGACGGCGCCGGTGATCCCGGCTCACGTGCTGCCGCAACGTACCCCCACAGAGCTGCTCAGACTGGCCCGCCGAGGTCTGGTCGAGGCCGCCGGCAGCCCGGTGGACGGCCTCAGATATGCCACCGCCCACCTCGCGGCGTTGCGGGCGGCAGCTGCCGTGTTGGCCGCACGGGCGCGTCCAGTGCCGCGCCGCCGGGGGCGGCCCACCAGCGTCTGGGCGCTACTGGCCATCGTGGCGCCGGAGCTGTCGGAGTGGGCGGGGTTCTTCGCGACCGGCGCGGTCAAGCGCGCCGCCGCGGAGGCCGGCATTCCCCGCACTGTGACCGCCCGGGAGGCCGATGATCTGGTACGGGACGCCGGGCGGTTCCTCGTGGTGGTGGAGAGCACGTTGGGGCTCGCCGAACAGCCTCTGCTCACCGGATTCGACCCGGCAGAGCAGCTCGACGACGTGAGATCCGCTGGTTCGGAGCAGTAAGTCGGAGTCGACGATCATGTCCGTAGCCGCCATCGCCCCGCCCGGGTCGGGTTCGCCGCAGCTCGCTGAGCTGGTCGAACAGGGTCTGATCGGGCGGGGCGCGTTCGCCGGCCCTGTCGGGCGGGCGAGCGAACGGCTACGGAGCACCGGAGTCGACCGGGTCATTCCGCTTCGACCCGAGCTGTGTCCCCTGGTGCCCTGGCAAGGGCTGCGCCGTGGCGCGACAGTCGCCGTGGCCACCGGGGGAGAGCAGCGACCGGTGGTCACGCCGGGGGCGGCGGGGTCCACCTCGCTGCTTCTCGCGCTGCTCACCGAAGCGGTACGCGCCGGATCCTGGTGCGGGGTGGTCGGGGTCCCCGCCCTGGGGGCGGCGGCCGCGGCAGAGCAGGGCATCGACCTGGGGAGGCTTGCTCTGGTGCCGTACCCCGGGACCGAGTGGGTGACGGTGGCGGCCGCCCTACTCGACGGCCTGGACATCGTGGTGGTGTGCCCCCCTGGCCCGGTCGCGCCGGCCCTGGCGCGCAGGTTGGCTGCCCGGGCCAAGCAACGCGGCGGCGTGCTGGTGTCGTACGGCGGTTGGGACGGGGCAGAGGTGACTCTGCGGGTCGCCGGTCAGGTGTGGCACGGGCTCGGAGCCGGACGGGGGCGGCTCCGAGCCCGGGAGCTGGACGTCGTCTCGTACGGGCGAGGGGCGGCGGCACGGACCCGGCGGGTACGACTCCGGCTGCCGGAGCATCCCGGCAACCCCACACAGCCGGATCTCGCGCCCCACCCGTTGACGGCCGCCCCGGATCCGGAGGTGGCGGAAGCGGTGGGTGCGGCGTCATGAAGGCGACCGCCGAACGTCGACCCAGGCGGGATCTGAATACCCCGGCGGCGTCCCGGGTTCTCGTCGTGTGGTGCCCCGACTGGCCGGTCGTCGCCGCGGTGGTCAGCGAAGGTCATCCACCTGGTGCGCCGATCGCCGTACTCGCCGCCGGCAGGGTGCTGGCCTGTTCGCCTCAGGCCCGGGTCGACGGGGTACGCCGTGGCCTGCGGCGTCGGGAGGCGCAGGGCCGGTGCCCCGAGCTGATCGTGGTGAACCAGGACCCCGCCCGGGACGTACGGGCCTTCGAACCGGTGGTCACCGCCGTCGAGGCGATCGCCCCCGGGGTCGCGGTGCTACGGCCCGGTGCCTGCGCTATCGCGGTACGTGGACCCGCCCGCTACTTCGGCGGCGAACAGCGGGCGGCTGAGCGGATGGTCGACCACGTGGCGGAGGCCTGTGGTGTGGAATGCCAGGTCGGGGTGGCCGACGGGATCTTCACCGCGTTTCACGCCGCCCGCGCCGGGGTGGTGGTCGATCCCGGGCACTCGGCGGAGTTCCTCGCCCCGTTGGACGTGGCCGCCCTGGAACGGCCGGAGCTGGTGGACATCCTGCGTCGCCTCGGGATCCGTACTCTGGGCGAGTTCGCGGGGTTGCCGGAAGCCGACGTACTGACCCGGTTCGGCGAGGACGCCGCGATGGCGCACCGGTTCGCTCGGGGGTTGGACCCCAGGCCGCTGGCCGCCCGTACCCCGCCACCGGATCTCGACGCGGTGATGGAGTTGGATCCGCCCGCGGATCGGGTCGACGCCGCGGTGTTCGCCACCCGTACCCTCGGCGAGACGTTGCACCAGCGGCTCGCAGGCCACGGGTTGGCGTGCACCCAGTTGCTGATCGAGGCGCGTACCGAGCACGGCGAGGAGCTGACCCGGCAGTGGCGGCACGACGGCGCACTCTCCGCGGCTGACATCGCCGACCGGGTGCGGTGGCAGCTCGACGGTTGGCTCTCCGGGACCAGCATCGGGGTGCGCAGGCGGCCGCCGAAGATCTCGATCATCGGCGGTTCCGGCGGCAGCGGGTTGGTGGAGGAGCACCCCGAAGGTCGGCCGACCGCCGGGATCACCCGGCTTCGTCTGGTGCCGGACGGCGTGGTGGCCCAGAGCGGGATGCAGCTCGGGCTGTGGGGGGATGCCGGCCAGGGCAGAGAACGCGCACACCGGGCGCTGTCACGGGTGCAGGGCCTGCTCGGACCCGAGGCCGTGCTCACCGCGGTGCCCTCTGGCGGGCGTGGCACCGCGGACCTGGTACGGCTGGTGGCGTGGGGTGATGAACGCAGCCCCGATCGCCCTCCCGGCCGCCCATGGCCGGGAAGGATCCCGGAGCCGGCGCCCGCCCTCGTGTATCCCGAGCCGCTCCCCGCCCTGGTGTACGGGCCGGACGCGGGATCTGTCGGAGTCACCGGACGACACCTGATGACCGCACCGTTGTGCCGGGTGGTGGTCGGGCTGTCCGAGACCACGCATGAATCCCTGCTGCGCCGGGTGGCCTCGGAGGGCCCGCGGGGCGGATCGCCTGTCGACGTGACCTCGTGGGCGGGCCCGTGGCCAGTCGAGGAACGCTGGTGGGCGCCCGCGGAGGCACAGCGCAGGGCCAGGTTCCAGGTCTGCCTGGCAGACGGTCGGGCGCTGTTGCTGGCGCTGTCCGGAGGCAGATGGTGGGTTGAGGCGGTGTACGACTGATGGGCTGGAACAACCCGCCGATCTCCTGGTCAGAGTACGAACGGCGGCTCTCCGGCCGCGCCGGCGACGACGAGGGCGCCACAGACCGGCCACTGGTGGAGGACCCCCTCGCCGCCGACCCGGAGTACCCGGGGTCCC